>CAZCIF010000042.1:0-19873 GCA_964498645.1 uncultured Rhodomicrobium sp. | reverse complement strand
ACGTTGCGCGGTCCTATGGCACAAGGGTTCGCAACGAAGCAGTGCGGCAAAATCCGATGCTCAAAGAGCGCCTGTGCCGCTTCATCGGCGCCGACATCCGGGTAAAAGACATTTGCGCCGGCTACACAGGTGACGGCGGCAGCCGCCGCTAGAGCATTTTTCAATGAAACGGGGTCACCGTCATTGCGAGCGAAGCGAAGCAATCCAGCGCCAACTCTCTGATGTTGCGATGGATCGCCACGGCGGCTAAAGCCGCCTCGCGATGACGGCGGAGTGGGTCAGGCCAGTGCCGTGGCTACACGAAAAGTTGAGGAACTTTGCCCAGCATCCGCCGCAGAGAAAGAGCCATAATTCTCCGTACGGGTCGTCAGGTGCGAGCGGCTTCCGGTCCTGGTTTTGCAGCGTGGGGAGAGCCCGGCATGTCAAGAAAATACGGCAGATTGGGTCGTGCGGGTCAAGCCGCTATCATGATTGCTGCTGTTTCTTTAGCAAGCTCCGCCTCTGCGCGGATCATGTGCGACAAGGAGTTTCAGGTCACTCGAAACGGCAACATCGCGACCCCGTATTGCGAAGATAACTACCTCGCTCACGTTGCGCGGTCCTATGGCACAAGGGTTCGCAACGAAGCAGTGCGGCAAAATCCAATGCTTAAGGAGCGCCTGTGCCGCTTTATCGGCTACGATATCCGGGTAAAGGACATTTGTGCCGGCTACACAAACGACGGCCACAACCGGCGCTAGGCGGCGGCTTCACCGGTTTCGTGACAGTGCGGGGCATCGAGAACCGTGACCCCGCTGAGCGAGATAGTGACACGCAATCCGCCTCCGGCACGGTTTTGCAGAACGATGTCCCCGCCGTGGCTGCGGACGATTGAGCGCGCTATAGCGAGACCGAGCCCAACCCCTCCGGTTTCCTTGTTTCGCGACCTTTCAAGCCGCACAAAGGGTTTGAACACCCTTTCTATGTCCCCATCGGGTATGCCAGGCCCGTCATCGTCGATGACGATCACCGCTTCATCCTGTTTACATCCGGCGGAGATACGCGCCCTTTGCCCGTAAGTAACGGCATTCTCGATGACATTGCGAAAGGCTCGCTTCAGGCCCACCGGGCGGCAACGCATGGCGAAGCTTCCCGTATCGGCGCAGGTTACGGCTAGGCCTGCATCGGACAGGTCGGCGCAGACGGTCGAGATCAAGGCGCCTAAATCGACGAGGCGCGTTTCTTCCTGTGCCGCTTCCTCGCGGGCGAAGGAAAGCGATGCCTCGGCCATTTCCGCCATCTCATCGAGGGTTTCTAAAATCTTATCCCTAATTTCCTCATCCTCGATGAATTCAGCGCGGAGCCTGAGACTCGTGATCGGTGTGCGCAGATCGTGCCCAAGCGCCGCAAGCATCTTGGTGCGGCCGTGAACAAATCTGCTCAGCCTCTCCTGCATATCGTTGAACGCGCGAATCGTCTCCACGACTTCACGCGGACCCCTCTCCTCCAGCTTCGTGCTTGATTCTCCGCGGCCCAGAGCGGAAGCAGCGCGGGCGAGTTCCTTCAGAGGCCGGGTGAGCCTGCCCAAAACCAGGACGATGCCAATCGCGGAGATCGCTGCCATCGTTGCAAACTGGATCAGCAGGGGCGAAGCGGGCAGCGCCAGCCCTCGCGGCGACATCACCACATTCAACCATTGTCCATTTTGGAGAAGCACGGAAATCTGCGCGTAGGAACGGCGCACAGGTGGCTTGGGAATGAGGGAATTCTTACCCAAAAGCGTTCTTTTGGTATCCCGCCACAGATCGCTGAATAACAATTCGAACTGCGACTCTTCGCTGAGTAAGGAGAAGAGCGTTACCCGGACCGAACTGGCGTGCTCTCCGAACGCATTGCCTATCTCCTCCTGCAAGCTTTCGCTTAGGGGCTCCTTGCCATTGGCCGAAGGTTCCGGCTCAATTGCAAATTTGAGCACCCAAGTATTGACGGACTTGATGATTTTAGGGTGAAACTCGGCCGGCGCCGTTTCAAGTATGTCTCTCACGGTGGCGACACGCGTCAGAACGTTGTGAAACCACTCGCTCTTCATTCTCGACCTTTTATCGTTCAAGACGAAAAAGAAGCTTACCGCCTGGGAGAGCAGGAGCGCGACCAAAGTCAGAAGGATGAGCTGCCCCTTGAGGCTTCGCGGCAGAAGGCGCATCAAACCCGCTCCACCGGGCCGGCAAATTTGTAGCCGCCTCCCCAGATTGTTTGAATAATCTTCGGATCCTTGGGATCTTCCTCGATTTTGCGGCGCAGGCGGCTCACTTGATTGTCGATGCTGCGGTCGAACAGATTCGCCGCGCGCCCGCGGGTGATATCGAGAAGCTGGTCGCGCGTGAGCACGATATTCGGCCGGTGCAGGAACGCCGCAAGGAGCAGATATTCTCCATAGGATAGCGGTGTTACGATGTTCCGGGCATCGACCAGTTCCCGCCGGTCCGAATCGAAGACGAATTGGCCGAATTTGAGCTTCTCTCCGGGCGGCACATCCCGGGTTGGCGGCATGCTATGGGCGCGCCGCAGCACGGCGCGAATGCGGGCCAGAAGCTCCCGCGGGTTGAACGGCTTGGTCACATAATCGTCGGCGCCCACCTCAAGTCCGATGATCCTGTCGGTTTCTTCGGCGACGGCGGTGAGCAGGATGATGGGAGGCGACGAGGTTTCGCTCAAATATCTGCACAGCGACAGGCCATCCTCGCCCGGCATCATGATGTCGAGGACGATAAGATCGAAAGCTCCAGCCTTGAGATGACGGCGAGCCTCGGTTGAATCCGCAGCGGTTGTCACCCGCATTCCGTGTTTCACAAGAAACTTGGCGAGCAAGTCACGGATTTCTTTATGATCGTCAACGACCAGAATGTGATGTGTGGTCTCCATCGGCCTCTCCTCTGGCCTATGTTTAAGGCGCGCATGCAACTGCGCAGCATGAATTGTGTAATTTGCTGTGTCAAAGTGGGCTTTAACCCAAAAATGCGACGCGATTGGTGCCTTAACAGGCTGCTAAAAACTGGAAATTTTGGCTCCATCCTTCGACAAGCTCAGGATGAGGCCGAGTAATATCAACGGGTTGAGCCTGCCGGCCGTGGGCCGCATGCTCTTTCAGCAGCCTGTTTGGCCAAAAAAGGCGAACCAACGGCAGTCTGAGTGCTAAAATCGATTCAAAATGCGCAGATGTGTATAGTTCCTGTAGAACCAACATCCCATATTGCCTTCGCTCTCCCGGACTGTAAGTTAAGCCACTATGATTCGGAATAACCGGACGGGGCATGAACGGCTATGATGTCACCCTTGTCATAAAACCGAAGTGTTATTGCGTTAGCATCTTCAGTGTGATGAGAATTGCGGAACAAGAACCGCGCATGTGGCGTTAGTTCGAGCGCGTAACGTACCGGATCGCGGGTTCCGGTGCAGTCAAAAAAATCAGCCGATCAAGAAAAACCATCGTTAGCAGTCGCCGTGGGGCCGGGAAGGGTTTGATGGAGCCATTTGTATTAGGCTGGCGCGAATGGGTTGCACTTCCACAGCTTGGCTTGCCGGCTTTGAAAGCCAAGATTGATACGGGTGCGAAGACATCCGCGCTCCATGCATTTTCTATCGAGACGTTTGGACCGGCAGACGCACCGAGAGTGCGTTTCGGCGTTCATCCCATCGACTACAGCACCGATGTCGAGGTGTGGTGCACGGCCAAAGTCATCGACAGGCGGCATGTGCGCAGTTCCAACGGGCAGGCCGAGCAGCGGTACATCATCAGCACACCCATCCGCATCGGCGATCGCGAATGGCCGATCGAGGTCTCTCTCTCGAACCGGTATACGATGGCGCACCGGATGCTGCTTGGCCGGACGGCGCTCGATGCTCAAGCGATCACTATCCGCCCATGGTCCGAATATGTGCAGGAAAAGCTGGGCTACGATGTCTATGCGGACCAGGCTTTAAGGGCTCCGCTCAAGCGCTCGCTGCGCATCGCGCTGCTCACCATGGAGCCAAATAACTTTTCCAACCGGCGCCTCATCGAAGTGGCGGAGAAGCGCGATCACGTCATCGAACCGGTCAATACTCTGCGCTGCTATATGAACATCAAGTCTATTGCGAGCGCTGTGCATTACGAGGGCAAGACCTTGCCCGATTATGACTTCGTCATTCCGCGGATCGGAGCGTCGATCACCGCCTACGGCACGGCAGTGGTGCGGCAATTCGAAATGACAGGCGCGCAGGTCTTGAACTCCGCGCAATCGATTTTGCAAAGCCGCGACAAGCTGTTCGCTCATCAGCTTATGGCCATGTACAAGCTCCCGATGCCCGACACGGCCTTCGCAAGTTCCCATCATGACACTGAAGACCTCATCAAAATGGTGGGCGGGACGCCGCTCGTGATCAAGCTCTTGCAAAGCACCCAGGGCAAGGGCGTGGTGCTGGCCGAGAATCGCAAATCCGCCGCCTCGCTCATCGATGCGCTGCGCAATGCCGATGCAAGCTTCCTCGTTCAGCAGTTCATTTCCGAGGCGGCCGGCCAGGATTTGCGCTGTATCGTGCTTGACGGGAAGGTTATCGCGGCCATGGTGCGGCGTGCCACCGGCGACGATTTCCGCGCGAATTTGCACAAGGGCGGCGTGGCGATCGATGCGAGAATTACGCCGGAGGAACGCAAGCTCGCCATCCGGGCCGCGAACAGGCTGGGCTTGAAATTCGCGGGCGTGGACATTTTACGATCTTCGAAAGGCCCGCTTTTGCTTGAGGTCAATTCCTCGCCGGGTCTCGAGGGTGTCGAAAAAATCACCAATATCGACGTTGCAGGGCATGTGCTCGATTACATCGAGCAGCGAACCTTTCGCACCCGCCCCCGTCTCAAGAAAGCAGCGTAGCAGTTCTTAGAGCGAATCCGGCCTTATATGCGTTCACCCGTCATCGCGAGGCGGCTTTAGCCGCCGTGGCGATCCAGAACAAAATCAGAGACTAGCCCCTGGATTGCTTCGCTTCGCTCGCAATGACGGCGATCCTGCTTTCCCCGGAAAGCCTTTAGTCGCGCGCTCAAAAAAGCCCGATTTGGAGCATTGCTTCTGGCAAAAGCATCCTCCTACTCCGAAGAAGGCTCATGAGATTACTTCCGCCCCTTAAGTCCGCTGTCCTTTTCTTGGCGATGTCCCTTGTTCTTGCCGGGGCAGCCTCCGCACACCCCCATGTTTGGGTTACTGTCGAGACCGGGATCGATTTTGGTCCAAATAACGAGATCACCGCCTTCAAGCATAAGTGGACATTTGACGAGATGTACTCTGAATTCGCGATTCAGGGCCTCGATACGAACGGCGACGGCACCTATAGTGAAGAGGAGTTGAAGCCGCTTGCGCAAACGAACGTGGAAGCGCTTAAGGAATTCGAATATTTTACATTTCCATTTATTGGGAAGGCAAAGATTCCTTTAAACGAGCCCAGAGATTATCGCATAGAGTATAAAGACAAGCTTTTGACCCTATATTTCACGCTGCCGGTTACAACCCCCATCCCGCACGATCAGATCAAAAACTTCAACTTCGCAATTTACGATCCTGGAATGTATGTTGCGATGACTTTCGCCAAGAAGTCACCGGTCAAGCTTGTGCCGGCGAAGGGCCTGCAATGCAGCCCCCATATCGGTGACCGCCCCAAGGGAGAAGAAACGGCACTGGCGCAGCTCGGAGAAAATATTGATCCAGCAAGCAATATCGGCTCCCAGTTCGCCGAGCGTGTCACGATCGATTGCAAATCTTAACGGCTAGGCTCAATCTAATACTTTCCAAGGGTCAGGACATCGAGGGTTGAAAGATGCCAGCCAGCCAATCTCTAAAAGCCTGTGTTTTCGATGCTTACGGAACCTTATTTGACGTACATGCCCCGGCGGCAGTTTTTGCTTCGGAGCTGGGCGAGCGCGCCCCCGCCATATCCGCGCAATGGCGGACCAAGCAGCTTGAATATACTTGGCTCCGGAGCCTCATGGGCTGTTATGTGGACTTTGCCCAGGTAACGGCGGACGCTCTCGACTATGCTCTGGCGGCGAACGGCCTCTCCGGCTCGCCAGTGCGTGACAAGCTGCTCAGGCTCTACACGTCGCTTGACGCCTATCCCGATGCGGCGGCATGCCTTGAGGCGGTGAAGAAAGCGGGCGCGCGGACAGGCATCTTGTCCAACGGCTCGCCTTCCATGCTGGCAGGCGCGGTAACGTCCGCGAAGCTCGGCTCGTTGCTCGACTATGTCATATCGGTGGATAGCGTCAGGATCTACAAACCTAGCCCGGAGGTGTATAAACTCGCCCCGAATGCCTTCGGTGTTGAGCCGGACGAAATCGCCTTCATATCCGGCAATGGCTGGGATTGCGCGGGTGCCGCCGCCTTCGGTTTCCACGTCATCCAGGTCAACCGCTCCAATCAGGCCGATGAGCGGCTCGGAGTGGAGGCGCGGGCGCAGGTGAGGAACCTCAACGAAGCCGCAGCGCATATCGCGCGGATGCTGCCGTAGACTTCGCTGGCTGCAGCGATTTCCAAACCTGACATTAACATCCGCGCGTGTTAAGTCGCAGGCGAGGTAGCCGCGGACAGCCATGCTTAGCGCAATCAGGAACATATACCGCTTAATGAAGGCAGGCATTACGCTCGCCTGGTACGGCGCCGGCTTTGTGCCGGAGTCCGTTTCGCTGCCTGGGCCGTTGCGAGTCTTGCTAGAGACCGGCGATAACGGCGAAGCGGCAGCGAAGCGCAAGGGCGAGCGGCTATCGCGCGCGATCGGAGTGCTCGGTCCAAGCTATATCAAGCTTGGACAATTCCTCGCGACGCGCCCGGACGTGGTGGGGACCAATCTTGCCCTTGCCTTAGGCGCTCTGCGCGACAAGCTTCCGCCCTTCCCGGAAGATCAGGCCAAGAGCGAAATCGAGGCGGCTTTCGGCAAGCCCTGGAACGAGGTCTATGCGGAGTTCGGCCCGGCTGTCGCGGCGGCGTCGATCGCGCAGGTTCATAAGGCAACCGTTCGCTCGAATGGCGTTTCCCGCGCGGTGGCGGCCAAAATTCTCAGGCCCGGCATCGAAAGGCATTTCGAACGCGATCTTGAGAGCTTCTACTTCGCGGCGCACACCCTGGAATGGTTTTCGCGCCAGTCGAGGCGGCTCCGCCCTGTCGCAGCGGTGGACACGCTCGCGCAATCGGTCTTGCTTGAAATGGACCTGCGGCTTGAAGCGGCCGCCATTTCCGAGATGGCCGAAAACATCGCAAAGGGGGGCGATACGGGCTTCCGCGTTCCGCAGGTGGATTGGGACCGGACGGCGAAGCGCGTCCTGACCTTGGAATGGATCGGCGGCGTTCCTTTGAGCGACATACCGGCCATCGAAGCGGCGGGCCTCGACCGCAGGGCACTTGGGCTGACCCTTATCCGCTCGTTCCTTAAGCACGCCATCCGCGATGGTTTCTTCCATGCTGACATGCATCAGGGAAACCTGTTCGCCGACCCGCGCGATGGCGCCCTTATCGCCGTCGATTTCGGGATCATGGGCCGCATCGGCGCCAAGGAGCGGCGTTTCCTCGCGGAAATCCTTTATGGATTCATCACCAAGAACTACCGGCGCATCGCCGAGGTTCATTTCGAAGCGGGTTATGTGCCGGCAACCCAGGATGTCGCCGCTTTCGCCCAAGCGCTCCGGGCCATTGGCGAACCGATCATGGGCCGGCCCGCCGCCGAAATCTCGATGGCACGGGTGCTCACGCAGCTCTTCGAAGTGACCGATCTCTTCCAGATGCGCATGCGGCCTGAGCTTCTGCTCCTGCAAAAGACGATGGTCGTGGCCGAAGGCGTGGCCCGCTCGCTCGATCCGAACCTCAATATGTGGGTCGCCGCGGAGCCGGTCGTGCGAGACTGGATCGAGCAGCAGCTTGGGCCCGCGGCGCAGATTCGCGAGGCGGTTGCGAATGTCAGCGCCTTTGCCGCTGCATTGAAGCAGGCGCCGCAGCTTATCGAGCGCGGCGCGCGCATCGTGGATGCTCTGAGCGCGTATCGGCAGAGCAGCGCTGCACCTGGCGCCACGCCCAGAAGCCGCCTCGCGACGCCGGTCGCGCTTTGGATTGGTGCGGCGGCGCTGATCGCGATCGCGATCAAGCTTTTGCTTGGCTGAGCAGCCTGCTTTGGCTAAGCGATACCAGGGGTATCTTACCGGCCGGAAACGCGTTATATCGGGCGGGAAGGAGCAGCCATGATCCGCGTCCAGGAGCAAGATTTCGACATCGGGGCTGAGGTTGCGGCTCTACGCAACGGCCGCGCGGATATCGGCGCTGTCGCTGCGTTTATCGGGACCGTCCGCGATCATGCTCACAGCAGCGGTGTAACCGCGATGACGCTCGAACATTATCCGGGCATGACGGAGAAGGAGCTTGCCCGCATCGAGGCGGAGGCGCGCGAGCGCTGGCCGCTTCTCGATAGCCTCATTGTGCATCGCACCGGGCGCCTCCTTCCCGGCGACAACATCGTGCTCGTCATAACACTGTCGGCGCACCGGCAAGCGGCGTTCGAGGCTGCACAGTTCCTGATGGATTATCTGAAGACCCAAGCCCCGTTCTGGAAGACGGAGGAAACAGGCAAAGGCAGCCATTGGGTCGCCGCGCGCGACAGCGACGAGGCCGACGCTGCGCGCTGGCGAACGCGATAAGGCTAGGGAGGATCAAGCTGTAGACTTGATGCTCCCCGGATTTGTGAACCCCCTGTTGAAAACGCCAATGCGGATCTCGCCGGGACAATTCCGGTAATGCTACCCTAATGCGTCTGGGGGCGTGGGTATCCTTGCAGGCAAGGAGAACGGCACTGCATTGCAGCAAAAGCATTTTGCGCCGCACAAAATACGTATTTAAGTGATCAGTTCAAAATTTCACGAGCCAATATCCGGGATTGGAAAGGCATTTAATGGCACACAAGCCACGTCTGCGCCGCTTTCAAAGCCTCGGTCCGCACGGCTTTCACGAAATCGCTTACATGGAGTGGGGTAATCCCAACAGTCACCGGCTGGTTTTCTGCGCCCATGGGTTTACGCGGAACAGCCGCGACTTCGACACTCTCGCGGCAAGCCTGGCCGATACTTGTCATGTGGTATGCATGGAGGTCGCCGGACGCGGCGTGAGCGAGTGGCTGTCCCATAAAAGCGATTACACGTTCGCACTTTATTTGAATGATGCGGCAGCTCTTCTCGCGCGCGTCACAGCCCCGGCGCCTGCAACTGGCGTGCGGCGGATTTTTGGCGCGCCCCCCCGTGCTCCAAAGCGTTATGTCGATTGGGTCGGCACTTCAATGGGCGGCCTCATGGGCATGATGCTCGCGGCAAAGCGTCACTCGCCGATCCGGCGGCTGGTGCTCAACGATGTCGGCCCGCTCGTCCCCTGGCCTGCGCTCTTGCGAATGAAGCAGGTGCATTCGGCACTCAACAAGATATTTGCAACCATCGACGATCTGGAGTGCCATCTCCGCGAAATCTATGCCTCCTTCGGTCCCCTGAGCAACAGTCAGTGGCGGCACGTGGCACAGCACAGTGCAATCCGTAAGAACGACGGCAGTTTCATCTTGGCTTTCGACCCAGCCATCATTACGCATATGCGCTCCGGCCAGGTCGCGGGGGTCGAGTTTGGCAGCGAGTTTCTCTTCGGCGTCGATCTCTGGCCAACCTACGACGCTGTAAGGTGTCCGACGCTCGTCCTGCGCGGGGCGCACTCCAATCTTCTACTGAGGAAAACCGCCGAGGAAATGACGAGACGCGGACCGGAAGCGGAACTCGTCGAGTTTCCGGAGGCTGGACATGCGCCATGGCTCATGACGGACAATCAGATCTCGGTGGTCCGGGATTTTCTGCTCGCAAAGCCGGCGGAAGCACCGGCGCCTGAGGTGAGCCGGCCAGACGCATTTCTTCACGCACTCCAATCTTAATAGCTGGGCGTAAGCTACCTCTCAGGCGATGATGCGCAAACCGGCCGGGTGCCGCTTGAGGTCTTGCCTCCGGGCCATCGAACGCATAGTCCCCGGAAGCTCGCGGTAGATTTCCAGATAATCTTGCGCCATTCGCTCAACTGCGAAGCGGCTTTCGAAGCCGGCGCGCACCTTGGCCCGGTCCAGCGTTTCGAGCCGGTAAACGGCGTCTACAGCATCCTCGATGCTCGACACGACAAATCCGGTCTCGCCCTCATCGATCACCTCGGAAACCGAGCCGGAGGGGAAAGCAATCACCGGCGTGCCGCAAGCCATGGATTCAATCATCACAAGACCGAACGGCTCCGGCCAGTCGATCGGGAACAAAAGCGCCAAGGCGTCTCCCAGAAACCCGGCCTTTTGGTGCTCGTCGATTTCTCCGATATAGTCCACAAGCGGGTTGGCCTTGATCATGGGCTCGATCACTTCGTCCCAATAGCATTGGTCGGCCGTATCGATCTTCGCGGCGATCCTGAGAGGCAAGCCAGCGCGTGCAGCGATCTCAATGGCGCGATCCGGCCGCTTTTCGGGGGATATACGGCCAAGGAACGCGAGATAGCCGCCTTCCGGGCGCGCGGAGAAGGAGAGAAGGGCGCTTGGAAGCCCATGATAGACATTTCCAGCCCAGCTCACGCTGGGTGGCATGGGTAAACGCTGATGATATGAAATGGAAGCAAGCGGGACCTGCGGAAAGGCGGAGAAGAACGGCATTAAGTCCGGCAGGTCCAGGCGGCCGTGCAGCGTTGTAACGGTCCGGTCCGCAAAATGATGGATCATAGGGAATTGAAGAAGATCGATGTGAAAATGCAGGACATCGAAATCGCCGGCGCGCCGGCGCACCTTATCCAGCATGACCATGTGATGAGGAATCGCTTCCCTGACCGCGGGGTTCAGTCTGAGCGCTACGTCCGTGCAAGGCACAAGTTCTGCGCAGGTCTGCGAATCGCCGCTTGCGAAGAGCGTAACCTCATGACCTTGCTCGACGAGCTCTTCGGTAAGGTAGGACACGATCCTTTCCGTGCCGCCATAAAAGCGCGGCGGGCAGCTCTCCGCCAGCGGCGCAATTTGGGCGATTCTCATCAACAAATCCTTTCCGTTAACGAAGCCCTTCAGAGTCAAAAGCGCACCGCTGCGTGGATTACGGAGCGGTGCGTGACTTTAGAACACATGGCAAAGGAATTGGGTCCGGCCGCATTAAGGCTTACGCAGCGTCAGCGCCCGGGGGCGGTACATCGAAAACGCCCTTAGGGATAACCGCTAAGCGGCTTACAGGGCGGCGCGTGTCCCGCTCAAGGCGCGCGCCTGCTATACGATCTGGCCGAGTTTCATGGCGAGACCCATATCGCCATCGACCTTCATTTTACCCTGCATGAACGCCGACGTAGGCTGAAGGCGTCCATGGATGAGTTCGTCAAAGTCTTCTCCGCTCATGCTGATCGTACAATTCGCGGCGCCGTTTTTATTGACAGTCACGGTATTATCGTCTCCCGTGCCGTCGATAAATAAGCAGCCGGTGCTGCCGAGATCGAACTTCAGCGTTCCGCCGATCGGAGTTTTGCCGCTTACGCGCTTTGTCATGGCGTCGGCCACGTCCTGCAAGTTCATCCCAAGCTCCTTTGGTTAATTTTCTTACACTAACTATCGTATCTTCTTACCTTATACAAGAGCCGATTGGCCTATGCGTCAGTCAAGTTTAGCCTCGCGGAATTGACTGGGCGGGAATGCTGCTTCCCGTCAGAACTTTGTTAGACTTTCGCCAGTTAATCTGCACATTTGGCCGGCAGGGAACAGATGAAGAAGGATCGGAACGCACCGGCTGCAGGCCAAGGCGGCAAGACCCAGCCGCTCCCCGCTTCCGGTAAGGAAAAACGGCTCGCTGATGCCCTCCGCCGGAACCTTGTTAAGCGGAAAGGAAAAAAAGAGAACAATCCTGAAGGCAAACCAAGCGCATAATAGCCGGCCAAGTCCTTGCAGCGCAGGCGGCGCTCGTCTACAGCTTAGAGATAACTTGAGTGGCTCCCGGCGCTTGCGCCTCGGCCCTCTATCCCGGCGGACCAGATGGACAGAATTCGTATAACGGGGGGACAGCACCTCCACGGCACGATCCCGATCAGCGGAGCTAAGAATGCGGCTCTGCCTCTCATGATCGCGAGCCTGCTCACGCCCGACACGATCACGTTGAAGAACGTTCCCAATCTTGCGGATGTCAGCCTTCTCATCCGAATCCTTCGCAATCATGGCGTGGACACCGCATTCGACGGCAAGCGCGCCAATGGGAATGGCCATCAGGGGGACACCCTTCATCTCACCGCCCGCGATATTGTGGATACGACCGCGCCCTATGACATGGTGCGCCGGATGCGGGCCAGCTTTTGGGTTCTCGGGCCGCTACTTGCGCGTTCGCGCGAGGCGCGCGTTTCGCTTCCGGGCGGATGCGCAATCGGCACGCGGCCGGTGGATCTCCACCTGATGGCTCTTCAAGCGCTTGGGGCCGAGATTAGCCTCGATGGCGGCTATGTAGTCGCAAAGGCTCCGAGCGGCC
Source organism: uncultured Rhodomicrobium sp. (assembly GCA_964498645.1). Taxonomy (GTDB): domain Bacteria; phylum Pseudomonadota; class Alphaproteobacteria; order Rhizobiales; family Rhodomicrobiaceae; genus Rhodomicrobium. The sequence goes on along the minus strand of CAZCIF010000042.1, from coordinate 7,347 downwards.
TGCGCGGCGCGGTGATCTCATTCCCGAAGGTCTCCGTAGGCGCAACGCACAATGTCCTGATGGCGGCCACGATGGCAAAGGGCGAGACGGTTCTGGAAAATGCGGCCTGCGAGCCAGAGGTCGCCGATGTCGCAAGCTGCCTTAACAAGATGGGCGCGAAAATCGAGGGCGCCGGCACCCCCACGATCACGATTCAAGGCGTTTACAGCCTGGAGGGTGCAACGCACAGCGTGCTCCCCGACCGGATCGAAACGGGAACCTATGCCATGGCCGTGGGTGCGGCCGGGGGCGAGGTGCATCTCGATGGCGCGCGGGCCTGCCTATTGCCGGGAGTTATCGAGGTTCTTCGCGAAGCAGGTTTGGAGATCAGCGAGACGAATCGCGGGCTGCGTGTTGCACGGAACGGCGCCGGGCTTAAGCCCGTCAATGTCACGACCGCGCCGTTTCCGGGCTTCCCCACCGATTTGCAAGCGCAACTCATGGCGTTGATGTGCCGCGCGGACGGTATGTCTCAGATTCGCGAAACAATCTTCGAAAACCGTTTCATGCATGTGCAGGAGCTGGCCCGGCTCGGCGCCGATATCACGGTGTCCGGCGACATGGCGAAGGTCCGCGGCGTCAAGTCGCTTCGGGGCGCCGAGGTGATGGCGACGGACCTGCGAGCCTCGGTTTCCCTCGTGATTGCTGGGTTGATGGCCGATGGCGATACAACCGTAAATCGTGTTTACCACTTGGATCGCGGCTTTGAGCGTCTGGAAGAGAAGCTTGGGTCTTGCGGAGCGCAGATCGAACGCCTTCATTCATGAGAGAAATCGAAAAATCTTCGAACTCCAATAATGAGGCGCTCGTCATGCGCTCCGGCACACCCGACCCCCTGAAGCTCGTCGCACTCGATCATGACGATCTGAAAATCCTGTCCGCTCATCTCCAAGACGCCGTAATATGCGTCAAGCAGATGGCTTATGTCCCCTCCGAGCAGCGCTTTGCGGCGATGGTCAGCCGCTTCGATTGGCTGGCCGCTGAGACGGACGATGGAAAGCACTCCAATCTTCGCCGATGCCGGTGCGCCCTTCGCTTCGACCGCGTGAAGCGTGCGCAGGTGCAAAAAATCCGCCCCGGCGATTCATTTGCGTTCGTGGAATTACTCGCAATAACGTATGAAGAGACTGAAGCGCCTGGAGGGTTCATCACTCTTTATTTCGCAGGCGGTGGCGGCGTCCGGCTTGAAGTCGAATGCATCGAGGCAGAGCTGTGCGATCTTGGCGACGCATGGCAAACTGCGGTAAAGCCTCAGCATACGATTGCTGAAGGGGACGTGTCTCCCGATATTGCTAAAGCCTTGCTAAACACGAAATAGGATTTTTGCCTTGGCCCGTTTTTTTCGCTATTCGGACCCCAGCTTCGCGGCACAATTTGAGGCCGTTGTCCAAGCAAGGCGGCACCAGCCTCACGATGTGCAGGATGCCGTGCGTGCGATCATCGGAGCGGTGAGAGAACGGGGCGACGCCGCGCTTTTCGAGTTCACCGCGCAGTTCGACAAGGTCGATTTGAGGCAGGCGGGCCTTCGCGTTTCAACGGACGAGCTTGCGGCGGCTTACAATACGTTACCTTCCGGTTTGCGGGCGGCGCTCATGCTGGCCTATGAGCGAATCGAAGCGCATCACCGGCGTCACATGCCCTCGGACGAACGCTATGTGGATGCGATCGGCGCAGAGCTTGGGCACCGCTGGACGCCACTCGACTCGGCGGGTCTTTATGTGCCGGGCGGCAAGGCGAGCTATCCGAGCTCGGTTCTCATGAACGCCATTCCGGCGAAAGTCGCGGGCGTGCCTCGCCTGGTGATGGTGGTGCCGGCGCCGGGCGGCGAGGTCAATCCCGCAGTGCTTGCAGCCGCGCATCTCGCAGGCGTGACCGAGGTTTACCGGATTGGCGGCGCTCAGGCCGTGGCGGCGCTTGCCTATGGCACGGAAAGCATCGAAGCGGTTGCAAAAATTGCCGGACCCGGAAATGCCTATGTGGCCGAGGCGAAACGCCAAATCTTCGGCGCGGCCGGTATCGATATGATTGCCGGGCCTTCCGAAGTCGTTATCGTTGCGGACAGCGCGGCAGACCCGCGCTGGCTGGCCGCCGACCTGCTCGCCCAGGCCGAACATGACGAGGCGGCTCAGGCGATCCTCATTACGGACAGCGCGGCCCTCGCTCAGACCACAGCCTCTGCGGTAGAGCAGCAGTTTGCCGCCATGCCGCGAGGATCGATCGCAGGCAAGAGCTGGGCGGACCACGGGGTGATTATCGTGCTGTCCAATCTCCTGGAAGAAGCCCCGCCCCTGATTAACGCGCTCGCACCGGAGCATTTGGAGCTCGCATGCGAGGCGGCTGAAGACATGCTGCCGGCGATCCGCAATGCGGGCGCTATCTTCATCGGCCATTACACCCCAGAAGCCGTGGGCGACTATGTCGCGGGATCGAACCACGTGCTGCCGACGGCTCGCGCGGCGCGGTTCTCCTCCGGCCTCGGCGTTCTCGATTTCATGAAGCGCACATCGCTTCTTAAGTTGAATGCGAAAAGCCTCGCCGCGCTCGGCCCGGCTACTATGACGCTGGCTGAGGCCGAAGGGCTGGACGGTCATCGCCTCTCGGTGGCGGTCCGGCTTAACGGGGCGGGATGACGGCACACCATGTCCGGCAATCCACCTTCATCCTCGCCATCCAGGCTGGTCGAAATAAACCTGGACGAATCCTCAATCGGTAGCTACGCGCCAGAAGTCGATCATGAGCGCCGTGTGGCGATTTTCGATCTCCTCGAAGAGAATTTGTTCGAGCTTGCCGAAGGGCCGGCTGGGCCTTACAAGCTCGGCATTGCAATAGTAGAGAACCGCCTTGTCTTTGCTGTTAAGGCAGCGGATGCGGCCGATCCCTGCGCGACGTTTCTTCTTTCGCTCAATCCCTTCCGCAGTATCGTGAAGGATTATTTCCTGGTTTGCGAAAATTATTTCGAAGCAATCAAATCGGCGCCGCCGAGCCGCATCGAGGCGCTCGACATGGGCCGCCGCGCCCTCCACGACGAAGGCAGCAAATTGCTGATCGAGCGGCTTGACGGCAAGGTGCGGATCGACGTGCCAACATCGCGGCGCCTGTTCACGCTCCTTTGCGCCCTGCATTGGAAAGGCTGATTTGCGCGGCTAAGCCTCTGCGTAAACTCTGAATCAAAAACGCCCTCTCCCAGGCGTTTTTCGCAAGGGAGAGGGCGCTTAGCGCAGACGGTGCCGGAAGACTTAGTGCTCGATGTTCCGCCACAGAGTCTTCTTGGCAATGAGGAGCAGAATCGACAGCACACCCAGATAAACGAGAACCCAGAGGCCGAGCTTCTTGCGCTCCACGAGATGCGGTTCGGCTGCCCAGGCAAGGAATGCCGTGACGTCCCGCGCCTCTTGATCGAGCGTGGTTGGGGTTCCGTCTTCATACGTCACTGCGCCATCCATCAAAGGCTGCGGCATGGCGAGCTGGTTACCGGGGAATGCCCGGTTATAGCTAAGCCCGGCTGCGATCTCCTTTCCCGCAGGCGGTTCGGTGTAGCCCGTCAGAAGGGCGTAGAGGTAATCCGATCCCTGCTCCTGATATTGGGTCAAGAGATCTTTCAGCATCACAAACGGGAAGGCGTACCAGGCGAACTCGCGTTCCACGCCCCTTGCCTTCGTTATGAGAGAAAGATCGGGCGGAACAGCACCGCCAAATGCTGCCGCGGCCTCTTTATCGTTCTTGAATTTCCATTGGAAATTGTCGGACGGCCTGCCTGGGCGCAGGTTCACTTCGCCCTGGTCGTTGAAGCCGTCCGCAACTTGGACCTCAGCGGCAAGCGCCTTCACCACTTCCTTGGGGAAGCGCGGCCCCCCGGGCTCGCCGAGGTTACGATAGGATAAGAACCGCGCGTTGTGGCAGTTCGCGCAGACCTCTTTATAAACCTTATAACCGCGGCGAAGCTGCTGCTCGTCGAAATATCCGAACAGCCCGCCAAAGGTCCACTTCTGGCGCGGGATCTGATAATGTTCCTCATGTGCCGCGGCGGAAGGCTTGGTATCGGCTTGCTCCGCAAGCACGGGTAGCGCTGCCAGCATGCTGAGAGCGCATGCCATAAGGCTCGTTCTAATCTTCGTCATTGTCCGCTCTCCTACTCGGCCGGCATGGGGCGCATGCTCGCGGATTCGCCTTCACCCTTATGCTTGAAGGTGCTGGCAATCGAATCGGGCATCGGTTTTGGCGTCTCGATCAAACCGACAATCGGCATGACGAGAAGGAAGTGCACGAAGTAATAAACCGTGAAAATACGCGCGAAAATAAGCGCCGTCCCCTCCGGTGGCTGCGAGCCGAGATAGCCAAGCGCGAGGCAATCGAAAACCAGCGCCCAGAAAAACCAGCGGTATATCGGCCGGTAGGCCGTCGAGCGCACGCGCGACGTATCGAGCCACGGGATGAAGAAAAGCACCACAAGCGCTCCGAACATCGCGATCACACCGCCGAGCTGCGATGGGATGGCGCGCAGGATCGCGTAGAAGGGCAGGAAATACCACTCCGGCACGATATGAGGCGGCGTGTTAAGCGGGTTAGCGGGCACGTAGTTCACCGCGTCGCCAAGATAATTCGGCAGATAGAACACCAAATATGCGAACAGCAGCCCGCAGACAGCCATGCCAAGCGCGTCTTTGGTGGTGAAATAGGGATGGAAGGGCAGCGTTTCCTTCGCTTCGTCGCGGACTTCGACGCCGGCAGGATTGTTGCTACCGGGCATATGCAAGGCCCAGATATGAAGCGCCACAAGCCCCACAATAATGAAGGGAAGGAGATAATGCAGGCTGAACAGCCGGTTCAGCGTTGGATTATCGACCGAGAAGCCGCCCCAAATCCATTGCACGATAGCGGTGCCAAGGCCGGAGAAGATCGAGTCGAGGGAGGAGAACAGGTTCGTGATCACGGTCACGGCCCAGAAACTCATCTGCCCCCAGACCAGCGAGTAGCCCATGAAGGCGGTCGCGATCATGGCGATCAGTATCGCCACACCGATCATCCACAGCACTTCGCGCGGTGCTTTATAGGAGCCGTAATAGATGCCGCGAAAGACATGGATGTAGACGGCAAAAAAGAACAGGGAGGCGCCGACCGCGTGCGTATACCGCATCAGCCAGCCATAATTCACGTCCCGCATCAGCTTTTCGATCGAGTCGAAGGCGAGGAGGGTGTTCGGCGTGTAGTGCATCGCCAGGATGACGCCGGTAAAGATCTGCATGACAAGGAAGAACGTCAGGATCGCGCCGAACGTCCAAAGATAATTGAGATTGCGCGGTGTCGCGAATGCCATGAAGCCCGCGGTGAAGCGGATGATCGGCAGCCGCGAATCGAGCCAGCGCGTGAACGCCGTCTTCGGCTGATAGGTGGATGCATGTGACATGGGGCAACCTTCTTGGATAGCTCGGGCTTAACCGATCTTGATCTTGGTGTCCGCCGTGAATTGATAGGGCGGAATTTCTAAGTTGCGCGGGGCCGGTCCCTGGCGGATGCGTCCAGAGGTATCGTAAGCCGAACCGTGGCAGGGGCAGAACCACCCGCCATAAGGGCCTTTCTCGTCGCCGGGCGATTGCCACTTCGGAATGCAGCCCAGATGCGTGCAAATGCCAATCATGACCAGCCAATTTTCCTTGCCCGGCTTCGTCCGGTTTTCGTCCGTGGCGGGCAAATCGGGTGCGCCCATGACCTCGGCTTTAGGATCTTTCAAGTGTGAAAGCGGGGTCGCCTTGGCCTTCTGAATTTCTTCCGCGGTCCGGTTCCTGATGAAGACCGGCTTTCCTTGCCACATCACGGTGATGGCCTGTCCGGTCTGTATGGGAGCAAGATCCACATCGATCGATGCAAGTGACAGAGCGGATGCATCCGGGTTCATCTGATCGATCGCAGGCCACAAGGCGGCAGCCGCGCCGATGGCTGCGAACGCCGTTGTGGCGATGTATATGAAGTCCCGGCGCGTTACGTCGCCGTGGCCGTCGGTAGTCGAGGACATGGAATTTCAACCTTGTAGCACAGTTGGCAGGTGTCAAAATCGGCACCTTATTGCACGCTCCCGATTTGCATGTCTATGGTTCAAATTGGCGCGATAACGCATTGAAACGCTACCTCCAGATGCGCGTTGCACTTTATCAACCCGATATTCCTCAGAACACGGGCACGATTTTGCGGCTCGCTGCGTGCCTTGGCGTGGCTGTTGACATCATCGGGCCGGCCGGCTTCGACATTTCGTCACGGGCGCTGAAAAGAGCCGCGCTCGACTATTTCGATGCGGTCAGCATCACGCGATGGAGCACATTCGAGGACTTCCAAAGCGCTGCTGCGGCAGCGGGGTCGCGCATCGTGCTGCTGACGACACGCTCGCAAACGGCCTATTATGACGTTGCGTTTCAGCCGTCCGATATCCTTCTCCTTGGGCGCGAGAGCGCCGGCGTCCCAGACGAGGTGCATGCCGCGGCCGGCTTGCGTATCCGTATCCCCATGCGCGAGAATTTACGGTCGTTGAATATTGCCGTTTCGCTCGCAATAGTGTTAGGAGAAGGTCTTAGGCAAACAGGCGGTTTTTCTAGTCTCGCGTAACGCCAAAGCGGCGGAGTGAATATGTCGCAATCGAGCCCCGCGCGTGAAGCAGCCGCGCAAGCTGCAAAATCTGAACTACAGGGACCGTTCAATCTCGAGAAGTCGAAGGCGCGCGTCTGGTTTTCCGCGCTGCGGAACGACATTTGCGCGGAATTCGAGCGCATCGAGGATGAACTGGCGGGCGGACCGATGGCTTCGCGCCCCCCGGGCCGGTTCGAACGCAAGCCTTGGAAGCGGACCGGTCACGCTGGCGCCGAGGGCGGCGGCGGCACGATGTCCATGATGCATGGCCGGGTATTCGAGAAGGTGGGCGTGCACGTTTCCACCGTTCACGGCGAATTCACGCCGGAGTTCCGGAAGCAAGTCCCTGGCGCCGAAGAGAACGCGGAATTCTGGGCCTCCGGCATCTCGCTGATCGCGCACATGCACAATCCGAACGTTCCTGCCGTCCATATGAATACGCGCTTTATCGTGACCACCAAATGGTGGTTCGGCGGCGGCGCCGACCTCACGCCCGTGCTCAACCGCAGGCGCACCCAGGAAGACGCGGACAGCATCGATTTTCACGCAAGTATGAAGTCAGCCTGCGATAAGCATCCGGTTGCGGATTATGCCAAGTACAAGGCCTGGTGCGATGAGTATTTCTGGCTCAAGCATCGCAATGAGCCGCGCGGGATCGGCGGCATTTTCTTCGATTATCACAATTCCGGCGAC
>CAZCIF010000041.1:9549-19924 GCA_964498645.1 uncultured Rhodomicrobium sp. | reverse complement strand
AGAGTGTAGCAAGCAGTGTAGATCTCGGTGGGCGCCGTATCATTAAAAAAAAAACGGATTCTCATAGGAGCAAAGCATTAACATAAGGCCGGCCCTTCGCAAGGGCCGCAGCGCGCATGCATCGATTGTGGAGAAACCCCTTAACCGCGCCTGCTTCTGCTTTGCTTTTATGCCTTTTCGTTATAAAAGTGTTTAAGTTTTAGAAAATATATTCGTTCGAGTGATGTATGGGCATTTCGCTTGAAGCCGCGCCAGATTTCGATGAAGGCGAGCGCGTTATCGATAGGTCCGGTGATATTGACCAAAGGCCGCTTGAAGAGCGCACCCGCGGAGAATTAGTAAACATTCCGCCGCTGCAGGCGGCCGTTCAGCCGGGAGCGGACGGGCAGTTGCAGCGCTATGATCCGCCTTCCCCGCCAAGTCCGCGCCCGCAGCCAGCCGCGAACCCAGCCGAACTCGCACTACGGCTTCAGAAAGACCTCGACAAGCAATTTGCAAAGGCGAAGACGCTCCTGGAAACCTTGAGCCAAAAGATCGAGGCTCAGGAAAAGCGCTGCCTGCCGCCGAAGATCGATGACGATCTGCAGCAAATCCGGTTTCAGCGGCAGAAAGTGCTGATTGCGAACGGGCCGGTACTTGCCGATTGCCTCAGGGAGGAGCGCAGCCGCCTTGCGGATCTGGAAAGTTTTAAGAAAGAGAGCCGGCTCACGAGAGATGCCCATTACCCAGCGTCGCCGGTTCTTGCTTTCGGCATCCTTTCAATTTTGATTCTTGTAGAGGCCGCCATCAACGGCGTGCTTTTCGCGGACAGCAGCGATCAAGGTCTTTTCGGCGGGTGGCTCGAAGCGCTCGTCCTTTCAATAACGAATGTGGGGGCGGCCTTCTTGCTTGGCCGGATCGTGTTTCCGCAACTGCACCGGCGCGGGCTTTTCGCACGGACCGGAGCGATTATCCTATCTCTGGCGGGACTCTTCGCGGTCGCCGCTGTGAACTTATCCGGCGCGCATTACCGGGACTTCAAAGCCGGGGAAGCGAATTTTGAGCTAACTCTCCGGCCGCAAAGTGCACCCAAGCACGAAGCAACCACCGTGCTCCTCGGGTCCAAGCCTGCCGCTGCCCGCAAAATGACCAAGGTCAAGGATGCCCACGCTGCTCCGCCTCAGCAGGCTGAAACCGCGGGCAAAGAAAAATTCAAAGAGCGCGAAGCGATACGGAAGGTCCTCGATGCTCCGTTAGCCTTCGACAGTTTCATGAGCTTTTTCCTCTTCGTCACGGGCCTTTGCGGCGCCTGCATCGCTGCTCTCGATGGCTACAAGTTTGACGATCCCTTTCCCGGCTATGGCAAGCGGCATCGCCGCTATGCCGGGGCGCGCCTGAAGAGTACGGAAGCGCTGCGCCGCATCCTCAATCAGTCCAACGGGATTATGACGGGAAGCTTCCAGGCGATCAGCCGGAAGATTGAAACCTTTTCTCATGAGATGGCGGGGCTTTTTACCCTCCATCTTGCTTATGCCGGAGAATATAAAGCGGCCACAGACAGTCTGGAGGAGGCCGCCCGCGACGCGGAAGCGCAAATCGCCTGCTACAGCCGGATGGTCAAGAAGGTTCCGGACCGGGAAACGCGCGACTTTTACACCGTGGCCGTGAAGCGGCTTCCGCCGCTTAGCGAGAAGCAGGTCAAGTTTTACGAGAGCCAGGATAAGAAGCTTAAAGCGTTGCGGAAAATGGCGCAAAAAGAGCAGAGCGATGTCCTTGGCGTGTTCGATGCGGCCACGGCGGACTTCCAAAAACTGCTTGCCGATGCCAGCCAGGCAAGCTTGCGGGCTGCACTTGTTTCCCCGCCGCAAAACCCATCCGGCCAAAGCGCATGAACGCGAAAAACTTCTTAGGAGCCGGCTTAATTGTAACCGCCCTTTGCCTTGCGGCTGGCGGGGTCTATGCCGTCCACACGCTCAAACAGAAAAAGTACGATCCTGAAACGCTTTGCCCTCTCGAAGGATCGAAGGCGGTCACGCTCATCATTATCGATAAGACCGAGCCTTTGACCGAGCCGGAGCAAGCCAGCGCCCGCAGCATCGTCCAAAAGGAGCGCGACGCCATTCAGCGCGGCAACCGCTTGACGGTCAAGCTTCTCAGGCAGGAGGAAGGAAGCAGCGATACGGTGCTCGATACGGTAGCCGATCTTTGCAACCCCGGTGCGCTGGGCGATCCGCTGTTCGAAAACCCGAGGCGCGTCGCAGCCCGCTACCAAAATGCTTTCGCTGGGCCGATCGAGGCAGCGCTGGCGAGTGTTGAAGGCGGTGGCTCCGCGCCTGTATCGCCCATCGCCCGCGCGATCCTATCCGCCGTTGACGAGGTGCCCGGGGGGCCTGACCAGCATGTCAAGCTCGTCCTGATCTCGGATTTGATGGAGCATACGCCCGATGCGTCAGCCTATGCCGGCACGCTCGGCGAGGCAGCCTTGCTGAGGCTCATGCCGCAGGCGGCGCAAACCCGCATGAAAGGCTCCCGCATTGGAATTCTCCTGCTCCGGCGCCCCAAATATGCGGCACAGCAGGAGGCTGCCACCGCGATCTGGCGCCGTTTCCTCGGAGGCGCCTCCGGGCACGATCCCGAATTCCTGAATCCTTAGTTGGACAGGCCGTAGAGCGTGCAATAGCGCTTCCTCTCTCATGGGGAGAGGGCAAGCACTTAAGCGACGCCCGCGCGCAGCAGATCGTGAATATGGATGATGCCGGAGGGCACGCCGTCATCCACCACGAAAAGCGCCGTGATCGCAGAGGAGTTGATGATCTGAAGGGCGGCGCTCGCGAGCATATCCACGGGCACCGTCTTGGGCGAGCGGGTCATGAGCTCCGACGCTTTACGGTCGAGCAGCCCCGGCTGCATGTTCCGCCGCAAATCGCCGTCGGTCAGAATGCCGGCGAGCTTGCCGTCCCCGTCAACGATGCCAAGGCAACCGAAACTCTTCTCAGTCATTACCAAAAGCGCGGTGCTCATGCGCTCATCGGCTGAGACGATCGGCAGCCTGTCGCCCCGATGCATGATATCGCCGACATGCTTGAGATTGGCTCCGAGCTGGCCGCCCGGATGGAAGACCTTGAAATCGAGCGCGGTAAAGCCGCGGCCCTCGAGCAAAGCGAGCGCCAGGCAATCCCCAAGCGCGAGCTGCGCAAGCGTCGATGTCGTCGGCGCAAGCCCATGCGGGCACGCCTCCTTCACCTGCGGCAAGCCTAGGACAATATCCGCCGCTCTGGCCAGCGTGCTCTCACGCCGCGACGTCATGGCGACGAGCGGAACGCGGAACCGCCGGGAATAGGTGATGAAATTGGCAAGCTCAGCCGTTTCGCCCGACCATGGCAGGGCAAGGATCACATCTTTCGCGGTGATCATGCCGAGGTCGCCGTGGCTTGCCTCCGCCGGATGCACGAACTGCGCGGGTGTGCCTGTCGAGGCAAGCGTGGCCGCGATCTTTTGCCCAACATGGCCGCTCTTGCCCATGCCGGTGACGATAACGCGTCCGTCGCAGCCATGCATGAGGCTGACCGCCTGCTCGAAGTCTCCGGCAAGGCCGTTGGCAAGCGCCACCTGCATCGCCTTCAGCCCGTCGATCCCGCAGTCAAGGCTACGCCGTGCCACCGAGGCTGGCTCGAAATTCTCCGCTGCGGCGATGCTTCGCCGGCCAATCCGCGCCAAAGGCTGTCCCATTTCGCCCCCCGGAAACCGTCACGCCTCCCCTTTCTTAAAGGGCCGCGCCGGTTTCATCAATCCGGAAAATGCGAAGCGCATGGCGGTCATACCGCCGGCCCGCGCATCGCCTTTTATTCGGCGGCCTTCGCGCCCTGCTCCGCCGTGTGCTTCGCCCGGAGGTCGGCTGCAAGCTTTTGCAACGCCTCGCCGAATCGCGGCGCGAGTTCGGGTTGCGCTAAGGCGAAGGCCACATTGGCGGTTAAAAAGCCCAGCTTGGAGCCGCAATCATAGCTCTTCCCGCGATATTTATAGGCAAAGAACATCTGCTCCTGCATTAGCGTCTTCATGGCGTCGGTAAGCTGAATTTCGTTGCCCGCTCCGCGCTCCTGATTCTTTAGAATGCCGAAAATCTCCGGCTGCAGGATGTAGCGTCCCATAATAATCAGGTTGGACGGGGCGGTGCCGCGCGCCGGCTTCTCGACCATCGAATTCACACGCCAAAGCCGGTCATCCTCCTGGCTCTCGATGCCGGCCACGCCGTAGGAACTCGTCTCCTCCGGAGCAACTTCCTCCACCGCGATCACGTTGATCTTGGCTTCCTTGCCATATTTTTCGCGAAGCTTGTTGTAAACCCCGATCATCTGGCCGAGGCAGCTTTCGCCCTCGTGCAAAACGATCACATCGGGCAGGAGCAGCGCGAACGGTTCGTCGCCCGCCAGATCGCGTGCGCACCAGACAGCATGGCCGAGGCCGAGCGGCTCCTGCTGGCGGGTGAAACTCGTGGAACCCGGCGCGGGCAGATGCAGCTCCAGCTCGCGCAGTTCCACCAATTTGTTCCTGCGCCGCAGCACTTCCTCCAGTTCGAACTGCCGGTCGAAGTGATCCTCGATAACGCCCTTGTTGCGCCCCGTTACAAAAATGAAGTGCTCGATGCCGCCGGTGCGAGCCTCGTCCACCACATGCTGAATGATGGGGCGGTCGACGACGGTCAGCATTTCTTTCGGCATGGCTTTTGTGGCGGGAAGAAAACGGGTGCCAAGACCGGCGACGGGAAAAATGGCCTTGCGTAGTGGCTTGCTCATGCGGGGATCCTGAAGGCTGATGCGGGACGGACGTTTAGGAATTCATATAGCGGAGAGGCCGCTATATTTCAGCCGGAATTTGGCTCTTCGGCGGCGGCCCGGAAAGGGAAAAAGAATTTTCCACCTTTCCGAAGTAACACTTGGGCGCATAGCCAAAAATAAGGGCCGCAAGGAACCGATTAGACGCAGCGGTGTCGTTTTAACCCATGCTGGCGGATAAAAACAGTTCCGCCTACGCGAGGCTTGATCCTGACAGAATCTGTAATACAACCTAACAGGATGCTTATGGGGGGAACATCGAGCTTGAGAGGAATGTGCGGGGCCAATGCAGAGGCTGCGGAGGGCGAAGCTTTTCCCGCGCGGCTCACGAGCGCCGTCTGTGCCCTGATTTCCGTTATCCTCACTATTGCTGGCGCCCATGCTCAGGGGACGAATCTCCTCTCGTCGAGCTATATTACTCCGTTTCCTCAGACAGAGCGCTATGAACTCCGCGTTATCGGCGATTGGCTGGGAGCGGGGCTGACGGCGGGCCTTCAGGAAGCCTTCAAGGGCGATGGCTCGCTCGAAATCGCGGACATGTCGCGCTCCAATTACGGACTTGCGCGCGTTGACCGTACGGATCTCAACGCTCAGGTCGATCGTATGCTGAGCGGGACGCCCGTTCACATCGTCATTATCATGCTGGGCGTGAACGACCGCGCCTCTCTAAAAACTCCTACGGGCCGCGCACAGCCGGGCTCGGAGGAATGGAAGGATGTCTACGGCAAAGAAGCCGAGAAACTTACCAAGAAGTTGCGCAACGCGAACGTAGCCGTCTACTGGGTCGGCCTGCCCGTCATGGGGAACGCGGCCTTCAACGAGGCCGTTGCGGCGATGAATGACGCCGTGCGCGAATCCGCTTATACGAGCGGCGCGAAATTCATCGAGACCTCCGTAGGATTCACCGATCAGGCTGGCGCCTATAGTGCATATGGTCCGGATCTGACGGGCCAAACCAAAAGACTGCGCGAGGCTGACGGCATCGGATTGACGGCTGCCGGAAACCGGAAGCTTGCGAACTACGTCGAAATCGCGCTCCGCCGCGATCTCGCGCGCGCCCGGGCCCAGCGGAACATCCCGCTCGCGGGAGATGAAGAAGAACAGGCGCGCGTCGTACCTGGCAGATCGCGCAATGCCGCCCCGGCCAAGAGTGCTGCCGGGCCTAGCACGCCGGCATCCGCTTCGAAGCAACCGCCACTGGCGAATGACAAAACTGGGCCCAGCGCCAAAAACGCTACCGGCGCCGGAACCGCGCCCTCGGCCTTACCAGCAGCCCAAGATGCGGCCCGGCGCGACCAGGCGGCTTTTGCGGGCGGCGGAGGGCAGCAGGGCGAATACATTCTCAGCGATCTCGGGAATGGATTGACCTCAATTGCCGTTATTTCCCCGGTGAGCGAATTCTCGATCCGTGAAATTCTGCGGCAAACACCGCTCGCAGACCGGCTCTATTTCAAGGTTCTAAGCAAAGGAGAAGCTCTCCCCCCAAAGGAGGGCCGTGCCGACGATTTCCGCTGGCGCGGCGATCAAGCTCCACAATCTCAGTAGTTGTCTTCGTCGAAGTCTTCGCCTGTTTAACGGGAGTATAGATGCAGGGCAGTCAGTTGCGTGACCGGGATTTGTGGCGCTCCGTCTTACCGGCGGCTCGTGTGCGCATTCTTACCCTGTGTCTCCTGCCGTTCCTTTCCGGCTGCCTGCCCGGGTTCAAATGGGGAGGAGACAGCAGCGATAGCAGCGCTTTCTCCTCTGCCGCTGAAAGTGCCCCGGCCTTGAATCGCACCTATAAATCGAACTTCCTGTCGTTGCGGCTCCCGTCGCTTGGCGGCCCCCGCGTTCAGGGGCGGCTCATGCCCGATAGCGGCCCAGCGCTGCTTACGGCTTTTTCAACCGTTGAAACGCGTAAACCCGCTCAACCCGGCGCGCCCGGCGGTTTTGCCGCGCAGCAGGATGCCTTTGGCTTTGAGCCCGCGGGCTGGCCCCCGGCGGAAGCGCTGGCAAATTTCTATGCCGCGCTTCAGGCGCTTGGCTCCGGCAGGCGTCCGCAGCCTGTCGCTATCGTGCATCTCGGCGGCAGCCACATTATAGATGACCGCTTCGCAGGCGCCCTTCGGGAGCATCTGATTGCGCGGTTCGGGGGAGCCGGACGGGGGCTTATGATGCCTGGCCTCTTTCCCCTCCGGGGCATGAAGGTGGACCGGCGGGGGCAGTGGGCGATTGCAAGTGCCGCGGCCGGCGCACAGGGACCATTCGGGATTACTGGCGTCAGGATGACCACGGCGGCAAATGATGCCTGGATCAGATTCACTTCCGCGCAAGCAGCCTTCGACTGGCTCGAAGTAACTTTCATGACCGGGCCGGAATTTGGGACCGCGCTCGTGATGGTGGACGGCGCCGCCAAGGCCGTTCCGACGCATGCACTTGGCTACAATGAAACATCAATTCACATTGCCGCGAAATCGCGCGAAATCCTGATCCGGCCGCGAGGCGATGGCCCAATCTCCGTCCTTTCGGTTGCGACGGGGACCAACACGCCCGGCGTCATCTACAGTAACCTCGGCTTGCCAGGCGCGACCGCTTCGACACCCGGCAAGTGGACTGCCGATTTTGCGGCAAACGACGTTCGCAAGCTCAATCCAGATTTGATCATCCTGGATTATGGTACCCTGGAAGGCTTCGATGACCGCCTCGACGCCGGGCAATACGAGGCGCGCCTTCGCCTCGTCATCGATCAACTCAAACAGTGGGCGCCGCAATCGTCGATCCTCATCATCGGTCCACCGGACGCGGCGCGCCTGCCTGCTTTCGCCGGTTCCGCCGGAGCGCAAGTCTGCCGTGCGCTCAATCCTCAAGAGATTGCCCGTTACAGCCGTATGATGGAGGATGGTGACGAACGGCTCGCACGCTGGCACGCTCCACCCCGCCTGGAGGCCGTCCGCACCGCGTTGCGGCGCGTAGCGGCGGCGAGCGGCGCCTTCTTTTGGGACTGGTCGAAATATATGGGCGGCCCCTGCTCCATCCATGCTTGGGCATCGTTCACACCGCCGCTTGCAGCGCCCGATCATGTCACGCTGACGGAGGCGGGCGGCCAGCGCTCCGCGCGCGCAATTTTTGCAGAGCTTATGGCGGGCTACGACACCTATCAGCGGGCGGTTCAGGCCAAGGTGCAAGCCACGGTGGCATCGGCGGAGACGAAAACGCTGCATCCGGCCAAAGCCGTCAAAAAACGGCACATTCCCATCAAACGCCGTTAACTGCTTAGACCGGCGGGTTAGCGAAAACCGGGAAATGCCCCCTCGCGAGTTAGACTTTTATCGGGTTACGGGAAACTGGCGGAAACGCTAAAGGGAACGTGCAGCCTCTAGCTAAGCCTTGGTGACATGATGGCCTTCTCCACGAACCCTTTCACCGTCCTCTCCTATGTGGGCGGGCCTGCTCTTCTGACAAATGCGACAGCGCTTTTGCTGCTTAGCACGTCAAACCGGTTCGCCCGTGCCATCGACCGGTCGCGCTATCTCGTGGAATACCTCGAGCAGGGCGGAGGCGCACGCCCAAAGTCAGGGGCCGCACAAGAACTTATTCTGTCGCAGGACCGGGTCAGGCTTATCGGGAGCGCGATGTCCCGCTTTTATCTTGCAACCGGCGTCTTCGCTTTAGCCACGATGAGCTCGGTCGCCGGCGCCGTACTCGGCGAATATTTCGGCGGCCTGAGTGTTGAGGTGGCGATCGCCGCGGCGATCCTATCCGGAGTTATCGGGTTTGCGGCGCTCGTACACGGATCGGTCTCGCTCACGATCGAGAGCCGCCTCGCTACGCGCTCCCTCAATATGGAAGCCGAAGAGGCCATGACCGCCATAGAGAACGCTCTTCACCCCAGAAATTAGGTTCGTACGCATATGATAGAGGCGCAGCTTCTTTAGCTGCGCCTCACGGCCCGAACCGGGATCTTCTCCCTGTTCAGACGGAAGATGAACTTACCAGCATACGCGCCAGCAACGGTAAGGACCACAGCGCCAGCGGCAACGTGGGCCCAAACGGCGGTAGCCCCAGTAAGGACCCACTCCCCAGCCCCAGCGCCGGTAATAACCCGGGCCGCCCCAGCCCCAGCGGCGGTAACCCGGACCCCAGCCTCCTCCACGCCAGTGTCCGTAGCGTCCGCGCCATTGGACGTTTGTAATCCCGCCCGCCTTCGCAATTTCGCTTTGAGCGGCGCTTACACCAGACGCCGCGGCAGCCTGCGCGACTGTTGGGCGCGTACTCAGGATGAACATGCCCAAGATCAAGGCAGAAGCCATGACGATAAGTCTTTTCATTCGGCAGTCTCCATTCTTGAAACTTCCCTGGCGACTGGCGACATAATGGCTTCTTGAGGCGCCTTCTAGAAGCGCTTGTAACATTTGATCATGACTGATCCCTTAGAATTGCTTCCATATACAATTTTCTCTCTTCTGAATGACTTCAGAATCGAATGAGTACATAAGCGTATCTTAAGAGACCGGCGGCCCAGGGCATCACCACAACGGTTGGGAAAATGATAGTGCGCTCTCCAGCCGTGGCGACAAGGGACCAAGCCAGCTTCGGAAAAAGGGCCTCTGCCACAATTAAGGCAGCGCCGAATGTTGCGGAAAGCCAGAAACCGGAACGGAGTGCACGCGTGAGGCGGTTTCCGCGCGCTCTGAGAGTAAAAGCCGTGGTCCCATATCCGAGGAGAATAAGGAGGCCTCCGAGCCATGGTGCGAGCGGTATGAGCGCGCCGCCCGCCACGCCGATCAGTATGCCGGTATAAAAAGCCGTCCAATTATCGGGGGAATTATCGCGGACTGGAACGAATGGGGTTTCATCCTCATGCTCCGATTCGTCGTCGATATAGTCAATCACATCGCGTTCTTGGCCAGAAGACATGGATGCCTCCTCTCAAACGGCATTCACTGCGAGCAGTTACGGCACCGCTTGCATGCGGATTGCTTAGAATGTAATTCCGCACAATAAAGGTTCAAAGACGCCCAGCTCCAGGCGCGCCATCCGCCGCTGTTCCCTACCGGGCGAGTTCCTTAAGCCCGAGGCGGATAAGATCCTCGGTGCGGGGCGCATCTCCCGCTTTCTGCATCGCCGAGGAAATCGCCGCGTTCGCTTGAAGAGGCGCATAGCCGAGATTGACCAGCGCCGAGACGGCTTCCGCGGCGGGAGAGATGGCAAGGGCGGCGGATTTGGCGCCGTTCACCGGGCCGGCAGCGGCGCCTGCTACGGCGGCGGCGGAAATGGCAAGGGGCGGCGCTTTGTCTTTCAGCTCATTGACGATGCGCAGCGCCACCTTCGGCCCGACACCCGGCGCGCGCGTAACGCTCGCCTTGTCCTGCAGCGCGATCGCATTGGCCAGATGCTGCACATCGAGCGTGCTGAGGATCGAGAGCGCAACCTTTGCCCCCACGCCTTGCACGCTTTGCAGAAGCCGGAACCATCCCCGCTCCGCCTCGCTCAAGAAGCCGTAAAGCTTGATCGCGTCCTCGCGGACATGCGTCTCAATGGAAAGCGTGACCGCCTCGCCGGGTTGCGGAAGCGCCGCCAGCGTG
>CAZCIF010000041.1:0-9539 GCA_964498645.1 uncultured Rhodomicrobium sp. | reverse complement strand
CATCACCTCATAGCCGACGCCTCCCACATCGATGATCGCATGATCCGCGCCGGCGGCGTCCACAATGCCACGCAATTTTCCAATCATGCCGCATCCTAGCGCGAGTCCTGCCGGCCGCGCTTCACCTTGGGCTGCGTTTTACACAAGCGCCGCGTAGTGCGCCGCCAGGGCCCGCGCGCGCCGGTGATGGGCATGCGTGATCGCAACGGCCAGCGCGTCGGCGGCGTCGGCGGTCTGCGGTGTAGCCCTCGGCAAGAGATAGCGGATCATGGCGCGGATCTGCGCCTTATCGGCGTGGCCCGTGCCGGTGACGGTCTTCTTGACGGAGTTCGGCGCATATTCGGCGACGCTGAGGCCAAGGCGCGCGGGAACGAGTAGCGCTATGCCGCGCGCTTGCCCGAGCTTCAGAGCCGAGCGCGCATTGCCATTCACGAATGTCTCTTCCACGGCGGCTTCGGCCGGCGCCCATGCGCGCAACACCTCCTCAAGGCCGAGAAAAAGAGCGGAGAGCCGCTGGCCCATTTCCTCGCCAGGGCTGGAGGTGATGGTGCCGCAGGCCACGAAGGTCAGGTGCGTTTCGTCCCAGTCGACAACGCCCCAGCCCAAATTGCAAAGGCCGGGGTCGAGGCCCAGGATGCGCGTCAGAGATTTTGGCATGCAGGCAGGTCCCCAACCCGAATCGGTTCGTGACAGGGTTTTCCGCGCCGGGGCATGCGGTCAAGCCTGTTTCAGCACCCAGCAGACGCATTGCTCTCAGGCGGTAGTTTCTCCCCCTCTATCCCAAGTGCGCGCTGTAACCCCATCGACCCGTTGATCGCGTCGGCGAGCGTATAGCGGTCGAGCGTTTGAAGCCAGCTGTTCAGCGCTTCCGTGAAGATGCGCTGCAAGCCGCAACAACCAGTAATCGCGCAGCGTTCGGGCGCGGTGCCCATACAATCGACCAATGCAAAATCGCTTTCGAGGCGGCGCATGGCTGTCCCAATCGCGATCCGCGACGGTGGCAAAGCCAGATGCAAGCCGCCGCCGCGCCCGCGCGTCGCTTTTACAAGGCCGATCTCAATCAGCCGTCCCACCACCTTCCGCAAGTGGTTTTCCGAGATTGCGTAGGCCGTCGCGATCTCAGGAATCGTGCCCCCGCGCTCATCAGCCGCAGCAAGGTAGATCAAGGTTCTGAACCCCAGATCGCTGTGAAGCGTCAAACGCATGATTTCAGCCCTCTTGCAATGCCCGAGTCTTAGCTTTAAAGAGGTATCGCATATACCACTTTAAGCAGAGGAGGGAAAATGTCCACTTTGTACGAACGCCTCGGAGGAGCGCCAGCCGTCGACGCCGCCGTCGACATCTTCTATCGAAAGGTTCTTGCCGATACACGCATCAACCATTTCTTCGATGCAGTGGATATGGAACAACAGGCCGCCAAGCAAAAGGCTTTCCTCACCATGGTGTTCGGCGGTCCCAACTCATACACCGGCAAGGACATGCGCGAAGGCCATAAGCATCTCGCCGCCAAGGGCCTTAACGATTCTCACGTCGATGCCGTGGTCGAACACCTCGGCGCCACGCTGGCTGAGCTGGGAGTTTCTGAAGCGGACATTAAGGAAGTGGCGGCGCTGGCGAATTCGGTTCGCGCGGACGTTCTCAATCGTTAGCGATCCATGGCTACGCTGACCCTGGAAGAGACCTCAATCGAAATGGCCGAGGGCCAATCGGTGCTCGCCGCCTTGCTGGCGGCGGGCATTGACGTGCCCCACTCGTGTCAGGCAGGTCTATGTCAGACCTGCCTGCATCAGGCGATCGAGGGAGAAATCCCTGAAGCGGCGCAAATTGGCTTGTCCGATGCGCAAAAAGCGCAAGGCTATTTCATGGCCTGCGTCTGCTTGCCCAAGGGTCCAATGAAGATCGTCCGCGCAGGCGGCGCCCACGGCCAATTCGACGTTTGCGTCGCCGCGATCGATCGGCTCTCGCAAAGCGTTATCCGGCTGCGGCTTGAGCCGGAACTTGCATTTTCGTACCGGCCAGGACAATTCCTCGCCTTGACGGCGCCGGGCGGCCTTACGCGCAATTATTCGATCGCCAGCCATCCCGGAGTTGACTCTTTCATCGAACTGCATGTGCGCGTCATTCCGGGGGGACGAATGAGCGGCGTGATCGCCGGGAAACTTGCTCCGGGCGACCGGCTCCGCGTCTCCAACCCCTTGGGGACATGTTTCTACGATGGCGCCGATCCCAACCGGCCGGTCGTGCTGGCTGGCGCAGGCACCGGACTGGCCCCGTTGTGGGGTATCGTGCGGGACGCAATAGAGCATAAGCACAAGGGACCGATCATTCTCTATCACGGAGCGCGCGACCGGGCAGGTCTCTATCTTGTCGAGGAGTTGCAGGCGCTAGCCGATCGTCACAAAAGTTTTTCCTATAGGCCCTGCGTTCTGAATGAGCCGGAAGCGGGCGCGGGCGATCTCGCGGCGGCCGTGACCGGTGCCGGAACCGATTACGCGAACACAGATTTCTTCCTTTGCGGCGACGCCGGTCTGATCGGCCGCCTGAAACGCGAATTGTTCTTGAAGGGCGCAAAATTACAACGGCTTCGAACGGATATGTTTTTGCCTGCGGCTTGATGCAAACACCATTGCACGCTTGAGGAAATACATCGCCAAGGCGCAACGGTCTTCCTTGTTGGGCTCCACATAGATGCGCAGATCGATCTTGCGCTACGAGTGCTTGACCCGCAGTCCCAGACGGAGGGTGACAGTCAGAGATTTTGGCATGCAGGAAAGTCCCCAACCCGAATCGGTTCGTGACAGGGTTTTCCGCGCCCGGGCATGCGGCAAGCGAGTCTTGCCACCCGGCAGAGCGTCTAGGAACGAACACCAGTTAGTGCCTGTATTCGGTCTCTGAAATCACGATACTGTTTGCTTGATTGGTCAAGCAGATCTGAGATCCTGTAGAAGCGATTTGTCGTTGGACTCTCACGCTTTGCTTGGTTGAAATTCGTACGGTCCACATTCACGATGGTCCAGCATTCAGTGGAGCCGTCTGCGCGCGCTTTCTGGTGACTCTTCTCGGCCTCGCCGACCCGATTGTGGATGTTCGAGAAGTCGCGTCCGCCCTTCACTTCGATTGCGATGAGGTGCCTTTCCGCCCCCGAGGTCATGATCTCGACGATCCGGATGTCAGGATCTGCAGAGACCTCGATATGGACCACTCGACCGGCTGCATTTTTTAATTGCAGCTGGTTCTCATCCTCGTCCTCAATTGCCTCTTTTACAATCTCTCGCACAATGCCAAACGCCACCTCAATGCCTTCAGTGCCGATGTCTACGTTAGCGCTCCCGCGAAATTGAGGACCCAGCGTCAGCAAGGTCAGATCATCGAGGAACTGATCCGACACCGCAGCCGATCCGACGCCGGCTAGCAACATGGCTCCTACCTCGCCAAGATGCTGGCACATGGCTGGCAGGCCGGAGCTGTTGCGCGGAGTGATCACGCCTCGCTCCTCCATGCCCTTGAAGCGCCCAATTCCGGTTGCCGTCGTGTAGAATAGCTTCTGGCTATACCCGAACAGCAGGCGATAGTAACCCAGCAATCGCGGACTCGTCTCAAGCACAAGCGGCACAGGAAATACTAGCTCGCCCCTCAATCCATGCCATGCGAGAACTGAAAGCCCTGCTTTCGGCGCGTACTTTGCGAGTTGCTTGTCACGTTCCTCGATATCCAACGCCCGCACCGTCATCTTAAGTGCATCCTGCAAGAGGTTTGAGCGCGCTTCGATGAGCTTCAGCGCGAAGCCAACTTGTAGATCCGGCGGAGGAAGATTGAAGCTCATGCCGCTACCCTGACGATCGGTGCGCACGCCAAACCCAGTCGTTTTCGCGCCAGATCGATGTATTCCGGATGTAACTCTATTCCTATGTACTTCCGCCCGAGATCACAGGCCACGAGACCGGTTGTTCCCGATCCGAAGAACGGATCAAGGAGATAGTCACCGGGGCGCGTACTTGCCTTTATACAAGGCTCGACAAGGTCTGGTGGAAATGTAGCGAAATGCGCGCCCGCACACCCCTGGGTATTTATATTCCAGACGGATCGTTTGTTGCGGCCATTCGATTCAAGAATGGTTTGCCGGTCGTAGTAGTACTTCTCACTCTTCGTGAACATGAAAAGATACTCGTGGGCCCGTGTTGGGCGATCTTTCACGCTCTCCGGCATCGCATTCGGTTTATGCCAGATTATGTCCGCACGCAGATACCATCCGTCGTCCTGAAGGGCGAAAGCGAGCCGCCACGGAATACCCATCAAGTCCTTCGGTTTCAATCCTTCTGGAGTATCTGGACGGATCTCCATCGCTCGCGCACGGTTCTTCTTGTCTGGTGCACGCCATCCTCGATTACCGCTCGTGTAACCGTCTCCGATGTTCAACCAGAGCACACCATCGTCTCGAAGTACGCGCTTGACCTCTGAAAAGACGCCGCGCAGCCGAGCAATGAACTCCGGCAGAGTCTGTTCGAGTCCAATTTGATTGGAGATGTTGTAGTCACGTAGCCCCCAGTATGGAGGCGAGGTGACAACGCTTTGCACACAGGCCGGAGGAAGTGTGCGCAGCACAGTCAGTGCATCACCTTGGTAGATCGTGCTGTCCCGAAGGGCAGGAACTACGATGCCGTTCTTGCTTCGCCGCTTCGTCCGGGCACGTGCTTCCACGCGTCCAGCGGGGGTGATGACAGCGAACGCCTGCTGTAGAGGTTCGTATCCATTTACCTTCATCGCGACTCGTCTCCCAACCGAGACCTAGGTTAGTCGTGTGTTTTGAGAACATAAATAGAACGCAAGCAGATATCAACAGTCGTTTCGATTACAGCAAATAGTCCTTAGCGTCATAGGCCGACCATCCGCGTACGGCGTACCGCAACGGTGGACCGCGGGATGCGTTGGGGAGAGGTGCGCTCTCCTCAGCGCAGATGCTGCGCTTCCCGCTTGCGCGCTTCCGGCAATTGCCCTTTGCCATCCGGCCGGAAGAGGGTTTAATTTTCAGCTTCGATTCAGGAGCCATCCATGAAAACCGACCTGCCGCGCCCGATCTATCTCAAGGACTATGCGCCTCCGGCTTTTCTTATTTCGGAGACGCAGCTCGATATTGCGCTAGACCCGGTGCGGACGCGGGTGCGCTCGAAGCTCTCGATGCAGCCCAATCCTGCCGCCAAGGGCAAGACGCGCGATCTGAAGCTCGACGGCGAAAAGCTGGAGCTTGTGCGCGTGGTCCTAGATGGCGAGGAGCTGTCCCCGCCGCGCTACCGCGTCACTGAGAAGGAACTCACGATAAAGGCCGCGCCCGCCCGGCCCTTCACGCTCGAGATTGAAACGGTGTGCGATCCCGAGGCGAATAAGGCGCTGAGCGGGCTTTACCGTTCACAAGAGGTCTATTGCACGCAGTGCGAGGCCGAGGGCTTCCGCCGCATCGCCTATTACCTCGACAGGCCGGACGTCCTCGCGAAGTTCCGCGTGCGCATCGAGGCCAGCCGGAAGGAAGCGCCGGTCCTGCTGTCGAACGGCAATTTGATCGAAAGCGGCGAGGCAGGCGCCGGGCGGCATTTCGCCGTTTGGGAGGACCCGTTTCCGAAGCCGTCCTACCTTTTCGCGCTGGTGGCCGGCAAGCTCGCCATGGTGCAGGACAGCTTCTCCACGCACTCGCAGCGCAAGATCGATCTCCGCATCTATGTCGAGCCGGGCAAGGAAGACCGTTGCGCCTGGGCGATGGACTCCCTCAAACGCGCGATGGAGTGGGACGAGAACCGTTTCGGCCTCGAATACGACCTCGACACTTTCATGATCGTCGCCGTTTCCGACTTCAACATGGGCGCCATGGAGAACAAGGGGCTGAATGTCTTCAACGATGCCCTCATTCTGGCTCGCCCCGATACGGCGACCGACGCCGATTATGAGCGCATCGAAAGCGTGATCGCGCACGAATATTTCCACAATTGGACCGGCAACCGCATCACCTGCCGCGATTGGTTTCAGCTCTGCCTCAAGGAGGGGCTGACCGTCTTCCGCGATCAGGAATTCACGGCCGATATCCGTTCTGCCGTGGTGAAACGCATCGAGGAAGTGCGTTTCCTCAAAAGCGCGCAATTCCCCGAGGATGCAGGCCCCCTCGCCCATCCCGTGCGGCCTTCTTCCTTCATCGAGATCAACAACTTCTATACGCGCACGGTCTACAACAAGGGCGCCGAACTTTGCCGCATGATGCAAACGGTGCTCGGAAAGGATGGCTTCCGGCGCGGAATGGACCTCTATTTCGAGCGCCACGACGGCCAGGCGGTAACGGTGGAGGACTTCGTCGCCGCGCTTGGCGATGCGAACAACACGGACCTCACCGGCTTTCTGCTCTGGTACAACCAGGCCGGAACGCCCTCGCTCGAAGCCAGGCTCACTTATTCCGAGCCCGCCAAGGCCGCGCGCCTCACGCTCAGCCAGTCCTATCCGGGCGCTGGCGAAGGCGACAAGCGCAAGCCCGTTCCCATCCCCGTCAAGATCGGGCTCTTGGATGCCCACGGGAAGGATATGCCGCTCAAGCTTGAGGGCAAGAGCCTGGAGGATGGCGCCGTCATCCTTCGCAAGAAGAAACAAACCTTCACCTTCGAGGATGTGAGCGAGCGGCCGGTGCTGTCCGTTCTTCGCGATTTTTCCGCCCCTGTCAGCCTGAACGCGGGCGCAAGCGACCGCGATATGCTCACGCTCATCCGCTCCGACAGCGACCTCTTCAACCGCTGGCAGACCGCGCAGGCTTTCGCGCTGGGGCACATTGCCGGGATGGCGCTAGCGATCGCCCGCGATAGCGAGCCACGGGTCAATGCGCGCTTCGTGCAGGCGGTGGGTTCGGTCGCGGACGATGAGAGCCTGGAGCATGCCTACCGCGCCGCTTTTCTGGCCATGCCGTCGGAATCCGATGTTGCACAGGCCATAGGCCGGGACGTTGACCCCGAGGCGATCCACTCGGCACGGGAGACGCTGCGCTCCGCTCTTGGCCGGAGCCTGCGCGAGATCCTAAGCGCGGTCTATGAGCGTAGCACCCCCGCCGAACCCTATAAACCGGACGCGGAAAGCGCCGGGCGCCGCGCGCTGCGGAACACCGCGCTAAGCTTGCTTTCGGCTGCCAAGAGCCGCTTCGCCATCGCAAAAGTCAAGGAACAGGCGCGCACTGCCTCGAACATGACGGAGTCCATCGCGGCTCTGAATATTCTGTCTCATCTTGGCGGCGACGCTTACGAGCAGGCGCTTCAGCGCTTTTACCGGCGATGGAAGGACGAAGCGCTGGTCATGAATAAGTGGTTTGCCCTGCAAGCAAGTTCGCCGGCCCCGGACACCCTCACGCGCATCAAAGAGCTGGCCGCCCATCCGCTTTTCTCGATCAAGAATCCGAACCGTGTCCGCGCGGTCTATGCCGCCTTTGCGCATGGCAATCAGGTCCGCTTCAACGACGCCAGCGGCAAGGGGTATGAGCTTGTCGCGGATGCCGTGATCGAAATCGACGGTTTCAATCCGCAGGTTGCCTCGCGCCTTCTTAGCGCCTTCGAGAGCTGGCGCATCTTCGAGCCGGGGCGCCGGGCGCTCGCGGAACAGGCCCTGAAGCGCGTCTTGGCAAAGAAAGACCTTTCCGCCGATGTCTTCGAGATCGCGTCGAAAATCGCGGGCCAGGCGGCCGGCAAGACGGCGGCTTAGACGCGCCTTCGAATCGAGGCATTATTAGCGTGCTGCTTGCCGGATTTAGCGGCGCCGCGGGGGAATAGCGCGCCAAAAGCAAGGCTTTGTTAACTAAAGCCCGGCAAAATTAAGATCTTAGAAGGGTTAACTCCACCGGCGGACTCCAATGACCCTGGACGCACTTTGCCAGCCTTCTCCTTATGCGCACGCGCGGAGTGTGCGGCAGCCACCATTCCATGCGCGGCCAGACGCCGCTCAAAAACTTGAGAATTTGCCTCTGGCCTCCATGCGCCCGGCAGCGAGGATCTTCGCACCGCTCTTGTCCGGCCTGGGCCTGGCGGCACTTGCGCTTATTGCAGCCAACGCCGCTGGCTACGCCGCGCTTGGCCCTGAGGCCAGCGCCGCATGTCTTACAGTTGCAGCCTTCACCCTTCTCCTGGTCTTTGCAGGAAGCCTGCATGCGTCTTTCGGGATGAAAGCACCGCTTCAACCGGCCGATCTTCAATCAAGCGCAGTTGCGGGAGCCGGCGGCGCGATTTTATATTGGAACCTCGTCGACGGTGAACTGACATGGATCGGAAATGCCCCTACCCTCTTCCCTAACGGCAGCGTGCCGGCCAATTTCAGGGATCTGCGGCCTTATCTCCATCCTGACGATTCGCTTTATAATCTTGTCTCGCAAGCGCTGAAGATCTCAGCGCGCCACGTCATCTGGCCAGTCCGCATCAGAGACGGAGAGAATGGCTGGAAACCCTTTCATCTGCGCGGCGAAATCAGCTCCGGGAATTCTCAGCCGCCAGTTTTCTCCGGTATTTTGCTACCAGCAGAGGCCCCGGCCACCCCTCCATCCGCGCAAGAGGATAGCGTTACGCGGCTTGCAGCCATCATAGAGTGCCTTCCCATCTCGTTTGCGATTTGGGACCGCGAAAACCGGCTTCAGCTCTGCAACCGGAAATTCAGGCAGCTCTACCGGATTGCGCCCAACGCGGCCGTGCCCGGCGCCTCCTTCGAGGAACTGCAGGCGCAGGCCAAGCAGCAGATAGCCCAACGCCCATCGGATGCAAACGGGGCAGCGGGCCGTTTTCAACTTAGGGAGAAGCAACTCGACTGCGGTGCGTGGCTGCAAATCTGCGAATATTGGACCGGCGACAGGACGATGGTCAGCGTCGGCACCGACATCACCGTATCGAAGCTCAGCGAGCGGCGTATCCTGGAGCGGGAACAGGAAATGCGCGAAACCGTGGCCGGCTACGAGCAAAGCCGCAGGCAGCTTGAAATCCAGGCAAGGCAGCTGCGTGAACTCGCCGAAAGCTACAACGAGGAGAAAGTCCGCGCCGAAGCGGCCAACCAGGCGAAGTCGGAATTTCTCGCCAATGTCAGCCATGAGCTACGCACGCCACTCAATGCCATTATCGGCTTTTCGGAGATGATGCGGGACGGCGTGCTCGGCCCCATCGGCAACGCCAAATACAAAAGCTATGTAAACGATATCAATGCGAGCGGCCGTTATCTCCTCGATATGATCAACGACATCCTCGACATGTCGAAGATCGAAGCGGGGCGCATGTCGCTCGCGCCTGAATGGGTCACGCTCGGCCCGCTTTTCTCGGAATGCCTCAAGGTCGTATATCCGGGCGCCGCTGAACGGAACGTCCAGCTTCTGGAAGTGGGCAACGCATCCCTGCCGGTCTATGCGGACAGGCGCGCGCTGAAGCAGATCCTCATCAATCTCCTCGCCAATGCCGTGAAGTTCACGCTGCCCGGCGGCAAGGTCTTGCTCCGTGCATACCGCTATCGCGGCAGCGTGCGGATCGCGATAACCGATACCGGCATCGGCATCG
>CAZCIF010000040.1:18074-19932 GCA_964498645.1 uncultured Rhodomicrobium sp. | reverse complement strand
GGCGAGCCGCCTGCCGATATCCTTCAGCGGGCTAAGGCCAAAACGGACCTGAAAAAAGGTCGCAAGAAGAAGCCCTGCTCCAAGCAGGGCCAGCGTAAAGACAATGATATTGGTAAGATAGCGGGTTTCATTGTCGATATCCTCCGTATCGAAGGCAACCGATATCGAGAAAATGCGGCTCTCGTTTTCCTCGCCAAAATCGATATCCCGCTCCAAGACGCGCAGCACCTGCCCATCGGGGCCATCCACATAGGCTTGCCGCACCCGCTTGCGGTCAGGTTTGATGCCAAGTTCGCTCGGCGTCCTATAGGTCTCGTCCGCAAGCGAGTCCGATTTGAAGCCCGGATCGTTTCCCCGGTCCAAAGGACGTATTTGCCAGTAAACGCCCGAGAGCGGCTTGGAGAAAAGCGGTTCGCCAAGATCGGTGGGACGCCTTATATCGAGCGAACCCTGCGGAGCGGATTTCGCGATAATATTTTCCAAGGATTGATTGAGCCGTTGATCGAAGCTCTCTTCGAGAAAGTCACGGCATAGGGAAATCAAAATTGCGCCCGTGACCGACAAAATCATCAATGTCCACGCCGCCGATGAGATCGCGAGGCGCAGCGCGAGAGAATTCCCTCTCATGACCCTTTCTTTCCGTTCTCTTCAGGGCTTTGAGCGAAAGACACGCAATAACCAAGCCCCCGCACGGTGTGAATGAGATCGGCGGGAATTTTGCGGCGGAGCCGTCCGATGAAAACTTCGATGGTGTTCGAATCGCGATCGAAATCCTGCTGATACAGGTGGCCGACAAGCTCCGAGCGCGACACGATCCGCGATTGATGATGCATCAGATAGGACAAGAGCCTGAATTCGAGCCCTGTCACTTTGATTAAGGTACCATTGCAAGTAACCCGCGCGGTCCGTGTATCGAGCCGCAGCGGGCCGCATTCAAGTTCAGCTTTCGCAAATCCGGCGCTCCGGCGAAGGAGTGCCCGCACGCGCGCGATGACCTCCTCCATTTGAAAGGGTTTCGCGACATAGTCATCGGCGCCGGCATTGATGCCAGCGACTTTTTCGCTCCAGCGGTCGCGCGCCGTCAGGATCAGCACAGGCGTTCTGATATCGTTTCTGCGCCAGCGCTCAAGGACGCTCAGGCCGTCGATCTTGGGCAGGCCTAAATCGAGGATGATCGTATCGTAGGGTTCGCTTTCGCCGAGATAGCAGCCTTCCTCCCCGTCGAACGCGGCGTCGGCGGCGTATCCTGCGTCGGTGAGCGCCGTTATAAGCTGACGGTTCAGATCGCTATCGTCTTCGACAACCAGAATGCGCATGCGGCAGACCTCGCTTTAGAATTTCAGCGAGCCGGCACCCGGACAGTGCGGACTTTTCCAGATGCCTCCAAAATCGTCACTTGAAAATAATAATCTTCGCCCGAGTGGCAAAGCGAGAGCCTCAGAATTTTCGCATTCGCGAGCCGCTCGCGAAGTTCGCTCTCGACTTGCTTGTGCGACTTGTAGGATCCTTTGGCCCAGGCATGGGTACACATCTCTTTGGCGAGCGCGAAATCGCCGCGAAAGATAACGCAGAAAATGAATAAGACCGCGCAGATATATTTCATGGTCCATTCGGGATTGCATCTCTTTGGTGGCCACTCCTCCCTGAATGTGCGATGAACAGCCTCACAGAAAGCCGGACACTTCCTGCAAGCAAACAAGAAAATCAATTTGCTTAGCTCATTTCTGCCCGTTCGGACTGCAAAGCGTCCAGCGACGGCTTGCCTGCAAGTTGCAGAGCAAGATCGAACAACTCAACGCAATGCTCGACGCATTGAAGCCGGCTGACGCGGAAAAGGGCTTTCAAAATCCCTATCCCA
>CAZCIF010000040.1:0-18064 GCA_964498645.1 uncultured Rhodomicrobium sp. | reverse complement strand
CGAGCAGGAGCCGCAGGCGGCGTTCGCGGTAAACGCCCTGGCGGTGCACAACCTTGGGCGGCGTCCGCTGCAGTCCTTGACCGCGAGTGGTCATCTGTCCGGCCCGCAGCTGGCCAAACTCAAAGAGTGGCTCTTGAAAAATCCCTATCCCAGGAATGGCAATACGCCACACCGAGATCAGGTACGCCGGGATGCATTCCCTGAGCGCGATCTCGATTTCGGGGCTGGCCAAGGCGCAGCGTCCGGCGGTTCTTGCTGCAAGCGCATGAATCAGGCTCTCTCTGAGCCCGGAATCTGCTTGATTGTACTGAAAGTCATTAATCGCCGCTGCAAACGCGATGGCGGGTGCATGCATATATCCGACGGTAGTGAAATTCCCCAAGCCTGCCAAGTCGGCGGTAAGGGCGATATCGCCGGCGCGTAGCGCATTCATAACGTCTCTCACGCGGCGGATTCGAAGTGGATTTTCCGGGTTTCATGAGCAACCGGTGCCATTAAATGGATTGGGCTAAAAAAAATCGCTCGCACGACTCTCCTCCGGCCGCTCGCTCACCGTGCGATCTGAGGTCTAAACCGCATTTCGAAAGCTGACAATCTTATCTTAGCGCCGTCTGCGCGGCTCGATCCATCCAACGATATGGGCGGGAAACCGTTCTTGGGGCACCTTGGCCTCGTTAATGGCTGCTCCCCGGATCGAAACGCCCGCTTCGTGCACCGATTCGCTAGTTCCAGAAACGAGGGGGTGCCACCAAGACAGGCCGCGGCCCTCGCTGACCAGGCGGTAGGCGCAAGTTTTTGGAAGCCAGCGCAAGCTCCGGGCATCGCTTGGCGTTAGCTTCACGCAATCTGGGACATGGGCTTGACGGTTGTCATAATTCGAGCACCGGCACGACCCCAGATCGAGGAGCTTGCACGCGAGCCGCGTGACGGCGATGTCTCCCGTGTCATCGTCTTCGAGCTTGATCAAGCAGCATTGGCCGCACCCATCGCACAGAGACTCCCATTCCGTCCCTGTCATTTCCTCCAAGCTTTTCGTCTTCCAAAACGGCGCCGGATCCCCGCTCACGGACAGATTGCCGGGAACCGCATCGCCGGGCTGCCGTTTTAACTGTTTTGCAAAATCGTTTCTTGGCATAGTACCGGCAAATGAGTTCAACTGAGGCGGCAAACAACCGTGCGGGACTGGATTTTTAAACCGAACCGGCGCAACCGTCACATAGACTGGCTTGCGCTCGATTCCTGGATCGATTCCACCCTTTATGGCCTATACGCCAGATTTAAAGACTGGTGGGCAAACTACAACAATTTCTTCGCGCAGTTCCGCGTGACAGGATTTCGCCGGCTGGCAGTGGAGCTATTGTCCGAGGCCGCCACACTTGGAACGGCCGGTTTGGCCATCGTCCTTATGTTCGAGCTGCCCGCCATAGAGCTTACCAAGAACCCCAATTGGCGCACCGGCAGCGAGTTCAGCGTCACCTTTCTCGACCGCTACGGGAATGAGATCGGAAAGCGCGGTATCCAATTCTCCGATGCCGTGCCGCTCGACGAAGTTCCCGATACGCTCATCAAAGCGACCATGGCAACCGAGGATCGCCGGTTTTTCGAGCATTTCGGCGTTGATATTCTTGGTACGTTCCGGGCGCTCCTCGAGAATGCGCGCGCAAACGAGGTGGTCCAGGGCGGCAGCTCGCTGACCCAGCAGATTGCAAAAAACCTCTTTCTATCGTCCGAGCGCTCAATCCAACGCAAAATTCGCGAAGTTTATCTCGCATTTTGGCTTGAGGCGCATCTCACAAAACGGGAAATATTGAAGCTGTACCTCGACCGCTCCTATCTCGGCGGAGGAACGTTTGGGGTTGAGGCGGCATCGCAGTTCTATTTCGGCAAATCGGTTCGCGATATCAACCTACCGGAAGCGGCGCTGCTCGCTGGCATGTTCAAGGCTCCGACGAAATATGCGCCGCATGCCAATCCCGCAGAAGCGCGCGCCCGTGCGAACCAGGTCCTAACTAATTTGGTGGAAGCCGGGTACATGACAGAAGGCCAGGTGCATGCCGCCCGGCTCAATCCGGCCAAAATCATAGACCGGCAAGATATCTATATACCGAACTATTTCCTGGATTGGGCATTCGAAGAGGTTCAGCGCCTCGAGAGGGGCAAGAATGAGTATGTGCTAACCGCCCGGACAACCGTCGATGTTCCCCTGCAAAAGCTCGCCGAGCAGGCCATCGAGACAACATTCGAGCGTCAGGCCCGCGGGACGCGCGCTAGCCAGGCAGCGCTCGTATCCATGGATACCGACGGCGCAGTTCGCGCGATGGTCGGCGGACGGGATTACGGCGAGAGCCAGTTCAACCGTGCCGCGCACGGCGCGCGTCAGCCCGGCTCATCCTTCAAGCCTTACGTGTATCTGACCGCCATCGAGAATGGCGTCAAGCCCACGAGGGTCGTGACGGATACCTCGCCGACTTGCGGTAACTGGTCGCCATCGAACTATGGCGGAGGTGTGAGCGGCAGAGCCATGACCCTCTATGAGGCCCTTGCAAAATCGGTCAACACAATCGCGGTCAAACTCTCGCTCGAGGTGGGGCGCGAAAAAGTGCTCGAACTCGTCCATAGAATCGGTCTCACCAGCGTCAAGAAGACGTGCTCGATGGCGCTAGGAGATACCGGGATTGCGCCGCTCGATCACACAGCGGGGTTTGCGGTCTTTGCCAATGGCGGCATGGCCGTGAAGCCCTATGCGATCCTGGAGCTGAGGAACACACGCGACGAGATCGTTTATTCCCGGGAGCGCGATGAGCCGCCGCCGGCCCGGCTCTTCAAACGCGAGCACATTGAAACCCTCAACACCATGCTTGAGAAGGTCGTAAGTGAAGGAACCGGCAGGGCTGCTCAGCTCGACTTTACCTATGCCGCGGGCAAGACCGGGACCAGCTCCGGCCCGAGGGACGCGTGGTTCGTGGGCTTCACTGGACAATATGTCACCGGCATTTGGTTCGGTAGGGATGATTTCAGCGATATGGCGGGCGGAACGACTGGCGGCGGGATGGCCGCGCCCGCCTGGCACGCCTATATGGCGGCTGCTCATACGAGCATGGATATCCCGCAAATTCCGGGACTTCCGCTGCATCCGCGCCAGATTGAGGAGCGGCAGCGGATTGCGGCAATACAGCGTGAGGATCCCGCCCTCGCTTCCGCGGGAGGTTCTTCCGCACAACGGATGCCGGCCCGCACGCGCAAAACGCTGACATCGCTTTCCAAGCTCTTGAAAGATGCGCCGAAACTGCAGCTTCCCGGAAGCGTTGGGGAGAAAGGCGCCTCTCTGGACAAACCGTCCGTCAAAACGCAATAACGAGGCTGTAAAGGAAGGCGCTGCAGGCGGGATGCTCTCAGCTCCCGCTCCGCCTCAATCCAACAACGGACTTGCAGGTTTCTAACGCATGCCCTTCCTGACCCGGTTCTTCATTTTCGCGGCGATTGCCCTGACGCTCGGCCTCGGATCGGCTTGGCGAGCCGTCAATCATGGCTTCTTTGCCACATCGAATCGCTTCGGCCCGTGGGTCTTCTGGTTCCGGGAAGGAACAAGCGATGCCGATCCTTACACCGTCGCGCATATAGCGCGCCAAGGCGGGCTCCCCATCACAGCGGCGAGCGCGATGACCTTCACCGCGACCCGTGACAGTGCCGGCTCCCGTTTGTCGGGCGATTGCACTTACGAAATCCGGGGCGCCGGTGTCCCGGCCCTCTGGTGGAGCCTCGGCGCGTTCAAGCCCGATGGCGAAATCATGCCCAGCAAGACCGGGCGGTCCAGTTTCACCAGTGCGAATATTCTTGCCGCGCCCGGTGGGACGTTTACCGTACGCCTATCGCCCGATGTCCAGCCGGGAAACTGGCTTCCCGCAACACGGGGGAATCGAGTCGTTCTCCGCCTCAGCATTTTGCGGCCGTTAAGCCCTGACAGCCTGCTGAAATCCGGCGCGGATATCCTGCCCGAAATCACACTGGTGGAGTGCTCATAATGGGACGGCTGCCATGGGTTTTGGGCGGGATTGTCGCAGGAGGCATCCTCCATATTCTTAGCATCTTCAGCATACCGTGGCTTGCGGAGCGGGACGCCTGGGCGCGCCTGTCGGCGTCGATGAAACCCAACACTCTTGCCGTTGCCGATGAAAAAAATGGGATCCGGCTTCCCTTCATGCCGCCGGACGTGATGAGCGCCTACTGCCTTTTCGATCTTTCCGGGAATAATGTCATCGTCAAATCGCCGCTGCCGGAGGGGCCTTGGTCGCTTACGGTTTCCACCCCTTCGGGTGAGAATTTTTATATTATAACCGGCGCCGATTCTAAAAAGCCCGAGGTTCGCTTACTCCTCATCCGGCACGACCGCTTGCCCGAGGAAGCAAGCACCGAGAAGACCGAGGAAGGCGACGATCAAAACATCATTGTGTCGCCAAGCCAAACCGGGATTGTCGCAATCCGCGCGCCTCTTCGAGGCGAAAGCTTCAGAGCACAGGCTTTGGAAGAGCTTCGCAAAGCGCGATGCGAGGTTCAAAAGCCTTTAGAGCCGGTGGTGGCAGCCGCCGAAGCTTCCGAAGCTGAGCCTGCAGAGCCCGTCAGGGAAATCCATAGAGGCCCACGCCACCGCAGGCGGCGCTGACGGTACTTTGAATCTCATCTCGCGCCTTTCGCGATCTGAAGCATGAGGTCGGCGGCGATGTCCCCGGCCAGCGCGGGCCGCAAACGTGTTTCTTTCACCGCGCCGTTGAGCCTGGCGATCTGCGCGGATAGAGCCTGCGCCGGCCACCGCCGGACTTGAGCTGCAAGCGTATCCTGCTGTTTGAAAAAGACCGGGGGCCGAAGCTCTTTGATGGCCTGCATGACCGGCGTGCCGGCATCCACGGCAATCCTCAAAGAGTGCAAGCGCAACAGCGCCGATGAGAGCACCACCAGGACCGGCGTGACATTCTGCTCCGCGGCCATGAAGCGCTCGAAGGCGAGCAGAGCGCTCTTGCCCTCGCCATTGAGGGCGTGATCGGCGATCTCCGAAAGCCCCGCAGTTTGCTGGTCGATAAGGCAAGCTTCGACGTCTTCCACGCCAATCCGGCGCGAAGGCCCGGCGAACGTCATGAGCTTTTCCGCCTCGCTCCGCGCTAGCAAGGCTGAATAATCGCACCGCAGCGCGACAAGAGCGGCGGCATCTTCGCCGATCTCGAACCCTGCCGATGAAATATGCCGGCGGATCGCCGCGCTCAAGCTTTCGCGATCCTCCCCGTAGGATGCGATCGCTGCAAGATAGGGCGAGGCTTCGAACGCCTGGACAAGCTTGTGACTTTTCTTAAGGTCCGGTGCTTGGACGGCCAAATAGGAGCCTTCGAGCGGGCGGGCAATAATCTCCGCCAGCGGGGCTTGCGCTTTCGCCGGACACGAGGTCAGCCAAACGATTTTGGTCCCACCGAAGAGCGATCCGGTTCCAAGCTCAACGGCAATGCGGCCTGGGTCGGCAGCCAGGTCGCTATCGTGAAGGCGGATGATCTGGGCATCAGATCCGGCTTTTGAGGAAAGCAGCCGGACTAGGGCTTCGGCCCTGGCTGCAATTTGGACGGCGTCCGGGCCATAGAAAAGAAAGCCTCGAACCGCAGCGGGAGGGGCGGATAAGAATTTCGCGGCAGATGCCGCGCTTGGCGCGACCATAATAAGGGTAAGCGGCTGATAACCGCCCTCGTAACGTTTAAGCAGGCCGGGACAAAAAGGCGGCCACACGCGTCTTCAAGGTATCCGAGAGGCTCCGCGCCGCGCGGTTTTCGGCGTCGAGCACGGCGCGCGTGTCGCCGTAAGTCGAGCCCACTGCGCCCGTGGCGCCTGGACGGTCATAGGCCGCCTCGGAACTACTATATCCTTTGAAAACGGTTTCGTTGTCTTTGAGGCGGACGAGCCGGAATTCGGCGTCGAGCTGGATGATTTGCCCGGTCGGAAGGCCGGATTGCGTGACAAGCGTATTTCTCACGCTTTCGCGAAGCGCTACGTCGAGCCGGTAAACTGGAGCCTGCGCCTCGCCGCCGCCGCCGGAGGCGCCGAAAATCAGCTCGTTGCGCAGCCGCTGTCCGGTGCGGCTCGGGATGGTTGAGATCTGGACCGATTTCATCGCTTCGTCCACATTCGCCCCGCCATTCCCAGCGGTGGCATAGAGCGGGTGAAAGCCGCAACCGCTTACACCAATGCCCAGCAAGCCTGCCACGGCAAACGCACCAGCCTGTTTCAACAGGCGGCCGTTGCTTTTTGAGAGCTTACGCCACGACATTGACGATCCTTTCGGGAACCACGATCACCTTTTTAATCGGCCGTCCATCAATTGCCCGGGCGACGCTTTCCAAGCGGAGCGCCGCAGCCTCCACGTCCGCCCGGCCGGCGTTGCGCGAAACGACGATCTCGTCGCGCCGCTTCCCGTTTACCTGTACGGCAATGGTCACGGTATCGTCAATGAGCAAGCTTCGCTCAACCTCCGGCCAGCTCTCATTTGCAAGCAAGGTGTTGTAGCCTAGCAGCGCCCAGCCCTCCTCCGCCAAATGCGGCATGATGGGATTAATGGCGTGAACGAAGAAGACGAGCGCCTCACGCAGGGCAAATCCGAATGACGGATGGGTGTGTGCACCCTTGTCCTGCAGCGCTGCGCTCAGCGCGTTCGCAAATTCGTATACGGACGCGATGGCGCGATTGAAGCGCAGCCCCTCGATCTCATCGGCAACGGCGCTCAGGCTTTTATGCGCGGCGCGCCGCAACGCTTGCGCCGGAGCGGAAAATTCCACCGGGGCCTTGGCCTTCGCCTTCGGCAGGAGCGGCAGTCCCTCGTTCAAGAGCCTCCAGGCGCGCTGGACGAAGCGCCAGGCGCCTTGAGCGCCTTCCTCGGTCCAGAGCACGTCCCGCTCGGGCGGACTGTCGGAGAGCATGAACCAGCGCGCGGTGTCGGCGCCGTAATGTTCGGTGAAAATGTCGGGATCGACCGTATTCTTCTTCGACTTCGACATCTTCTCGATGGAGCCGATGTGAACCGGCTTTTTTTTGCCTTCGGCCAGGAATGCCGCGCGGACGCCGTCCACGGTCTCGACCCGCACCTCGACCGGATTGAGCCAATTCTGATTCTCATCGAAATAGGTCTCGTGCAGCACCATGCCCTGCGTGAACAGCGCCGAGAACGGCTCGCTGACGCTAAGATAGCCGCAGTCTTTCATCGCGCTGGTGAAAAAGCGCGCATAGAGCAGGTGCAGGATCGCGTGCTCGACGCCGCCGATATACTGATCGACGGGAAGCCAATAGTCGGCGGGCGCCCGTTCGACAGGTTCGCTCGCATGCGGCGAGCAAAAGCGCGCGAAATACCACGAGCTGTCGACGAAGGTGTCGCAGGTATCAGTTTCGCGCGTGGCCTTGCCGCCGCAGGAGGGGCATTTGACATGCTTCCAGGTAGGATGCCGGTCGAGCGGATTTCCGGGAACGTCGAATGAGACGTCATCCGGCAGCTGGACGGGCAGATCCTCCTCTGGGACGGGCACCACGCCGCATTCGGCGCAGTGGATCATCGGGATCGGGCAGCCCCAATAACGCTGACGGGAAACACCCCAGTCGCGCAGGCGGAAAGTCGTGCGCTTCTCCGCCATATTCCGTTTGCCGAGCCTGAGGGCGACCTCTTCCTTGGCATCCTCCACGGCCATGCCGTTCAGGAACGACGAATTCGCCAGGCGGCCAGGGCCCGTATAGGCCTCGCTGCCCACTTTGAACGCAGCCGGATCTTCCCCCTCCGGTATGACGACGGCCTTAACCTTAAGCCGGTATTTGCGGGCGAAATCGAGGTCGCGCTGATCGTGCGCAGGGCAGCCGAAAATCGCGCCGGTGCCATAGCCCATCAAGATGAAATTGGCGACGTAAACCGGCAGCTTTGTGGTCGAGCGGAAGGGATGCGCCGCAACCACCCCGGTCGCATAGCCCTTCTTTTCGGCGCGGTCTATTTCTTCTTGCGCCGTCCCGATGTGGCGGCATTCATCAATGAATTCCTGCAATTTCGGATCGGACTTCGCGAGTTCCTGAGCGAGCGGATGCTCAGGCGAGATGCCGATAAAGCTCGCGCCGAAGATCGTGTCCGGGCGCGTCGTGAACACCTCGACCTCAGGGAATCCGGCAGGCAGTTTCTCGCCCGAAAGGCGGAACCGCATCAAGAGGCCCTGGCTCTTGCCGATCCAGTTGCGCTGCATGGTGCGCACTTTCTCGGGCCAGCGGTCTAGCGTGCCGAGGCCTTCGAGCAAGTCTTCGGCGTAATGCGTGATCTTGAAGAACCATTGTGCAAGCTCCTTCTGCTCGACAATGGCGCCCGAACGCCAGCCCCGGCCATCGATGACCTGCTCGTTGGCGAGCACGGTGTGATCCACCGGGTCCCAATTCACCTTGCTTTTTTTGCGGTAGACGAGGCCCGCTTTGTAAAATGCAAGGAACAGGCGCTGCTGCTGGTGATAATATTCGGGATCGCAGGTCGCGAATTCCCGCGTCCAATCGAGCGACAGCCCGATGAGCTTCAGCTGCGCGCGCATGACCTCGATATTCTCGTAGGTCCATTCGCGGGGATTGATGCCCTGCTGCATCGCCGCGTTTTCAGCCGGTAGGCCGAACGCATCCCATCCGAAGGGGTGGAGCACATTGAAGCCCTTGGCCCGCTTATAGCGCGCAACGGCATCGCCCATCACATAATTGCGGACATGGCCAACATGGATGCGCCCCGATGGATAGGGAAACATTTCGAGCACGTAATATTTTGGCTTGCCGCGGCCGGTCGAGGTGACAAATGTCTTTTGCTCCTCCCAGATCCTCTGCCAATGTTTTTCACGCTCGGGTGCGTTGTAGCGTTCTGTAGCCATGCCGGTGTGTCCTGCGCGCCAAGCGCTGCAAAAAGGTATACCAGATATGAAGTTGAAAGCCGGCGCCGGTCAAGAGAAGCTCGCGATATGACTGAGAATGATCAACCGTTCAATGCACGTGCGATCGAGGACCGCTATCTTTCGATCAAAGAACGCGTCTGGCGGGCGGCGCAAGCGCACGGGCGCGAACCGGCGTCGGTAAAGCTCGTGGCCGTCACCAAGACCTTTTCCGAGAGGGAAATTCTCCCTGTTCTGCGCCAGGGCCATTGCTATTTCGGCGAGAACCGCGTGCAGGAAGCCATGCATAAATGGCCGCCCTTGCGCGAGCAGTTCCCGGCAATCGAGCTTCATTTGATCGGGCCGCTGCAATCGAACAAGGCGCGCGAAGCCGTCGCGCTCTTCGATTGTATCGAGACCCTCGACCGGCCCAAGCTCGCCGCCGCGCTTGCCGCCGAAATTCAGCGGCAGGGTAAGGCGCCCAAACTCCTGATCCAGGTGAACACCGGGCTGGAGCCGCAAAAGGCCGGCGTCACGCCCGCCGATGTAGCGAAGTTCCTTGAGCGATGCCGGCGCGAGTTCGGCCTCAGCGTGAGCGGGCTAATGTGCATCCCCCCGGCCGATGAAGACCCCCTGCCCCATTTCGAGGCGTTGGCGGCCTTGCGGGACCGGCTTTCGCTTAGCGAGCTCAGCATGGGCATGAGCGGCGATTTCGAGTTGGCCATCGGTGCCGGCGCGACCATCGTGCGGGTCGGTTCGGGGATTTTTGGGAGCCGGTGAAAAACGGCTTTGCACTTGCGGGCATGAAGAGAGCCGTGACGTTTTAACGGGATCAAACGCATCTAATTTGCTATAATATCTCATCAAACTGGAATGCATATGGGGAGGCATTTCATGGCGCAGGACGGGCATGCGGTTAAGGCCGGGGCGGCCACGGCGGCGCCGGAATGGCTGATCAAAATGAAAGCCGAAGCAGTGGGCATGCGCCAGCGCACCGCGCGGCCCGAGGGCAAGCCGTTCGGGCGCTGGCTCGGCGATTTTCTCGATAGGGATACCTCAAGCGGCCTCCTTCCGGCGGAGGAGAAGCTGCTGTTTGCGGCGGTGAGAGGCGAGGCGTGCAAGCTGCAAAGCCGGGCGAACCGCCTTTGGACCGCTTTCGATCAGTGGCGCGGCAGGGCCGGGAAAGCTGCGTTGCCTGCCGAGACAGGTTTCTCCGAAGCAAAGAAGAAATTCTTGGAGGAAGCACCCGAAGCCGTTCAAGAGGTTATGCGCAACGCTGACGCATTCGCGAAGATCGAGCTGGGGGTGCCGGAGGACTGGGAGCCACACGATGCCCATGGAGTCGAGAGATTCGCTGCCGCGCAGCAGGCATATTTTGCGCTGTTAGAGACACAGGCCAATCCCGGCAAGACCGTTCAAGAGGCGCGGATAAGCGGCAGCTTCTACCTGCTTGCGGTCGAGGCTGCCGTTCCGGCTTTGACGCCACCTCCGGAAAAGCCCCTCCAGCTTGACGGCGATCGGTACCGTCCTTTGCTGAACCGCGATCCGCTTAATCTGTCTCACGGGACGCGGGCGAAAATCGATGCGCAGCCGCGCGTGCTTCAGGATTTCTTCGGTGAACTGATCCATCAGGTGAGGACCGCACCAGACACGGATCAGAACTTCCTAGAAAAGCTGAAGGCCGATCCCACGGCACTCAAAGATAACTTCGAGGCAGCATTCGAACGCTACGAGCGCGAGCTGTGGCGGTGGGTCGATCCCGAAGATCCCGATGTTCGAGTTCGCGCCGACTTCCTGCGATTTCTGGCACTGGGCGGCGACGATGCAGCGCCGGTCCACGAAAAGGAATTGCATGCCGCCGGCGTATATGTCGATGACAATCTTGATCTTTCCGGCTGCACAATCCCGCAGCCGCTCCTGTTCTTTCG
Organism: uncultured Rhodomicrobium sp.; assembly: GCA_964498645.1. Classification (GTDB taxonomy): domain Bacteria; phylum Pseudomonadota; class Alphaproteobacteria; order Rhizobiales; family Rhodomicrobiaceae; genus Rhodomicrobium. Next base: position 7,239 of record CAZCIF010000040.1, on the reverse strand, counting down.
CTGTTTTTTTGCGGAACAAATTCTTCTTATAGATGCGATTACAAAATCGCTGGATTTTCAGGGAAACCGCGTCCAATCGATCAGTGGCGAAAGTGCACAGATTCGCGGCGGCGTCTTTCTTCATGGCGGCTTTCGCTCGACTGCCGGAGTTTCATTTCCTTACGCGGCCATCGAAGGACGGCTGGAATTTCAAGGCAGCACATTTCTCCCGGGTGGCACATTCGCCATTCACTGCGCCGGAGCGCGCATAATTGGAGATGCCTATCTGAACGATGGTTTCCTGGGCGAAGGCGGAGTGTTCTTTGGCGGTGCAAAAATTGGCGGAGACCTTGTTTGCGCGGGCGGTGTTTTCCGTAACCGCACGGAGATCGGCTCGGGCATCGCACTCTTCTGCGAGAACGCGGAAATTACAGGAAACACGGTGCTTGCAGGTGGCTTCCGATCCGAGGGCTTAGTATCTTTCTCCGGCGCGAAGATAGGCAATCTAAATTGCGTAGAAGGCACTTTCGTCAATCGCACCAAGAACGGGATCGGCGCAGTCCTTAGTTGCGAAAGGGCTGAGATCGAAGGTGACGTAAATTTGAGAAAGGGCTTTTCTGCCTCAGGAGAAGTGACTTTTTCCGGTGCTTACATCAGAGGTGACTTTATTTGCGTTGGAGGGCGATTCGACAATTCTGCTCGCGCCAAAGGGGACGGTAGCAAAACATGGACCCCGCGGGCTGCCTATGCCCTCAATCTTCAAGGCATGAGAATCGATGGGACACTTTGGCTTGGTCCGTACGCCGGGGACGTCGAAGCAAGGGCCGGCATTTCCGGTTCCTTGCATTTGGGCGGATGTCACGCCCATGAGGTTGTTGACCATCCGAGTTCATGGCCCGCAAAGAAGATTTCAACTGCGGACGGTGAAACCTTACCAGCAATTATTTTTCTAGACGGCTTCACCTATGATCGTTTAGTTGGAACCGGCGATTACGACACCTCCACGCGCAAACGCTGGCTGGACCGCCAGCCGCCCCAGCATCTCGGCTTAAATTTCCGCCCACAGCCTTTCGAGCAGCTCATCAAAGTTTACCGCGAGATGGGCCATGAGCGGCATGCGCGCGAAATCGCCAAGTTCAAAGACCGCCGCCGTTACCAGTCGCATTTCATCAAGCTTTGGCATGGATGGCGGAGGCGGCCTTGCTACACGCCGCCGTTGAATTGGCTCGCCTGGCCCTTCACTCTGGTGGCAAGGGCTTTCTCCCGCTCGCTCATCTCCGTATTCTACGCCCTGGAATGGCTCATCGTTGGCTTCGGCGCCGCCTATGGCTACGGCTATTTCCGCCTTGCCGTATTCCTCTTCACGCTTTGGATGGCGGGCGGGCTGTTCTACGGCGTGGCGGCGGACCAGGGCGGCTTCGCGCCCTCGAACCCGGTGATTTTTCTCAGCAAGGAGCTTCAGGCGAAGTGCGGCAAGAACTGGACGGCGTGCAAGGACGCGCCGCCGGAGCTGCCGGTTTTCAGTCCTTTCGCCTACTCACTCGACGTGATGCTGCCGGTGCTCGACCTCGGCCAGAAGCGCGATTGGCAGCCTATCGACCGGCCGGACCGGCCGCTGCAGATAGGCGTGCCAACCCTGTCCTGGAAGCCCATCAACGATCCTGATCACACAGAGATTCCGGATTTCACGATGGAAATGCAGTTGCTCGGCGAGGGGACGCTCGACAGCGTCGTGAGGGCGCATACACTTCTGAGCTGGGGAGCGCTCGGCCTGCTTATCTTGATCCTGTCAGGGATCATCAAGAAGGACTAACCGCTCTCGGCCTCATCCTTCGAATCCTCGTAGTGAGGGGGCCGCAGGCCGCCTTGAACCATGAGGGAAGCTACTCCGGCCGCTTCGTAAGAAGGGCCGCAAAGAAGCCATCCATGCCGCCAGCATGAAAAGGCAGCGTCCGCAGCATCCCCGCCGCCGTCACGGTTTCAGCAGGTATGCCAAGCGTATGATCGGGGCCAGTCGTCGTCGCGAGGCGGCCTTGGCCGCCGTGGCGATCCAGAACACCGTCGGGGACTTGGCCCTGGATTGCTTCGCGGAGTTTACCCCGGCCCCCGAGCCGGGGCTCGCAATGACGGCGTGGATCAATTGGGACAAGAGCAACGTCCGTTCGCGAAGCCAGAAGCCGCGCGATCTGCGCCTCGCCTTCCTCCGGTTCGAGCGAGCACGTGCTGTAGACGAGCTGGCCGCCGGGCTTGACGAGGCTCAGCGCGTGGCTGAGAAGCCGCGCCTGAACCAGGACAAGCGCGTCGACATCGGCTTCGGATTTGAGATAGGGGATGTCGGGATTGCGGCGGATGGTGCCGGTCGCTGAGCAGGGGGCGTCGAGAAGCACAGCGTCGAAAAGCTCCGGCGGCGTCCATTCGCCCGCATCGGCTTGCACCACATCGGCTTTAAGATCGAGCCGGGCCAGGTTTTCCCGAAGCCGGCGCAGGCGCGAGGCCGAGAGATCGACGGCGGTGACCTGCGCGCCGCGAGCGGCCAGTTCGGCGGTTTTCCCGCCCGGCGCCGCGCAGAGATCGGCAATTCGCTTGCCCCCCACATCGCCCAGCAGAAGCGCCGGCAAAGCGGCGGCGGCATCCTGCACCCACCACGCGCCCTCGCCATAGCCTTCGATGTCCTCGATGCGGCCCTTGGCGGCAAGGCGAACGGTGCCCCAGGGCAGGAGCGTGCCGGAAAGCCGCGCCGCCCATTCCGCAGGCCCGGCCTTAAAGGAGAGGTCGAGCGCCGGCTCCTCCAGATGCGCCGCAGCGATTCTGCGGACAGTTTCCTCGCCGTAATGGCGGGTCCAGCGCGAAAACAGCCATGCGGGCGTGTTGAGCGTCGCCGCATCCTGCTGCGGGACTATTTGCGCAGCGTTCGCGCTCACTTTCCGCAAGACCGCATTGATAAGGCCGGCATAGCGGTGCGCCCCGCGCGATCCCTTCGCCTGCTCGACCGCAAGGCTGATCGCCGCGTGCGGCGCAACATCCATGAAAGTCAGTTGCACGGTCCCGGCGATGAGTATGAAACGCGCCTCGAAGGCTTCGGCGGGCAGCGGCTTTTCGAGAAAGCGGCGAAGCAGGTCTTCGATTTGACCGAGCCTGCGCAGCGCGGTTGCGGCGATAGCGCGCGCGAAGGCGCGGTCCCGGAATTCGAGGGTGGCGAAGGCCGCTTTCGCGCCCGAAGCGGCGAAAGCCTCGTCGAAGGGCTGCTTATCGCGCAGCACCGCCTTCAGGAGATAGGCGGCGAGGCGGCGCGCTTGCAGGCCGGAAGCTTCCGTTTGCTTTTGGGGCGTTTTCAAAAGATGGCCCGGGCGTCTTGCAGGAGCGTCTTCGCGAGGCGGCACAGCCGCCGTGGCGATCCAGAGCAATATTGAAAACCCCTGGATTGCTTCGCTTCGCTCGCAATGACGGCGGAAATGCAGCGTCGTGTCATTGCATGCCGCAGCGCGCACGGGATGACGAAACCAAGCATCAACCCCAAGGCCCCTGTCCGGGCCGCCGGTCATCATAGGGCCCCTGCTCCCACGGCCCAAGCTCATCGTGCCCTGCGCCGCCAGTGCCGGGCTGCATTTCGATCGGCGCGCCGGCCGGCCATTGGCTCTGGCCCATCTCGCGGGCCTGCTCCGTGAGCGCGGCAATGCGGTTCTCCGTGTGGGGATGCGTGGAGAAGAGGTTGTCCATCCCCCGGCCTGAAAGCGGATTGATGATGTAGAGGGGGGCGCTCGCCGGATGCGCCTCGGCCTGCTCGTTGGGAACCTCATGCGCGGCGCGCTCGATCTTTTGCAGCGCGGAAGCGAGCCAGAGTGGACGCTGGGAAATCAGGGCGCCGTCATGATCGGCGGCATATTCGCGCGAACGGCTGATAGCCATCTGGATCAGCGCCGCCGCGATTGGCGCCACGATCACCGCCAGCAGCGTACTTACGATTCCGCCCGCGCCGCCCTCGCCATCGCGCCTGCCGCCGAAGAGCATGCCGAAATGCGCGAGCATGGAGATCGCGCCGGCGATGGTGGCCGCGACCGTCATGGTGAGCGTGTCGCGATTCTTCACATGCGCCAGCTCATGGGCGAGCACGCCCGTCACCTCCTCCTTGCTCAGCGTGCGCAACAGCCCGGCGGAGGCGGCGACAGCGGCATTTTCGGGATTGCGGCCCGTGGCGAAGGCATTCGGCTGATCGGTATGGATGATGTAGACACGCGGCATGGGCAGTTGCGCATTCGCCGCGAGCTGGCGCACGATGCCGTAGAGCTCCGGCGCGCTCGCCTCGTCCACCTCCTCCGCGCCCTGCTGCGAGAGCACCATCCTATCGGAGTTCCAATAGGCGAACAGGTTCATGCCGGCGGCGATCACGAAGGCGATCGTCATGCCGGGGCCGCGCCCGATCGCATAGCCGATGGCCATGAACAGCGCCGTGAGCGCGGCGAGCAAAAGCATTGTGCGGAAAAAATTCATGGGTAGCCTGTGGCGGTTCCTTTTCGAAATACTGCTAAATATTTCGGCACTCGCGCGCGGCTACGCAAGACCGGATACGCGCCGGCTTTATGTGCGGGGCGGTCCGCTGCTAAACACCCCGGGCTAAGGTGGCGTGGGGCTTCTTTACAACGCCTCCGGCGAGCGTGGCACCTGTAATGGGATCAACAAGAACGAAGCTGCCAGTTTCCCTGTTGTTCGAGAAGCTGTCTATAGCGACCGCACGCGCCAGGCTGATGTCCGCCTGAATAATATCGTTCGGACGGCATTGATCCGTTTCAACTGTTTCAAGCGTGCCAGGGTTGAACCGGTTTCGAACCTTCAACTGCGAGACGGGCACAATGTCTGTAGCAGTGCGCAGAAGTAAGCCGCGTCCGGCATCGAGCTGAGCGTCCGCAAGCCAAACGGCAAGGGTTTCGAGCTTGCCAGCCAGGCACGCGCTTGCTTCCGCATCTGCGAGCAAGGCGCCGCGGGAAATGCCGGCGTCCCTATCGAGCTGCAACACGATGGCTTGCTTGGCTTCAGCAGATTGCCGGTCTCCATCCATCGCAACGATACGCCGCACGGACGCTGCCTTCCCGGTGAGAACATCGCGAACCTCATCGCCCACACGGATTTTTCCCGCGCTCACCGTCCCGGCCAAGCCCCGGAAATCGCCGTCGCGAATGACCATTTGCACAGGCATCTGGAATTTTTCACCGGACGGCGATTTGTGGCTTGGGATTGCGCTCAGATGCTCAAACAAGGTGGGACCGGAGTACCACGGAGCGGCAAGCGAGCGGCGGACGGCATTGCAGCCATGCTTTGCTGCAACGGGGATCGCAAGCGCATGCTTAAAGCCCAATGGCGCAAGCATTGAGCTGAATTCTTTTTCTATCGCGAAAAAGCGTTCCGCCTGCCAATCCACAAGGTCCATTTTGTTGACGCAGAGAACGATGCGCTCGACGCCCACGAGATGAAGTATCGCTAGATGCCTGCGCGTTTGGAGCTTTATCCCTGCCCGGGCATCCACCAGCATAACCGCCACATCGGCGTGCGAGGCTCCAGATGCCATGTTGCGGGTGAATTGCTCGTGTCCTGGACTGTCGATAATCACGAACCGGCGCCCGGCTACGGTATCGAAATAGCGCCATGCAACGTCGATGGTGATGCCTTGTTCGCGCTCCTCGGCGAGCCCGTCCACGAGAAGGGTAAGCGCGGGTTCGCCGTCCGGTGTCCTCGCCCGCAAGACCGCCGCCCTAGTATCGTCCGGCAAATCGCCGGCATCCCACAGAAGGCGCCCGATCAAAGTGGACTTACCATCGTCTACGGAGCCGCAGGTCAAGATGTGTAAAGGTGCGTCTTCCAGGTTCGGCGATGGGCGGAGAAGATGCTTTTGACCGTTCGCAGGCGCCGTTTGATGAAATTCGCTATCCACCGCCGAACGCTGCTCCAGGTCAAGAATCATTAGAAATAACCTTCTTGTTTCTTGCGTTCCATGGCCTCAGCCTGATCGTGGTCGATCAAGCGGCCTTCCCGTTCGGATCTCCGCGATGAAACGGTCTCGGCAACGGCTTCCTCAAGACTGGCAGCGTTCGACTCGATTGCAGCCGTGAGCGGCCAGCACCCCAAGGTTCGAAAACGCACCTTCCGCCAGACAACCCGCTCGTCTCGCGCTAAGGGCATCCGGTCATCGTCCCGAACGATGATTTTGCCGTCTCTCGTCACAGCCGGCCGCTCCGCAGCCAGGTAAAGCGGCACGACGTCAAGCTTTTCGCGCAAGATGTACCGCCAGACGTCGCGCTCGGTCCAATTCGACATCGGAAAAATGCGTGCACTTTCTCCTGCCCCAAGCCGGCCGTTGAAGATACGCCACATCTCGGCCCGCTGCTTCCGGGGATCCCATCTGTGGCCCGCTGCACGGAACGAAAATATGCGCTCTTTCGCCCGGGAGGCCTCCTCGTCGCGGCGCGAACCGCCAAAAGCGGCATCGAAGCCGAATGAGTCCAGCGCTTGTTTCAACGCCTCGGTTTTCATCACCTGCGTATAAAGGGACGGCGCATAGCTGATAGGATTGACCCCTCGCCTTAGGCCTTCCTTGTTGGTGTGAACGAGCAGTTCCAGGGAATATTTTCGCGCTATTTCATCGCGAAAAGCGATCATCTCCCGGAATTTCCAGGACGTGTCGATGTGAAGAAGAGGAAAGGGCGGCTTGCTTGGAAAAAATGCTTTGCGGGCAAGATGCAAAAGCACCGTGGAATCTTTGCCGATGGAATAAAGCAAGACCGGCTTTGCGAACTGCGCCGCAGCCTCACGGAAGATGTAGATGGCTTCGGCCTCGAGAAGGTCCAGGCGTGACAAGGAGGCGGTCATGGCACCAAAGAACCGGAAAAACGGGAATGCAAACCGCATTCGCTCTGTTCAGGATTCTCCCACCACCAGCGGCCTGCGCGTATATGCTCTCCGGGCTCGATCGCCCTTGTGCAGGGCTGGCAGCCTATCGATGGGAAGCCCATCGCGTGCAGCGGATTTACGGGTATGCTGTTTGCTTCGATATAGGCGCGGAGAGCGGCCTCCGGCCAATCGGCGAGCGGATTGTATTTGATCAGTCCGAGATCGTGATCGATCTCGCAAAAAGGCACGGACTCCCGGCTAGGCGATTGACCGCGTCTCAAGCCAGTTATCCAGCCCGCCGCGCCCTGGAGCGCGCGCCTAAGGGGCCTTACCTTACGGACATTGCAGCACGCTTTCCGTGCTTCCACGGATCTGCGGAAG
>CAZCIF010000039.1:0-20187 GCA_964498645.1 uncultured Rhodomicrobium sp. | reverse complement strand
CCGCCTTCGCATTATCGGGATGCTCCGGCGGGCTGCCGGTTCTTCCTTCAATGCCTTCCATGCCTTCGATGCCATCGCTCGCTGCGCTCGGAGGCGATGAGGAGGCAGCCACCGGAGGCGAAAAGGCGGCGGCGGATCAGCCGGTCAATATTGCCGACCTCATGCAGCCGGGATCGCTGGGCGACACCTCTCTTGGCAAGGCCAACGCTCCGGTGACGATCGTTGAATATTACTCGCTCTCCTGCCCGAATTGCGCCCGCTTCCAGGCTGAAACGCTGCCGCAGCTGAAGAAGGCTTACATCGATAAGGGGAAGGTGCGGCTCATCATCCGCGAGTTCCCCATCGGGCGGTCCTCGGCCGCGGCGGCGCTCGCGGCCCGGTGCGTTCCCGAAAAGCACTTCCTCAAGGCCGTCGACAAGTTTCTTCTGAACCAGAAAGACTGGGTTGCTCAGGAGGTGAAGAAGGACGAGATCTATAATGTTGTGAAGTTCACAGGATTGAAGCGCGATAAATTTGACGCCTGCCTCACGAATCAAAGCATTAATGATGCGCTGGTCTTGGTGAAACAGCGAGGCAGGGCATTTGGCGTGGCAGGAACGCCGACGTTCTTTGTGAACGGGAAGAAAGTTGCGGGTGCGGTCTCCTTCGCGGATATGCAGGCTGTGATCGAAGCGGCGCTGGCAAGTTCGCAGGCGCCGCAAGCTCAGCAGCCAAAGCCCCAGCAGCAGGCCCCAGCTAAGGCAACCTAACCGCGTCCGGCGAACGGTTGATGGCCAGGGGCGATCCGGGCAATCGAGCGGAAGGGCGGGACTCGTGCAAATTACAAGGCTAAGGCTTCTCGGTTTCAAATCCTTTGTGGAACCAACCGAGCTTATCATCGGGCCGGGCCTGACCGGCGTTGTCGGCCCGAACGGTTGCGGAAAGTCCAATCTTCTCGAGGCGCTCCGCTGGGTGATGGGGGAGACGTCTTATAAAAGCATGCGCGCGTCCGCCATGGACGACGTGATCTTCTCCGGCACGGACAAGCGGCCATCCCGGAACATGGCCGAAGTGATGATCGCAATCGATAATTCGAAACGCACCGCGCCGGCTGCCTTCAACGATTTCGATGTGCTGGAGATCTCGCGCCGCATTCAGCGCGAGGCCGGCTCCATCTACAAGGTGAATGGAAAAGAGGCGCGGGCAAAGGACATCCAGATCCTCTTCGCCGACGCAGCCACCGGCGCGCGAAGCCAGGCGCTGGTGCAGCAAGGGCAAATAGGCCAGCTCATCAATGCGAAGCCGCAGGAACGCCGCCGCATTCTCGAAGACGCGGCGGGCATCGCCGGGCTATACAGCCGCCGCCACGAGGCGGAACTGCGCCTGAAGGCGGCGGAAGCCAACCTCGAACGCCTCAAGGACGTGATCGGGCAGATCGGCAATCAGCTTCAAAATCTGCGGCGGCAGGCCCGGCAGGCGCAGAAATATAGGGAGCTGACGGCGGAGCTTCGCAAGCTCGAAGCGATCCAGCATTATCAGCATTACGGCGCGGCCAACGCCGCCGTCCAATCCGAGGAGGCCCAGCTTCTCGAAGCGCTTCGTGCCGTGGGCCAGCTCACGCAAGCGGAAGCTTCTGCGTTGCGCATGCAGTCGGAAGCCGCCGATGCGCTCCAGCCGCTTCGCGACGAAGAGGCTACCCGTGCCGCCGTTCTGCACCGCATTCAGGTCGAACGCGATACGCTCGACCGTGAGGAGGCCCGCGCCAAGGAGCGCGAGGAGGAGCTGAAAGCGCGGCTGGCGCAAATTCAAAATGATGCCGAGCGCGAGGATCAGGCCATCGCGGAAGCGCGCGAGCTCTTGGCGAAGTTCGACCGCGAGGAAGAGTCGATCAAGGCCCAGGGTGACGGCTCGGATGCGCGCGCCGGTGCCGCCGCCCGCGCGGAGGCTGCGCTGGCCGCCCTCAACGAGGCGGAAGCGGGCCTTTCGGCATTGACCGCCAAGGCGGCGGAGTTGCGCGCGGAGCGCCGCCAGCTCGAAGCGCAGATCGCGGAGCATAACTCGCGGGCAAGCCGCTTTGCCGCGCAGGAAGGCGATATCGCGCGCCAGATCGCCGAACTCCGGGCGAAGACCGCGGCATCTTCACCGGTCGAGGCTTTGCGTGAGGAAGTCGAGCGGCTGGAAGCCCAGCTCGAAACCATCGAAGGCGATATTCTCACGGCGGAAGACACGGTCGCGCAATCGCGTATTAAGGAGAAAGACACGCGCGAGGCGGCGGACGCGGCGCGGCTCAAGGCGAAGAGCCTTGAGACCGAGGTTGCGACCCTCATCAAGCTATTGAAGCCGGCGGAGGCGGGCCGCTTCAAGCCGGTTGTCGATCAGATCTCGGTGACGCCAGGCTATGAAACCGCGCTTGGCGCGGCGCTTGGCGACGATCTCGACGTAACCGCCGATCAGGCCGCGCCCACGCGATGGACGCTCGTCAGCGAAAGTGCGGGCGACCCCGCTCTGCCGCAAGGGGCGGAGCGGCTCTCTGCGTTCGTCCGCGGCCCGCTCGAACTTTCGCGGCGGCTGGCGCAAATCGGCGTTGTTACCTCCAAGGCAGACGGCGACCGGGCGAAGGACCGGCTCAGCTCCGGCCAGCGCCTTGTGACCAAGGAAGGCGACCTCTGGCGCTGGGACGGGTTTGTCGCCGCCGCCAATGCACCGAGTGCAGCGGCCCGGCGGCTCGCCGAGCGCAACCGGCTTAATGGCCTCGAAGCGCACCTTGAAGAACTGCAAACAGCGGCGGACAAGGCGCATGCGGAACGCCAAGCCGCGCAGACGGCGGCAGCGGAGGCGCAGGCCGCCGAGAAGCGGCTTCGCGACGCCGCGCGAGCGGTGCAAGCTGCACTTGGCCAGAAACGCGCTTCCTTTTCTCAGGCCGAGCGGGCCGCGCTTGAGCAATCGAACAAGATCCAGAACTTGGAGGAGGCGCGCGAGCGCGCCGCCTATGGCCGCGAGGAAGCGGAGATTGCCCGCGAGAAAGCGCAGGACGCGCTTGCTTCCGCGCGCCCTGTGGATCAGGCCGAAGCCGAGCTAACGAAGCTGAAGGATCAGGTCAGCGCCAAGCGGAACGTGTACACCGAGGCGAAGGCGGCGCTGGACGGGATCGAACGCGATATTCGCAGCCGCCAATACCGGCTCAAGGCCATTGGCGAAGAGCGCATGCGCTGGCTTCAGCGCACCAAGAGCGCAAACGCACAGATCGCAAGCCTCGACGAGCGCCTCTCCGGCATCAAGGCCGAGCTTGCTTCGCTTTCGGATTTGCCGGCCAGGATCGCAGACCGGCGCAACAAGATTCTGAATGAAATCAGCCAGGCAGAGGGCGCGCGCAAAGCCGCCGCCGATAAGCTCGCCGGGGCCACGAATGCGCTGCGCGAGGCGGACAAAGTGCTCCGCGAGGCGCAGAGCGGGCTTTCAGCGGCGCGCGAGACGCGGGCGCGGGTGGAAGCGCGGCTCGAAGCCGCCCGCGAGCGCCGTGCCGAATATGCGCACCTCATTCGCGAGAACTTCGAATGCCAGCCGGAAGACGTGCTGAAATCCGCCGGGCTGGAGGACGCAAGCAAGTTGCCCGCCGCGCAGGATGCCGAGCAGCAAATCGTGAAGCTGAAGGCGGAGCGCGAGCGGCTTGGCGGCGTGAACCTGCGCGCGGAAGAAGAGGCGGCCCAGCTCGGCGGCGAATTCGAAGGCATGGAGAAGGAGCGCGAGGACCTTCAAGAGGCCATCGCCAAGCTTCGCACCGGCATCGCGAACCTCAACAAGGAGGGCCGCAAGCGCCTGCTCGACGCCTTCGACACGGTGCGCGCGCATTTCGAGCGGCTGTTCAAGATCCTGTTTGCCGGCGGCGAGGCCGAACTGCAACTCATCGAAAGCGACGACCCGCTTGAAAGCGGCCTCGAAATCCTCTGCCGTCCGCCCGGCAAGAAGCCTCAGGTGCTGACTCTGCTCTCGGGCGGCGAGAAGGCGCTGACCGCGCTCGCGCTGATCTTCGCGGTGTTTCTCACGAACCCGTCGCCCATCTGCGTGCTCGACGAGGTGGACGCGCCGCTCGACGACGCCAATGTGGACCGCTTCTGCGCCATGATGGAGGAAACGGCGCGCACGACCGAGACTCGCTTCCTCGTCATCACCCACCACCCGATGACCATGAGCCGCATGAACCGGCTGTTCGGCGTGACCATGCAGGAGAAGGGCGTGAGCCAGCTCGTGTCGGTGGACTTGCAGGCGGCGGAGCGGTTCAGGGAGGCGAGTTGAGCGGGTTTGTAAATGCGCCGCCACCTCAGAATTTCTTGCCGATGCCAGCCTGTTTGAGAACTTCATTAGCGGTGTGGCGTGACTTTATCTTTCCATCGACGGTAAATAGCGCTTGGAAATCGGACTAAACCAGATTTCATGATCGCCCTTGCCTTGGCGATGGAAAGCGCAGCCGTGCTCGCCCAGGATTTTCCGCACATCCTTTTCATGGGATGGCATTAGCGGAAGTGGGGATTGGGAATGCGCGCCGTTTGGCCTGCCATGATGTGAATGGGAATTTCTGGCAAATCGGACGATACGCCGTTAAGCTCCGCCAGCTCCCCCACCATGACAAGGACCTTGTCGCGCAACTCCTCTAGCGTCGGCGCTTCGGTGGCGAGCCCGTCGATGTCCGTGCTGCTTGCGACCCAGACTTTCGCTTCGTCGTCCCACTCGGCGCGAATGAGGATCAGGGCATGGTTTGGCGTTTGAGACATTTTGTTTGGCGCATGAAGGTTGTACTGCTGCGAATATAATCCAAGCCGTTGTGCTTGTCAGGGCTGTTCCGTAGTGCGGGGCATGATTGTCGCGAGGTCAGCGTCGATCTCGCGCCGCCACTCCATCAAATCACCGTGGCGCCGGCTCCAGGCGCCATCTCACCGATGATGCTTGCTTCGGTGTAGCCCGCGCTTTGGATCTCCTCCAGGATAGCAGCAGCGCGGGCTTCGGCGCAGGCTATGAGAAGCCCGCCGGACGTTTGCGGGTCTGTCAGAATATGCCGCTGCCACGGCTCGAAGGCAGGCGGCAGTCTGGCTTCATGTCCATAACTATCCCAGTTCCGCCCCGACGCGCCCGTCACATAGCCGTCCTGCACCAACTCGGCGGCTCTTGGCAGAAGCGGCAGAGCATCGCTGTGCAAAACGAGTTTCAAGCCTGAGCCCCGCGCCATTTCAAGCCCATGGCCGAGCACTCCGAACCCCGTCACATCCGTCATGGCATGCACGGCCGGGTTACGCGCAAGCTCCGCACCAATTTTGTTGAGCATGGTCATGGTTGCGATCATGTCCGCGTAATCCGTCACCGTGAGCGCGTCTTTCTTGAACGCGGCAGAGTAAATCCCGACGCCAACGGGCTTCGTCAATATGAGAACGTCGCCCAGTTGCGCGTCGCAATTCCTGCGCAGCGCCGAGGGCGAACAAATGCCGTTCACGGCAAGCCCATAGATCGGCTCGGGCGCGTCGATCGAGTGGCCGCCCGCGACGGGAATCCCGGCTGCCATGCAAACCTCGCGGCCGCCCTCCAGAATTTCGCGAACTCTCTCAGGATTAATCTTGCCGAGAGGCATGCCAAGAATGGCAAGCGCGAAGATAGGCTTTCCGCCCATGGCATAAACGTCAGAGATAGCGTTCGTCGCGGCAACCCGGCCGAAATCGCGGGGGTCATCGACCATCGGCGCGAAAAAGTCCGTTGTCGAAATGAGGCAGGTCTCCTCGTCGATTTGCCAGACGGCCGCGTCGTCGCCCGTCTCGGTGCCGACCATGAGTTGTTTGAACGGCTGCGCCTTGGGCATATCGGCCAAAAGGGCGGACAGGATCGCCGGGGAGAGTTTGCAGCCGCACCCTCCGCCATGGGCCATGCTGCTGAGCCGGATTTGTTCTGAGGACATCGTTTCTGGCATTTCTACAAACAAGCGTAATAAAATATAATGTCTGAGATCGAGAATGGTTCCGGTAGCGCTGAGTGGACCTCGCTCGTGGTTTAATCGCCGCGTTCAAGGTATAACCTTAAGACCAAGCTGTTCTGAATAGGACTTCTGTCTGGTTAAAACTGAAAAATAAGCTCGTGGAACTTTGAAATATTTTCAAAAAAGGTGTTATCGTAGTTATTTATGCTGATTGTCTCAACGTGGCCGCGGTATTAAGCTCTTGGAACCTCATTCAAATGAGTGACGTTGTCATTTGAGAATGCGGAGGAAAGAGGCGCCCCATGAATCTCGAAGTCTCCCGCCGGCATTTCATGAAGATGGCGGGGGCAGGTGTCGCAGGGTCGGCATTAGGAGCCTTTGGCTTTACCGCTGCGGAAGCGATGGTTGCCGCGCATGTAAGGCCCTTCAAGCTCACGAAGTCCACCGAAACCCGGAATACCTGTCCCTATTGTTCGGTCGCCTGCGGCATCATCATGTACAGCCGCGGCGATGTGAAGAAGGGCGAAACAGCCGGGATATTCCATATCGAAGGCGATTCCGATCACCCCACCAACCTCGGGACGCTCTGCCCGAAGGGTGCAGCGCTTCTCGATATGGTCAATGCGCCGACACGCACCAAATATCCCCTGGTTCGCGAATCTGGCTCCAGCGAATGGAAAAGGATAGCCTGGAACGAGGCGCTCGACCGCATCGCCCGGCTGATGAAGGACGACCGCGACCGCAACTTCATCGCAACGAACAAAGACGGCGTGCCCGTCAATCGCTGGACGACGACCGGCTTCCTTGCAGCATCGGCGACAACCAACGAAACGGCGTTTCTGACTTACAAGGTGGTCAGATCCTCCGGCATGGTCGTTTTCGACAACCAGGCGCGTGTTTGACACGGCCCGACGGTGGCCAGTTTGGCTCCGACGTTCGGCCGTGGTGCAATGACCAATTCCTGGACCGACATTAAGAACACCGACCTTGTGGTGATCATGGGTGGCAACGCCGCCGAGGCGCATCCCTGCGGCTTTAAATGGGTCACCGAGGCGAAAGCCCACCGGGGCGCAAGGCTCATCGTGATCGATCCGCGCTTCACGCGATCCGCGTCCGTTGCAGATTTTTATGCGCCAATAAGGCAGGGCACCGACATCGCCTTCCTGCTGGGCGTCATCAAGTACTGTATCGAGAGCGATAAGGTGCAGTGGGAGTATGTGAAGGCGTTTACGAATGCGCCTTACATCGTGAAAGAAGGCTACGGATTTCAGGACGGCCTGTTCACCGGCTACGAAGAGGCAAAGCGTGACTACGACCGCTCAACCTGGAATTACGAAATGGGCGAAGACGGCTTCGTCAAAGCCGACGATACGCTCCAGCATCCGCGCTGCGTCTGGAACCTCCTCAAGGAGCATGTGAAGATTTACACGCCCGAGCTGGTCTCGCGCATCTGCGGAACGCCAAAGGATAAATATCTTAAAATCTGCGAAATGATTGCGGAGACGTCGGCCCCGGACAAGGCGATGACGTCGATGTATGCCCTTGGCTGGACGCAGCACTCAAAAGGCTCGCAGAACATCCGCACAATGGCGATGCTGCAGCTTATCCTCGGCAATATCGGCATACGCGGCGGCGGCATGAACGCGCTGCGCGGTCACTCCAACATTCAGGGGTTGACCGATGTCGGCCTGATGTCAAACCTCATTCCCGGCTATTTGACGCTGGCCACCGACCAGGAACCCGACTTTTCTACCTATATCGGCAAACGCGGGTTCAAGCCGGAGCGTCCGAACCAGATGAGCTACTGGCAGAACTATAAGAAGTTCTTTGTCAGTTTCCAGAAGGCAATGTTCGGCGCGGCAGCGAATGCGGAGAATGACTGGGCATTCCATTACCTGCCGAAACTCGACGTGGCCGCCTACGATATCATCCGGGCGTTCGAGTTGATGCACCAGGGCAAGATGAACGGTTATTTCTGCCAGGGCTTCAACCCGCTGCTTTCGGCGCCCAATCGCGGCAAGGTGCAGGCTGCGCTGTCCAAGCTCAAATTCCTAGTGAGCATGGACCCGCTGCAGATTGAGACGGCCCGGTTCTGGGAAAATCACGGCGAATATAACGCCACCAAACCCGAGGAGATCAAGACAACGGTCTTTGAGCTGCCAACCACCTGCTTTGCAGAGGACGAAGGCTCCCTCACGAATTCCGGCCGGTGGCTGCAATGGCACTGGGCCGGCGGCACACCGCCGGGAGAGGCCAAGTCCGATGTCTGGATCATGGCCCAGCTCTATAAGAGGCTTAAGGCGCTTTACCAGAAAGAAGGCGGGGCATTCCCCGACGCGGTCCTCAATCTGCATTGGCCGTACGAAAATCCCGATGAGCCGGCCCCGGCCGAGCTTGCAAAGGAGATCAACGGTTACGTGCTGGCGGATGTGCCCGACCCGGCGGATCCAGCCAAGCTCTTGCTTCAAAAGGGCAAACAGGTACCGGGTTTCGCGGTGCTGCGCGACGACGGCACGACGGCTTGCGGCTGCTGGATCTATTCCGGCTGCTTTAACGAGGCGGGCAACAACATGGCCCGCCGGGATACGTCCGACCCCGGCGATATCGGCGCCTACCCCAAATGGTCGTTCTCTTGGCCCGCCAACCGGCGCATCCTCTACAATCGCGCGTCGGCGGACATTCACGGCAAACCTTGGGACCCAACTCGCAAGCTCCTCGAATGGGATGGGTCCAAGTGGACGGGCTACGACGTGCCCGATATCGCGCCAACGGCGAAGCCAGAGCTGGTGCAGCCCTTCATCATGAACCAGGAAGGCACGGCGCGGCTGTGGGTTCGCGCACTGATGAAGGACGGTCCATTCCCTACCCATTACGAGCCGTTCGAAAGTCCGGTCAAAAACCTGGTCGCGCCAAAGATCCGGGGCAACCCGGCGGCGCGCGTCTTCAAGGGAGATATGGAGGTCTTCGGCGACGCGGACGAATTCCCCTACGCCGCAACGAGCTACCGGCTGACGGAGCACTTCCACTTCTGGTCGAAGCACGCGCTGATCAACGCGATCCTCCAGCCCGAGTTCTTCGTCGAGATCTCCGAAGAACTCGCGAAGGAGAAAGGCATTGAGAAAGGCGGCTGGGTGCGTGTCTGGTCGAAACGCGGCTCGGTCAAGGCAAAGGCCGTCGTAACGAAGCGTATCAAGCCGCTTCTAGTCGACGGCAAGACGGTGCACATCGTCGGCATTCCCCTCCATTGGGGCTTCATGGGCGCCACGCGAAAGGGCTTCGGTCCTAATTCGCTGACGCCCGTTGTCGGCGACGCAAATATCGAGACGCCGGAATATAAGGCGTTTCTCGTCGATATCGAACCGCTAAAGACGCCGGTAGCATAAGGGAGGATGAGCAATGACAACATTCCAGCCTCTCGATGTCATTCGCATCTCGGCCAGCGTGGCCGAAGCCAAGCCCGTGCCCGACAGAGACGTCGAGGTTACAAAGCTTATCGACGTGTCGAAATGCATTGGCTGCAAGGCGTGCCAAGCCGCTTGCCTCGAATGGAACGACAAGCGGGAGCCTGTCGGCGTGAATGTTGGGGTTTACGAAAATCCCCCCGACCTGACGCCCGACATGTTCACGCTCATGCGCTACACCGAGTGGGACAATCCCAAAACGGGCAACCTTGAGTGGCTCATCCGCAAGGATGGCTGCATGCATTGTGAGGATCCGGGCTGCCTCAAAGCGTGCCCGGCTCCCGGCGCGATCGTGCAATATGCGAACGGGATCGTGGACTTCATCCATGAGAACTGCATTGGCTGCGGCTATTGCGTAAAGGGATGCCCGTTCAATATCCCGCGCATTTCGCGGGTTGATCACACGGCCTACAAATGCACGCTTTGTTCCGACAGGGCGGCTGTTGGCCAGGAGCCGGCTTGCTCGAAGGCCTGTCCGACGAAGGCCATCGTGTTCGGACCGAAGAAAGAAATGATCGATCACGCGAACGGCCGGATCGCCGATCTGAAGTCGCGCGGCTTCGATAACGCTGGTCTTTACAACCCGCCGGGAGTGGGGGGCACGCATGTCATGTATGTTCTGCACCATGCGGATCAGCCGCAAATTTATGCCGGCCTGCCTGCAAGTCCGGCAATCAGCCCGATAGTGGAGGCGTGGAAAGGAGCCGGGAAATACGTCGGCATGGCGGCTGTGGGCCTCACGGTCGTGGCAGGCGTTATCCATCACCTCTTTTTTGGTGCCAACCGGGTTTCCGAAGAAGACGAGGAGAATGCGGACCGGCTTATGGAGGATAGACGTGAGCGATAATCAACCGCACGGGACACATATCCGTGTGCGCCGCTATTCGGGAAGCGCACGCATCAACCACTGGATCGTCGCCATTAGCTTTGTCTTGCTGCTCTTGAGCGGCCTATCGCTCTTCCATCCGAGCCTCTACGCCATCGGAGCAACTCTGTTCGGAAGCGGCCAGACGGTCCGCTGGATCCATCCCTGGATCGGGGTAGCTCTGGTGATAGCCTTTCTGGGGCTATTCATCCGCTTTTTCCCGGCGAACTTGCCGGGCTTCACAGACTTCGTGTGGCTCGGCCGTATCCGGTACGTGCTCGCCGGGCGCGAGCAATACCTTCCCGAAGTCGGAAAGTACAATGCGGGCCAGAAATTTGTGTTCTGGTCACAAGGAGTGCTGATCGCCATCCTTTTCGTGACCGGGATCGGTCTTTGGGACGCCAAGCTGCCCTTTTTCGAGGGGCTTACCGGATACCACCCAAGCATCGATGCCAGACGGTGGGCTGCGGTCATTCACGCAACGACTGCGGTTCTGGCGACCATAATCTGGATCATCCACGTCTATTCAGCGATTTGGGTGAGGGGTACAATCCCCGCCATGACGCAAGGCTCCGTCACAGGGGGTTGGGGGTGGCGGCATCACCGCAAGTGGTTGCGTGAAAAGGTGAAGGAACCTTCGGCGATAGAATCCGGCGGCCCGCCCCGGTTAGCTGCGGGAGAGTAACGCAGGAGAGTAACATCCTCAGTTTGAGGTTTACGAATGAGCGGTCTTGGCCCACCCCAAGGTTTGACAAACATCGGAGAAGAGGCAAAGCCGCCTTACGCGGTCCTTCCCGATCCATCCACCCTCTTCCTCGGCCGGTCGAAGCGCCTGCGAACGCTCGCCTCGGGGCACATTCTTGAATCCTATCTCAACTTTGCCGCGGACGTGACAGAGGCCCAGCACGGCATTCAAGCCGGCCTTCCGGCGGCAGTGCTTCCGCCGTCCAGCCGGATTCATCAGGCGCTGGAACACGGGATTCCGCCCCTCTCACGGGCCGCCTTCGAACCTGGCGAGGCTGGTGAAGTCACGGTCAGCCGCCTTCTCGAAAATTTGCGCCAAAGCAGCATGCCGGAAGAGGCAGGCGCCGCGATCAATTCTTTAGCCGCGGCTTCCAGCGAAAGGCTGCGCGATCTGATGAGCGGCGCGCTGAAGGACGCGCCGGCGGATAACATCGCTGAACGCGTGCTTATTCTTGCGGGCCTCCAGGTGCATTTTTCGCGGCTGGCCGCAAAGTTCGCAGGTGAAGATTTGCAGCCGGTTGCGGACGGCGTGTGCCCGGTATGCGGCAGTCCTCCGATGACAAGCTCAGTCGTCGGCTGGCCGAATGCAAACAACACACGTTTTTGCGCGTGCTCTCTCTGCGGCACGATGTGGAATGTGGTGCGCATCAAATGCGTGCTCTGCAGCTCAACTGAGGGCATCAGCTATCAATCCATCGAGGGCAGGCCGGAAACAGTAAAAGCCGAAACCTGCGGCAAGTGCGGCCGGTATGTGAAAATCCTCTATCAGGTGAAAGATCCGGCACTCGATCCGCTCGCCGACGATGTTGCCTCGCTCGATCTCGACATGGTTCTTGCCGAAGAAGGCTGGGAGCGCGGCGGCCACAACCTGTTCCTGCTGGGTTACTGACGTGAGCGATCGCCCTAGCCAGAGAGGCCGTGTGCGCCACGATGGCCATGCCCGGTTGCCGCCGGTGGACAGGGTGTTGCGCTCCGAAGCTGGTCTCGCCATGGCCGCGCGCTTTGGACACAGCACTGCGGTACGTGCGATTCGAAGCACGCTGGCGCAGCTCCGGGAGAGTGCGCGCGGCAGTACGGCTGCTTACCCGGATGCGGCGGCAGTTGCCGCGGCTGCACTTCACTTGGCGGAGGATGAAGACGCGCCGGGAACCCGCCGTGTGTTCAATTTAACCGGCACCGTACTTCACACCAATCTGGGCCGCGCGATCCTGCCGGAAGCCGCAATAGAAGCTGCGATCGAGGCCATGCGGGAGCCGGTCGCGCTGGAGTTCGATTTGGTCACGGGCATACGCGGCGAGCGCGACAGCCATGTGCGCGATCTCATTTGCGAACTCACGGGCGCGGAGGACGCGTGTATCGTCAATAACAATGCGGCTGCCGTACTGCTCACGCTCAATACCCTGGCAGAAGGAAAAGACGCGATTGTTTCACGGGGGGAACTGATCGAGATCGGCGGCTCGTTCCGCTTGCCCGACATCATGATGCGCGCCGGCGCCCGGCTTGTCGAAGTGGGCACCACCAATCGCACGCATCTGAAGGACTACGAACAGGCTGCGGGCGATAGCACCGGGCTGATCCTTAAGGCTCACACCTCGAATTACGTGATCCAGGGTTTTACGAAGTCCGTGCCCCCGGCGGAAATCTCCGCGCTCGCCTGCTCTAAGGGCATCCCATTCGTCCACGATCTCGGGTCGGGTGCGCTAGTTGATCTAGGGCGTTACGGGCTCAAGCCGGAGCCAACGGTTGCGAAGGCGCTTGAAGAGGGAGCGGATATCGTGACCTTCTCAGGCGACAAGCTTCTCGGCGGGCCGCAAGCTGGGGTTATCGCCGGCCGGAAAGACCTCGTTGGGAAGATTGCCCGCAACCCCATGAAGCGGGCATTGCGCATGGACAAGATCCGGCTCGCCGCTCTTGAGGCGATATTGAAGCTCTATCGCAATCCAGACCGGCTTCCCGAAACGCTGCCTACGCTTCGCGCCTTCGTCCGCCCGCAATCCGAAGTGGCGTCAAGTGCGTCGCGCCTCCGGGACCCAATCGCCGCCGCCGCCGGCAACGGCTATTCCGTCCGCGTCGCCGAATGTGCAAGCCAGATCGGGTCCGGCTCGCTCCCGCTCGAGACATTGCCCAGCGCAGGGATCGCGATCGCACCCAATGAACGGAAAGGCGCCGGACGGCGGCTGGAGTTGCTGGCATCGGCTTTCCGCAGCCTGCCCATTCCCGTCATCGGACGGATCAGGGATGGGGAGCTTATTTTCGATCTGCGCTGTCTCGACGACGAGGCCGCCTTCCTTGGCCAGCTTCATCATCTGCGAATTGACGCCGGCATGGGAGCATCCGATGCCGCGTCTTGACCTGAAACTCCCGCGCGGCGTCATCCCGTGCGCGGCGCAGCACGTAGTGGTGCGACGCAGACCCGGGATCGTTACGAACGCCGGCGCCTTTCAAGATCCCGTGTCTGCGCAGCGTCATTTCATGCCGCAGCGCGCACGGGATGACGGTTGGGGAACTCTTCAGCCGGTGCCGCATGCGTCCTGCTCAGAGGAGGCCGGCTCATGATCATTGGCACCGCCGGCCATATCGATCACGGCAAGACCTCCCTGATCCGCAAGCTGACGGGCATCGACACCGACCGCCTCAAGGAAGAGAAAGCGCGGGGAATTTCCATCGATCTTGGCTTCGCCTATTGGCCCCGCCCCGATGGCTCGATTGTTGGCTTTGTGGACGTGCCCGGCCACGAGGCGCTCGTGCACAACATGCTCGCAGGCGCCACCGGCATCGATTTCGTAATCCTCGTTGTTGCCGCCGATGACGGCGTCATGCCTCAAACGCGCGAGCATCTGGCGATCATGGACCTGCTCGGGCTTGAGCGGGGTATCATCGCGCTCAACAAGATCGATCTCGCCGATGAAAGCCGTCTTGCCGAAGTCACCCGCGACGTCGAAGCATTGATTGGGAATACCGGCCTCAAGGGCGCGGAAATCGTTCCTGTTTCGGCCACGACGGGAGCCGGGCTTGACCGCCTTGCCGCATGCATCGATGCCGCGCTGCGTGCGCCGGCCTCGCGATCCCGCGAAGGCAGGTTCCGTCTTGCGGTGGACCGGTCCTTCACCCTCGCCGGCCACGGCCCGGCCGTCACCGGCACTGTGCTCTCAGGCACCGTTTGCGTTGGCGATGAAGTCATGGTCAGCCCCGCCGGCCCCGATGCGCGCGTGCGATCGATCCATGCCCAGAATCAGCCTGTGGAACGCGGCGAAGCGGGCCAAAGATGCGCTCTGGTGCTGAGCGGGCCGCGGATTAGCAAAGAATCCTTGCGCCGCGGGGACATGGTGCTCGATCCCGTTCTGCATGCACCGGCGGAGCGCATCGACGCAAGGCTGCGCGTTCTACCATCGGAGCCGAAACCAATTGGACAATGGTTCCCGGTGAAGGTCCATCATGCTGCCGCTGAGGTTCCAGGCCGCATCGTCGTGCTGGACAGCCAGCCTCTGAAGCCTGGCGAAACCGGCCTTGTCCAGCTTGTGCTGGAGCGCCCTTTGGCTGCCGCTGCAGGCGACCGCTTCGTGCTTCGTGACACAACATCTAGCCGGACGGCCGGAGGCGGCACATTCATCGACCTTCGCGCGCCCGAACGCCGCCGCCGCACGCCGGAGCGTCTCGCGCGGATCGAAGCTCTGGCGGAGAAAGACCCCGTGACTGCGCTGACACGGGTGCTGGAGGGACAGAACGGCTGGATAGATCCTGGCGCATTCTTCCGTGACCGCGCGATTGGCGGGGAAGCCGCAGCGGCAATCTCCTCGAAGCTCGGTCTTGTCACCTTGCCCTTGGGCGCGGGCGCCGTGGCGATGCTGGATCGCAGGTGGGAACAGTTCCGGGCGGCGGTTGTGGAAAGGCTCGATGTTTTTCATGCTGCCAATCCCGATCTGCCTGGAATCGAGCTTGAGCAGCTACGAAAGTCCATAGACGAGCCGCTACCTGCCCCTTTGTTTACCGCCGCGATCAAGAAGCTGGTTGAGCGGGGCGATACCTGCTTTGACCGGATGCGGGTACGCCGCCCGTATCACGTTGTGAAATTTTCGGCGGAAGAAGAGCGGCTTCTGGCGTCCATCCTTCGGCGCCTGAAGGCCGAACCTTACCGGCCGCCCCGCGTCCGCGATATCGCAAACGCGATGGCAATCGACGAAAATATTGTGCGCCGTCTGTTGCGCATGTCGTCATGGCGGGGAGAGACCGAGGAGATGGCTCACGACCATTTCTTTGCGCGATCCGCGGTCCAGGAGATGGCGCGCATTGCCGTAGAGCTGGCGGAGCAATCCGCAACAGGGACATTCACGGCGGCCGGTTTCCGCGACCGCCTCGGTAATGGGCGTAAGGTCGCAATCCAGATCCTGGAGTTCTTCGATCGCCACGGGTTCACCATTCGCCGCCAGGACTTGCGCCGCATCAATCCGGCGCGTATCGATTTCTTCGCGCCGCGTTCTGTTCCTCCCCAGCGCGGCGTTCAGTCAAATGGAGGGGTACCGCTCCCGGTGGGGCGACCGGACTTCAAATCCGGGTGGGACCGTCAGACGGCCTCAGGTGGGTTCGACTCCCATCCTCCTCCGCCACCGGCCAATGAGGTATCGCGATGAAAGCGCCAATATCTCCATTCGAAGACATCGTCATCCCGGAACGGTCCAAAGGGCCGTATCCGGGATCGCAAAAAACGCAAGCGTATGGAATTCCTTACGATCCCGTGTCTGCGCAGCGTCATTTCATGCCGCAGCGCGCACGGGATGACGCTACCGGATGAGGGGGCGCATGAACCGGAAGCTTCTGATTGTTCTCGTCAATACCGATCCGCGCAATCCCGCGGAACTCGGCGCGCCGTTCTATCACGCAGCCGTAGCTGCCGCCATGGAATGCGAGGTGGAGGTCGTGTGCACCGCCGGGGCCGGAAAGCTCCTGCAAAAAGGCGTGGCTGAAGCCATCCACGTCAAGCCGGGTCACCCGAAGACGGTCTATGACTGGATTCGCGAAGCGCATGAGCATGGCGTCCGCTTCTGGTGCTGTCCGGCGAACCTCGATCTCTTCGATTTGACGGAAGAGGACCTCATTCCTGAATGTGCGGGCCTCATGGGAGCCGCCCCCATGCTTAAGCGCGTGATGTCTGATGACTATCGCGTTCTCTCCTATTAGGGCTTGCCATGGCGCTCGTCGGGAACATCGAATATCCAGAACACCTCTATTACGATCTGGACAATCAGATCTGGTATGAACCGCTCGATGACGGCACGGTGCGGGCAGGCTTTACGCCCATCTCGATCCAGCTCATGGGCGACGTGCTGGCTTTCACGCCGAAACGTGTTGGCCGCGAGTTCAAGGCGCAGCGGTATTTCGCAACGATAGAAGGCGGCAAGTGGGTCGGAGCCGCAGAGGCCGCGTTCGACGGGACCGTTATCGCCGCGAATGAAGAGCTGGAGCGCAGGCCGAAGCTCCTCAACGAGGACGCTTTCGGAGCGGGCTGGATGCTGATCGTGCGCCCAGCAGAACCGGGCTGGCGGGACTGCCTCATTACGGGTCCAGAGGTTGGCCCGGGATTCGATGCCTGGATCAAGGCCGCCGCCCACGAAGCTCACATAGAATAGAGGCCGCCTGCGGCCGGCTCAACTCGTCGATATGAACTCGCCGGAAGGCGATGCCGCCGTCGCGTGCGCATAGTGCGAGACGGAAGCGGCCGGGATCGTTCCTTCCCGTGGCCAAGCGGAGCGCTTGTCAAAGAACCACTCAGCCCGCTTGGCCCCATTTGCCAGCAGCTGCTCGATCAGCACGGAGCTGCGGTCAAGCTTCGAAGGATAATCGAGGCCATCGATGCCGAGCTCCACCACGCGGACCTGGATGTCCTGATAGCGCTCTGCCAAAGACGCATGCTTTGCGAGGAGATCGTTGATCTTTTGAATAAAAAACAGTTCCTGTCCGAGCGACAGATTGCCGGCCAGCTCATTTCTGCGATCGTCGATGTCGCGGACGCTGCGCGGCTCCACCGGCCGGTGCTGCGGGTTGATCTGCACGACCCAGATCTCCGCCGGGCGTTCCGGGAGATCGGTCAGTTCCCGGATTGGCGGATTGCTCGCGAATAGCCCGTCCCAATAGAGCTTGCGGCCAATCTCCACGGCGCGGTAAAGCGGCGGGATCGCGGCTGAAGCGATCAGCATATCGTAGGTCAGCGCCGTGCCGTGGAACACGGTGCGCTCACCTGTGAGGATCTCCGTCGCTCCAATAAGAAGGGCGGGGCGGGCGCGGCGTCCGGGACCGGCCGGAAGGTTTTCGAGGCCGAGATGGCGTTGCAGCAACGAGCGCAGGGCCGGCTCGGCGACCGGTTCGTAGGTGTAGGGGCTGAGCTCCTGCGTCACAGGCATGCGGGCGAGGGTGACGGTCCAAAAATTCATCGCCGCGTCCAGCAGGTCGTGCACTTCGAGGTCGTGCCAAAAATTGGACTGGCGCCGCACGGCGTCATCGTGACCATCAGAGATCAGGCCGGCCCAGGCCAGTGCGGCGCAGACCGCGCCGCCGGAGGTGCCGCTGAGCGCGACAAGGTCGAAGCGGTCGCGAAAGGGCGGCGACAGCAGCTTGCCGAGGACACCGGCGGCAAAGGCAGCATGACTGCCGCCACCCTGGCAGGCAATCGCGACCTTGGGCTTTTCGCTCATGCGTGTTCTCCTCCGGGGGCGTATCGCCCGGCAAGCGTGAGAGCCTCCCCGGCGCCGGCCGCTTCCTTCTACTTGCCTATTCTTGCCTCGCGCTTAACACGCCACCACTTTTGAGATGCGCCATTTTACCCCGAGCGGAACGCCGCCGAATTGACGCTTGCCATGGTTGAGCGTATCTACCGGGCATCACCGCCGCGATAATCTTAATTGCTGGTAAAGCGCGATTCCTTCCGCGGCGGATGAATCCGGCGCCGCCTGCAGCGGGCGCATTCACCTGAGGATCTTGGCAATGCCCGAATATCGTTCCCGCACTTCCACCCATGGCCGCAACATGGCCGGCGCCCGCGGCCTTTGGCGCGCCACCGGCATGAGGGACGAGGATTTCGGCAAGCCTATCATCGCCATCGCCAACTCCTTCACCCAATTCGTGCCTGGGCACGTCCATCTCAAGGATCTGGGCCAGCTTGTCGCGAGGGAGATCGAAAAGGCGGGCGGCGTCGCCAAGGAATTCAACACCATCGCCATCGATGACGGCATCGCCATGGGCCATGGCGGCATGCTCTATTCGCTGCCGAGCCGTGAACTGATCGCCGACTCGGTCGAATACATGGTCAACGCCCATTGCGCGGACGCGCTGGTGTGCATCTCCAATTGCGACAAGATCACGCCCGGCATGCTGATGGCGGCGCTGCGGCTGAACATTCCCGCCATCTTCATCTCCGGCGGTCCCATGGAGGCGGGCAAGGTGACCGTGAAGGGCAAGACCCTTGCGGTGGACCTCATCGACGCTATGATCAAGGGCGCCGACAAATCCGTCAGTGACGAGGAGGCGCTTGCCTATGAACGCGGAAGCTGCCCCACCTGCGGCTCGTGCTCCGGCATGTTCACCGCCAATTCCATGAATTGCCTGACCGAGGCGCTGGGCCTGTCGCTGCCTGGAAACGGCACGCTCGTCGCCACGCATGCGGACCGTAAAGAGCTCTTCCTCGAAGCCGGGCGGCGCATTGTCGATCTCGCCAGGCGCTATTACGAGAAAGGCGACGAAAGCGTGCTGCCGCGCGGAATCGCGAATTTCGAGGCATTCGAAAACGCCATGACCCTCGACATCGCCATGGGCGGGTCCACCAACACCGTGCTGCATTTGCTGGCGGCGGCTGAGGAGGGCGGCGTCCCTTTCACCATGGCCGATATCGACCGCCTCTCGCGGCGCACGCCCTGCCTGTGCAAGGTTGCGCCGAGCAAGCCCGACGTTCACCTTGAGGATGTGCACCGGGCGGGCGGTATTATGGCGATCCTCGGCCAGCTCGACCGCGCCAAGCTCATCCATCGCGGATGCGCGACTGTGCACTCGGCGACGCTTGCCGAAGCGCTCGATCAATGGGACATCAGCCGCAGTGACGATCCTGGCGTGCAAGCCTTCTATCTCGCGGCGCCGGGCGGCGTGCGCACGACGGAAGCCTTCAGCCAGGCCAAGCGCGCGGATGCGCTCGACCTCGACCGTACCAACGGCGTGATACGCTCGATCCGGCATGCTTTTTCAAGAGATGGCGGCCTCGCCGTGCTATCCGGGAACATCGCCGCCGATGGCTGCATCGTGAAAACCGCTGGCGTTGACGAAAGCTGCCTCAAATTCTCCGGCCCCGCCGTGATCTGCGAAAGCCAGGAAGAGGCGGTGGACAAAATCCTTGGCGGCGGCGTGAAGGCCGGCGATGTGGTTATCATCCGCTACGAAGGCCCCATCGGCGGCCCTGGCATGCAGGAAATGCTCTATCCCACCAGCTACTTGAAGAGCATGGACCTCGGCAAGGCTTGCGCGCTGATCACCGATGGCCGCTTCTCCGGCGGTACGTCTGGGCTTTCCATCGGCCATGTTTCGCCGGAGGCAGCCGAAGGCGGAACGATCGCGCTGATCGAAGCGGGGGACATCATTGACATCGACATCCCCGCCCGCGCGATCAATGTGCGGTTGAGTGAGGCAGAGCTTGCGGCGCGGCGCGAAGCGATGGAGGGCCGGGGCGATGCGGCTTGGAAGCCGCGCGGCCGGCAGCGTCACGTGAGCCAGGCGCTTAAAGTCTACGCTGCAATGGCGACCAGCGCGGCGCGGGGCGCCGTGCGCGATGTGAACCGGGTGCGCGGTTAGGCGGTTTACGGTACTACCCCCGAAGCCACGCCGCCGCGAGAACGGCCCGCTTCGAGCCAGGCGATCAACCGGCCGGAGCAGCATTTGGGAAGAAGAGCTGCTGACCCTCGATCTTATAGGACCGGATCGCTTCCTGTCCGTCCTTGGATATGAGCCAGTCGATGAAGGCTTGCCCGGGCGCTTGCTTGACGGCTGGATGTTTGGCCGGATTGACAAGGGTAATGCCGTATTGATTGAAAAGCCGCTTGTCGCCCTGCACGAGGATCTCAAGATCGCCTTTGTTCTTGAACGAGATCCAGGTTCCGCGGTCGGCAAGCACGTATGCATCGCTGGCGCTTGCCATGTTCAGCGCGGCG
>CAZCIF010000038.1:0-20224 GCA_964498645.1 uncultured Rhodomicrobium sp. | reverse complement strand
GAGGGCGTTCGGCGCGGACGCAAAGTGCTGCTTAAGGCAACTGCTGATAAGGCATTGGAGAAATGCCCAACCGTTCAACGCGTTCTCGTCGTAAAGCGCACCAATATCCCCCTCGCCTGGAAAGCAGGGCGCGATTTCTGGCTCGCCGAGGAAATGCTCAGCGTACCGGCCGATTGCCCGCCGGAAGAGATGAGCGCGGAAGATCCGCTTTTCATCCTTTATACCTCGGGTTCCACCGGCCAGCCAAAAGGCGTGCTGCACACTTCCGGCGGTTATCTCGTTTATGCGTCGCTCACGCATCAATATGTGTTCGATTATAAGGATGGCGACATCTTTTGGTGCACGGCTGACGTGGGCTGGGTTACCGGGCACAGCTATATCCTTTACGGGCCGCTCGCCAATGGTGCGACGACGCTCATGTTCGAAGGCGTGCCCAACCATCCAACGCCTTCGCGCTTTTGGGACGTCGCCGATAAGCACCAGGTCAACACCTTCTATACCGCGCCCACCGCTATCCGCGCGCTGATGGGGGCCGGCGAAGGCCACGTTAAGAAGACCAGCCGCAAATCGCTGAAGCTGCTCGGCAGTGTGGGGGAGCCCATCAACCCGGAAGCCTGGGAATGGTATTACCATACCGTCGGAGAAGACCGGTGCCCCATCGTCGACACATGGTGGCAGACCGAGACGGGCGGCATTTTGATTACGCCTCTACCCGGCGCTACCGCGCTCAAGCCGGGCTCGGCAACATTGCCCTTCTTCGGGGTCCAGCCTGCGCTCATGTCCCCGGATGGGCGGGTGCTCGAAGGGCCGGGCGATGGCAATCTCGTGATCCTCGACTCCTGGCCGGGCCAGATGCGCACCGTGTACCGGGACCATGACCGCTTCGCTCAAACCTACTTCTCGGCTTACCCAGGCGCTTACTTTACCGGCGATGGCTGCCGCCGGGATGAAGACGGCTATTACTGGATCACAGGCCGTGTGGATGACGTGATCAACGTCGCCGGCCATCGCATGGGAACCGCGGAGGTGGAATCCGCGCTCGTCGCCCATGCCAAAGTAGCCGAGGCGGCCTGTGTGGGCTATCCGCACAGTCTCAAGGGACAAGGCATTTATGTTTACGTGACCTTGATGACGGGCGTCGAACCGTCAGAGGAACTCAGGCATGAACTGCGCAATTGGGTCCGCGAGGAAATTAGCCCGATCGCGACGCCTGACCTGATCCAGTTCGCTCCCGGTTTACCGAAAACCCGCTCGGGAAAGATCATGCGCCGTATCCTCCGCAAGATCGCCGAGGACGATTTTTCGAACTTGGGCGATACCTCAACCCTCGCCGATCCGGGCGTAGTGGCCGGCCTTATCGAAAACCGCATGAACAAAGCGGCGTCTTAAAAGTTCCGGCTGCAGCCCCGCCTGTTGCCGCAAAGGCACTCTTGGGTGCAAGATTGCCTGCTTCACGCAGCGGGGTCATGACAATTGTGCTCGAATCTGAAGTAATGGCGTCAAGATGCAATACAGCCTAGGATTGAGCTATGGCCGAGCAGGATATTGGACAAACTAGCGTTGAAAAGCCGGATTTGGGCTTACGCTCGCATCTTCTTATGCCGGTCGTGGAAGGAAATACGCTTGAGAGCGGCCACGTTTCCGGCTTTCTCGCAGGACGGTTATCCATCTCCAGCGACGAAAGCGACGAGCCGCGCCCAGCCATCCGCTTGAGCTAACCGGACACGCATTGGTTGCACAACGCAGCTTCACGCTTCCTTAAAAGCCGCATCGCGATCGATCATAAACGCTCCCCTCAAGGTCTCGCCCTTGGAGGGGAGACCCGCTTCCGGCGAAACAGCTTCCCAGCCCAAAAACAGCAAAAGGTGCAGCCTGAGGGCGCAGCCGCTGCCGTTTGCACTTGCCAAGTTTCCTGAGCCGCGCGACCATAGCTAATCGCCGCTCGACGGCGGGCGGCCCAAGCAACACATTCCGGTTAGGAAGAGCACATGGGCGGAAATGGAAATGCAGCCGGCAGAAGTCCTCGCTGCATCGCACTGATTGGTCCCCAAGCCAGCGGTAAGACAACCCTTTTCGAAGCGCTTCTCGCAAGGACGGGCGCCACCGGGCTTGAAGGCGCCGGCATCCGTAAAACCATGGGCGATAGCTCGCCCGAAGCGCGGGAGCACGGCATGAGTGTCGAGCTGAACGTCGCGAACACCGACTTCCTCGGCGACACATTCACCCTTCTCGATTGTCCAGGCTCCGTCGAATTTCAATATGATGGCATGGGTGCGATTGCCGCGTGCGATGCAGCCATAGTGGTGTGCGAGGCCGACAATAAGAAGCTGCATGCCTTGCAAATGGTCCTGAAAAGCCTTGAGGCCAGCGGCGTTCCCCATCTGCTCTTTGTCAATAAAGCCGACAAAGTTGGCCGCGCCATGGGCGAAGTCTTGACAATGATGCAGGCCGCGAGCCGGATCCCGCTTGTGCTCCGGCAAATCCCGATCTGGGAAGAGGGCGTGGTCAGCGGCTTCGTCGACCTGGCTCTGGAGCGCGCCTTCGTCTACCGCGAGCACGCACCGAGCGAGTTGATCGCCATTCCATCCGGCCTCGCCCAATTCGAGGCCGAGCAACGCTTTTCCATGCTCGAAAAGCTCGCCGATTACGACGATGAGCTGATGGAGCAACTCCTGAGCGACATTCAACCTAGCCGGGATAAGGTTTTCGGCGATCTCATTCTCGAATTCAAGCGCGGCCAAATTTGCCCGATCTTCTTCGGCTCGGCGGAGCATGGAAATGGCATCGGGCGCCTTTTGAAGGCGCTGCGCCACGAAGCACCCTTCGTCCACGAAACGGCGAAGCGCCTCGGCCTCGGCGATGCGAAATCCGCCGCTTACATCATGAAAACCTATCAAACCTCGCACGCAGGAAAGCTTTCGCTCGTGCGGGTGCTGGCTGGGCAATTTGCCGATGGCGTTCCGGTCTACAGCGTGCCTGGCGAAGAGCGTGTTTCGGGCGTTTACTCCGTCACTGGAGCGGATGTGAAGAAGCGCGGCCCGGCTTCCGAAGGCGAAACGGCCGCGTTCGGCCGCCTTGAGAGCTTGCCAACAGGAACAACGCTGACTGCGGAAAAGAACGGGGCGCTGTCGATCAAAACCGCCGTGCCGCCGAAACCCGTCTACGGCCTCGCTATTGCGGCGGCAGAGAGGAAAGACGAGATCAAGCTCACAGCGGCACTTGCGAAGCTGATCGACGAAGACCCCTCTCTCACCCTCGTCCATGATCGCGAGGTAAGCCAAATGATCCTTTGGGGCCAGGGCGAAATGCATTTGCGCGTGGCGCTTGAACGCCTTGCCCGGCGCTTTGGCATCAAAGCCGAAACGTCCAAGAGGCAGATCCCCTATAAGGAGACGATCCGCAAGACCGTCGAAATTCGCGGACGCCACAGGAAGCAGAGCGGCGGGCATGGGCAGTTCGGCGACGTGGTGGTGGAGATCAAGCCGCAGCCGCGCGGCGAAGGCTTCGAATTCTCCGAGGCGATCACGGGCGGCGCGGTGCCGCGAAACTATATTCCCGCTGTAGAAGCTGGCGTTCGCGATTATCTGTCCACTGGACCGCTTGGCTTTCCGGTCGTGGACGTCGCCGTTTGCTTGAAGGACGGCTCCTATCACTCGGTCGATTCCTCCGACCAGGCGTTCCGCACGGCAGGCCGCATCGCGATGGTAGAGGGCATGCCAAAATGTTCGCCCGTGCTTCTCGAACCCATCATGGCGGTCAAAATCGCCGTACCATCGGAGGCGACGCCGAAGATCAATGGGATGATTTCATCGCGGCGCGGGCAAATCCTGGGCTTCGATAGCCGCCCTGGATGGGACGGCTGGGACGTGGTCGAGGCGCAGATTCCGGAAGCCGAGATACAGGACCTCATTATCGAGCTGAGATCGGCAACGGCGGGCGCCGGGAGCTTCGAGGCGAAGTTCGATCATCTCGTCGACCTGACCGGCAAGCTTGCAGACCAGATTACCGCGGACCACGCCGCGCGGGCCGCTTAACACGCATGCACGGCGGCATCAATGCCGCCGCCCTTGGAAGCCATATAGCAACCCTGCTCCTTGAATCCGTGATACGGAATGCCCTCGCTGTTCCCATAATACCCGGACCGCTCCCGATCATAAGGAACTGCAGATGAGTTATCGCAAGGAATTCATAGCCGAGCCCGGATCGAAGGCGCACTTGGGAAAAATCGACCCGTCATACACGGGCAAACACGAGTCCAATGAAAAGGCAAAAGCTGAAATCGGGCAGAATCTCGAACGCTTACGGAAAGCGCAATATTTACTTTATGCCGATGCCGGACAATCGTTGCTGATCGTGCTCCAAGGCCTCGATGCGGCAGGCAAGGACGGCGTCATCGGGCACCTCTTTTCGTGCATGAACCCGCAAGGGACAGTGGTGGCCGGATTCAAGCAGCCTACTCCTGCCGAGCTTGCCCATGATTTTCTCTGGCGCGTGCATGCAAGAACGCCCGCCAAGGGCGAGATCGTTATCTTCAACCGGTCTCACTACGAAGATGTCCTGGTTGTCCGGGTGCATAACCTTGTCCCGAAGGCCGTCTGGTCCAAGCGTTACACGCTCATCAACGATTTCGAGAAGCTGCTGTCCAAAAACGGGACCAAGATCCTCAAATTCTATCTCCATATCAGCCCGGAAGAACAATTAGCGCGTTTTAAGCAGCGGCTCGACGATCCTTCACGGCATTGGAAGATATCCGAAAGCGATTATTCGGAACGGGAGCTGTGGCCGAAATACGTAGAGGCCTATGAAGATGCGCTTTCGCTGACCAGCACAAAAGCGGCGCCTTGGTATATCATTCCGTCCAACCATAAGTGGTTCCGAAACCTTGCGATCTCGCAGATCGTCCTGGATACGATAGAGGAAATGGGGCTGAAGCTGCCGCCGGCGCGCGCCGGCATAGCCGACATCAGGCGAAAATATCATGCCGCAGCGGAAGCTGCGTTACAATCGCAGTGATTCTGGGGTGCCGCGAAGCGGCGGCAAAAAGCCCGCGCGTGACCGGGACATATTGACCGGACAAAAAATAGAGGTGTCGAAATGACAGAGAAATTCCTTCGCGGCCGGGCCGCTGTTGTCACCGGCTCCACGAGCGGAATCGGGCTTGGCATCGCGCAGGCTCTCGCAGGCGCGGGTGCGGACATCATGCTCAACGGCTTTGGAGATCTGCCCGCGATCGAAGCGATTCGCCAAGAGATCGAAGGCGTTCACGGTGTCCGCGCTGCCTATAACGGTGCGGACATGTCGAAGCCGGCGGAGGTCGGGTCGTTGATCGAATCGGCGACGCACGACCTTGGCCGGGTCGATATCCTCGTCAACAATGCCGGCATTCAGTATGTCGCTCCCGTTGGGGAATTTCCTGCCGAGCGCTGGGATGCGGTCATCGCGATCAATCTCTCCTCCGCCTTCCATGCAAGCCAGGCAGTCATGGCGCAAATGCGGGAGAGAAATTGGGGGCGCATCATCAATATCGCCTCCGCCCATGGCCTCGTCGCATCCGCGAACAAATCGGCCTATGTCGCGGCAAAGCACGGCCTCGTCGGCCTGACCAAGGTGATCGCGCTTGAAACCGCGAAAACCGGCATAACCTGCAACGCAATTTGTCCTGGCTGGGTGCTGACGCCGCTCGTGCAGAAGCAGATCAACGACTGGGCCGCGCGCGACAATATCCCAGTTGAGAAGGCTAAGGAACTGCTCCTGGCCGAAAAGCAGCCCTCCGGCGAGTTTGTGACGCCGGCGCAGATCGGCGCTCTCGCGGTCTTCCTCTGCACGGAGTATGCGTCGCAGATCCGTGGCGTGCCGCTGCCTATCGATGGCGGATGGATAGCGCAGTGAGGCATGGGGCGGCGGCTTCCGAACGTCGCCTAACGCGGATCCACTAATGTGCGTTCAGCCGGACCAGGGTACGCAAATGACCGCATAATTGTGTTACACATTGTTTCAATTGGAAATTTTAGCTTAAATAGGCTTCAACTATAAGTTGCTATCCGTGAAAGAGGCCGATAGGGCCAGTTTTCATAGAAAGCAACGCAAAATGGCAAACGTCTCTCCTTCCACACTTGCTATCAACTCCATTACTCAATGCCTCGCCGCTGCCTCGGAAGCAGCATACGAGCTGGATCTCGCCGTCTCTCAAAACCTGCGCTGTTTGCTCCACATTGCGGGATGCGAAGCTGAGCGTGTTCGCAGGGCCGCCCGCAATGCTGCGCCAAAAAAATCCGCCCCAGCGGCTGGAAAAAAACCCGTCAAGCGCGAGCGCGTCACCGGGATCAAGGCCGCCCCGCAGCCCAAGAGCCGCCGGAAGGCGGTCCCAGCCAACGGCATCGCTTACTGATTGTGTCCTGTCCATGAGCCGGTCGCAGGCGCTGATTAAGTTTCGCGTCTTCGGGCCGGGCACCGGCTTCTGATTTTCCTTATTTGAACAAGCTAGGAGACATCGCATCAATCGCGTAGGCCAAGGGCGCCGATTGCAAAGGCTGCCCAGCCCGCGATGAGTGACACGCCGCCGAGGGGCACGATGCCACCGCTGGAAGTGAAGCCCTCCACGGCCTGGACATAGATGCCGCCGGAAAAGCAAACGATCCCGGTCACGAAGGCGAAAGCCGCGATTTGTAGCAGCCAGGAGGCGAAGGCCTTGCGCCGGCCTTCGGTCTGCAGCATCGCAAGCGCGACCCCAAGCAGCGCCAGGGAATGCAGCGCGTGATAGAGCTGCCCGGTATTATAGATGCGGAGGGGTACAACAAGCGCGGCGGTATCCGGAAGCGCGTGCGCGCCGATCGCGCCCGCCACCACAGCCAAGCCGCCGAATAGCGCCGCGATGAAAATCCAAAAGCGCGCACTCATCGAAATCGCCTTTCATTGCAGGGAGATTGGGCTCCGCCTCATCCTTCGAGATGCCGCTATGCGGCTCCTCGGGATGAGGAGGCCGCAGGCCGTCTCGAGCCGCGAGGAGGCCGCCCCCGGGACCTCATGGTGAGGAGGCCGCAGGCCGTCTCGAACCAGGAGGAGGAATATTATTGGAAAAGAGCAAAAGCCTAGCCGCGGATCAAGCCTTTATGCGCTCAGCCCCAGCCATGTCAAATCGAACGGGGGACGGAACCTCACGGCTAGGCGCTGGCGTAACGCCATCCGTCCACAGCTTGAAGACGATCGAATCGAGCAGCGCCTCGAAGGAGGCATCCACGATGTTTGGCGAAACGCCGGCCGTGAACCAGCGCTGCCCGGTCTTGCGGTCCAGGCTTTCGATCAGGACGCGCGTCACGGCGTCCGTGCCCCCTGTGAGGATACGCACTTTAAAGTCGGCGAGTTCCAAGTTCTGAATGCTCGGCTGATAGAGGCCGAGATCCTTCCGCAGCGCCTGATCCAGCGCATGCACTGGGCCGTTCCCTTCGCCCGCGTTCATCAAGAGCTGGTCTCCGATCCTGACCTTGACGACAGCTTCGGACACCGTAACGAGCGCACCCTTAGCATTGTGGCGCCGCTCCACCATGACACGGAAGCTTTCGACGTCTAAGAACTCCGGCACCTGCCCGAAGGTGCGGCGCGCGAGCACCTCGAAAGAGGCGCCGGCCGCTTCGTAGGCATAGCCCTGAGCTTCCCGGATCTTCACGTCCTCCAGGAGAGCCGCGAGCCGGGGATCGTCCTTGTCCACCTCCATGCCGATGCGAGATAGCTCCGCCAGAATGTTCGAGCGGCCGGCCTGATTCGAAACAAGGAGCTTGCGCGTGTTGCCGACGCTTTCCGGCGGCACATGCTCATAGGTGCGCGGTTCTTTGCTGACCGCTGAAGCGTGAATGCCGCCCTTATGCGCGAACGCGGATTCGCCAACATAAGGCGCGTGCCGGTCCGGCTGCCGGTTTAAAAGCTCGTCGAATTGGCGCGAAACGGCGGTCAGCGTGCGAAGCGTGGCGGCGCTCACGCCCGTTTCGAAGCGGCGCGCATAATCCTCCTTCAGGAGAAGCGTCGGAATGATCGATGTGAGATTGGCATTCCCGCAGCGCTCGCCGAGACCGTTCAAAGTGCCCTGAATTTGTCTTGCGCCGGCGCGGACGGCCGCGAGCGTGTTCGCGACCGCGTTTTCGGTATCGTTGTGAGCGTGAATGCCAACCTGCCCGGGCGGGATGTGGCGCACTACTTCGGCGACAACAGCCTCGACCTCATGCGGCAGGGTGCCCCCATTGGTGTCGCACAAAACAACCCAGCGCGCACCGGCCTCGCATGCCGCCTTCGCGCAGGCGAGCGCATAGTCTGGATTGGCCTTATAGCCATCGAAGAAATGCTCGCAATCGATCAACGGCTCCCGGCCTGCGGCGTGGATCGCCTCGACCGAGGCGCCGATGGCGTCGAGATTCTCTCCGCCGGAAATGCCGAGCGCCAGCTCGACATGATAATCCCAGGATTTGGCAACGAGGCACACCGCATCCGCGCTTGCCTGAATGACGGCCTGAAAGCCTGGATCGTTCGAGGTCGAACGCCCGGCGCGCTTCGTCATGCCGAACGCGGTGAGCTTCGCATTCAGCTGCGGCGGGGCCTCGAAGAAAGCGGTATCGACCGGGTTCGCGCCGGGATAGCCGCCCTCGATATAGTCGATGCCGAGCGCGTCGAGGCGCTGCGCGATGACAAGCTTATCCTCGAGCGAGAAGTCAACGCCAAGCGTCTGCGCCCCGTCCCGGAGCGTGGTGTCGAATATATAAAGGCGCTCTTTCATGACGTGGTCTCTGAAGCACCCTCTCCCCTTGCGGGAGAGGGTGGCCGCTCCGCGGCCGGGTGATGCCAAAATGCAGAATGCTCGATCGCGGCAGCACCCCTCACCCTGTCCCTTGCATGTTGGAGCCGAGCCCGAATCGCCTTGGTGATGAGGGCGCCGCAAGAGGGATGGCCATCCCTCTTGCGGCGGGCGGGCGGGACCGTCAGTCCCTCAAGCTTCCGGCTCGCGGGAGAGCTTGGTCCGTCCGCCCTCCGGCTCTTGGTCTGGACAGATGAATGAGGAGCAAGTCCCGCATGCAAGGCAAGAACGCCCCCGAAGCAGGAGCCGGTGAGCCAGTTTACGTAGGTGCCGATGTGTGTAAAGCGTGGCTGGACGTTTATGTGCATCCCACCGGCCAAAGTTTCCGCGTTCCCAACAGCAAAAAGGGGATCGAGGCGTTGCGCGCCCAGCTGGCGGGCGCCAAGGTGGCGCTTGTCATCATGGAGGCAACGGGCAAGCTGCACCGGCTTGCCCACCGGACGCTGAGCCAGGCCGGCTACCCCGTTGCGGTTGTCAATCCCTTGCGGTCGCGCAAATTCGCCGAAGCGCTGGGGCAGCTTGCCAAGACGGACAAAATTGACGCACGGCTTCTGGCGTTGTATGGCGCCTGCCTCAATCCTAAGGCTACGCCCGTCCCGGCTCAAATACTGGCGGAGCTTCAGGAGCTGGTTCTGGCGAGGCAAGCGGCCAAAGACGATGAGACCGCGCTCAAGAACCGCCGCATAGCGGCGGAGAGCCCGCTCCTCAAGCGGCTCTTGCAGCGCCGGCTCGACGCCTGCGCGCGGATGATCGAGGCCCTGGACGCAGCCATCTTGGCCCTGCTCGATCGCGATCCCGTCCTCAAGCACCGCTACGATATCCTCATCTCGATCAAGGGGGTGGGGCCTGTGGTTGCCGCAACGCTTGCCGCTTGCATGTCCGAGCTCGGGCTGCTTTCCGCACAGGAAATCGCAGCCCTCGCCGGCGTCGCTCCCTTCAATTGCGAGTCCGGCGAAAGCCGGGGGCTCAGGCGCATCAAAGGCGGGCGCGCCCATGTCAGGACGGCGCTTTACATGGCGGCCGTCTCCGCCATCCGCTGCAACCCGGACCTGAAAGCCTTCTACGACAGGCTCCGAGCCAAAGGCAAAGAGGCCAAGCTTGCCCTGATAGCCGTCATGCGCAAGCTCGTCATCCTCGCCGGCACCCTCATCCGCGAAGACCGCTACTGGACCGAGAAACATGCTTGACTCCAAACACAGATGCTCTCCCTTGGGAAGAGGGAACGGCGTTGCACGCTTTGCGCGTTATTCAGGCGTCCCTTCTCCCATGGGGAGAAGGGCAGGATGAGAGGCGTAAAGCCAAGATTTTTGGCTTTGTTCTCGCAACTGCCGTTCACCGCGCGGCCTCCCAGGTGGTTTCGATCTCGCCGGTGGCCGGGTTCTTCGTGTCCTTCAATGCAACGCCCATCTCTGCAAGCTCATCGCGGATGCGGTCGGCTTCTTTCCAGTTTTTCGCCTTCCGGGCGGCTAGCCGCGCCTCTATGAGTTGCTGCACCGAGGCCACATCGATGCCCAATCGCGCTTTCTCCGACGCTAAAAGCCGTTCTTCGAAATCTGCAAGGCCATCGAGCCCGATAAGAGCGAACGAATTCCTGAGTTGCCTTACGAGCCGCTCTTTATGAGGACCTGCATCCGTTGAAGTCCGGATTTCCTCTTCCAAAGCATGCAAGGCCGAAATCGCTTCAGGCGTGTTCAGGTCGTCGCTCAAAGCTTCAATAAACGGAGGATACAAATCGCCGTCCGGCTCGCCCGCAAGTGCCTCTGACTGGCTATGTAGCTGCCGGGAAAACCTGATCAAGGCCAGCCGGGACTGCGAACTCATCGCAGCCGTCCAATCGAGCGGCTGCCTGTAGTGAGTCATGAGCATCTGATAGCGGATGACTTCACCCGGCCACTCCTGCAACAGGTCGTGGATCGTTATGAAATTGCCGAGCGACTTCGACATCTTCGCGCCTTCCACCTGAAGATGGCCGTTATGCATCCAGACATTGGCCATGATCTTGGTGCCGTGGGCGCAAGTCGATTGCGCTACTTCGTTCTCGTGGTGCGGGAAGACGAGGTCGATGCCGCCGCCGTGAATGTCGAACACCTCGCCGAGATGTTTTTCGGCCATCGCCGAGCATTCGAGATGCCAGCCTGGGCGTCCATAGCCCCATGGACTTTCCCAGCCCGGTTCATTGCCGGTGCTCGGCTTCCAGAGCACGAAGTCCATTGGATCGCGCTTATAGGGCGCAACCTCCACCCGCGCTCCGGCCCGCATCTCATCCACCGAACGCCGTGCAAGCGAGCCGTAATCTGGATCGGAAGCCACCTCGAACAGCACATGCCCTTCGGCAGCGTAAGCGTGCCCCCGCGCGATCAGCCGCTCGATCAGCGAGATCATCTCCTTAATGTGTTCGGTCGCGCGCGGCTCGATCGTTGGCGGCAGGCAGTTGAGCGCCGCGGCATCGGCGTGAAACTCCACCGCCGTGCGTTCGGTGAGTTCGCGGATGGAAATGCCCTCCTCCGCCGCGCGCGCGTTGATCTTGTCGTCGACGTCGGTGATGTTGCGCGCGTAAATCACATGCTCCGCGCCGTAAAGATCGCGCAGCAAGCGGAACAGCACGTCGAACACGATGACCGGCCGCGCATTGCCGATATGCGCGAAATCATAGACCGTCGGCCCGCAGACATACATGCGCACGGCCTTCGCATCGATGGGCTGGAAGACTTCCTTCCGCCTGGTTCGCGTATTGTAAAGCTTGAGTGTCATAAGCCCTGCCTTTACTGGCGGGCTATCTCTTCAAAATGAAACGCATGCCGCGCCAGCTTCCAATGTTAGCTCGCGCTGATAATGCACCGGCCGTTGCGTGAAACGTTTTGTTCCATGGCGCGACCATTGCCGCAAATTCCTTCGCGGTCAAGCAGGATAGCGTGGAACTCAGCGAAATTTGCGAATGACCACAGCCCGCGCGCGGAGCCATTTGTCCCCATGCGCCATCCATGGGTTGCATTGCACGGCGCAGCGGCCCATACTTCCGCCAGCTTGAATGCGGCGGCCTTCCAAAGGTCATCTATGGGGGCGTATGGATATGACGGTTCTCTTGCGCACTTTTGGCGCCGTTGGCGCTTTGGCGGCGATAGTGGCCGCGGGGCTGCAAGGGGTTGCGGCCCAAGGTTGGGGGGGATCGGGCGACGGTTACAGCCGCAGCTACGATCCGCCATCGGGTTACGGCCAGCGCCCGGTCTATGGCCAGCCCGGGAATGACCCATCGCGTAACTTGGCAGCTCCTAGCCCGCGCTGCCGCGAGTTCGAACTCCAATTGGCGGGCGGGGGTTCGCAGTCCGGCGCCCAGGATCAGCTTCCGCGGATCGACGCCGACATGCGGCAAGCCGATGCCGATTTTCACCGCGCGCAGTCCGATGCCGATCGCGCCAACTGCTATGACGATATGTTCCTTTTCGGCCGCTCGCTCCGGCGCACGCCGCGCTGCATCGACCTCGACCGGCAGGTGCAGGCGGCGAAGACCCGTCTCGCTCAGCTCAAATCGCAGCGCGATTCGATCACGCGAAGAGCTTCACCGCGCGCCCGGCACGACGATCTCATCGGCGAACTTGCCCGCAACAACTGCGGCGATCA
The DNA here is from genome assembly GCA_964498645.1 of uncultured Rhodomicrobium sp. Lineage (GTDB taxonomy): Bacteria > Pseudomonadota > Alphaproteobacteria > Rhizobiales > Rhodomicrobiaceae > Rhodomicrobium. Next base: position 7,767 of record CAZCIF010000038.1, on the reverse strand, counting down.
ATATGTGCGCGAGTATGAGGCGCAACGCAGCCGTAACAGCTCGATCTTCTCCTTCTTCAGCGATGAAGACTCCGACGATTCGAGCCGCTACACGCCAAGCTACGGCGCATCGGCCTACCGGACGCTTTGCGTGAGGGAATGCGACGGGTTCTTTTTCCCGATCAGCGACGCCACAACGGAAAGTCATTTCTCGGAAGATCAGGCGAAATGCCATTCGCGATGCGCGGCGCCGGCGGAGCTTTATTACCATCGCTCCGATCAAGACCCGGAGCAGATGGTCTCGCTGAACGGCCGCCCTTACAGCCAGATGCCGAACGCGTTCCGCAACCGCAAGGTCTACATCCGCGGATGCTCATGCAACGCGAACGAATATTCGCCTGAGGAAATTGCCAAGGCGGAGGACGAGCTGAAAAACGCCAAGCGCGCCGATGCCAGCAGCGGCAAGCCTGCCTCAGACGCGGCATTCGCGCGGCGTATCTCGCAGGCGGTCCGCAACGCACCCGCACAGCCGCAGAACCAGCCTGCGCCAGCGGCTGCGCCTCCTTCGCCTCCGGCAGCAAACTCACCCGCCCCGGCAGAGACGCCGCCGCCTGCTGCACCCGCGCAATAAGGTTGCAAGGCCGCGCCGGAGTCCTGAAAGCGTCACAGGCGGGTGAATGACCTGAGCCGCTACGCAAGCGTGGCTTTCAGAAGCCCTCGAATCAGGTAACCTCCTGCAGCCTAGGGGCCAGGGACCTTCCCACGACGCGGGCTGCAATACGATGACGACGCCGAGAAAAAGCGCATTGCATTTGCCGCAACCTAGCGTTGCTTGCCTGCAGCCGCTGACGGCGGCGGAGGTACTTACGGCGTGGGTAGCGGCGCAGCCAAGGGGGCGCTGCGCCAAGCAGGCCGCGGAGAAGATTCTGGCGGATATTGTTCCCGTCCTGGAGACCTTGGCGCAAGCGGTGAGGCTTGGGGCGGTTCAAGAGGATGACGGATTCCTGATCACGACGCGGCAGGATGCCAGCACCAGCGCCGGCCGGCCCGCGTCTGGAACTCCGGCGCAGGATGCGCTCCGGGCGATCGCGGTGCGCGCGTTGAATGGCCCATCGGGTGCCGGCGGGAAGCGCAGGCGCGATCTCCACGCGCTCGCATTGAGGCAGCTCTTCACGCTTGATGAGCTTGCCCCCTGGCCGGCCGCGCAGCAGGCACGCTGCGTAATTCTCTCTCGCGCCGTGTCGTCGTTCGGAGGCGCTTTCGAAGCATGCGCACGCGTTCCGCTGAAGGCATTCAAGTTCGATGAAATGAGCCGGCGCATCTATCTCGCGTTCGCCGGTTTGCAATGGGGGACTCTCTTGCAAGCAGACGCGGCTTTATTGTCCAAGGCGTTGGGTGGCCCTGCGGACAATGTGCAGGCGCTTACCGCAACCATCATCCGGGCGGCGATATCGGCCCGGCAGGCGGCCAGCGCCGAGGTTGCCGGAGCGTTCGATCTGGAAAGCTTCGCGAAAGCGGTCAGGAGGCTTGCGGGCCGGCTTGAGACGAAGCCCTATGCCGGCCGCGTTGCCATTGCACAAGTCTATGATGCGGGGCTGGCGGAGGGCCTGGACCTTGGCACGCTCGAAAGCTTCAAAGAAAACCTAGCCAAAGCGGCCCGCGAGGGACTCCTCGACCTTGAACGGTATGACATCACGGGCCCACTCGATGCCGGCCTGAAAGAGCGGTCGCGGCTCCGCCTCGGCCGTGACGAGCGGCACTTCATCGTCAATCAATGGATTTAACGTTTTAGGTCATGGATTTACGGCTCAAGGCTTTCGAAAGCCCAGAATTTGATCGCGTTTTCGGCGCCGTCGCCTCGCTTGCGGGGGCGGCGGATGAAGAACGCCTCGACGTGCCCGAAATCGAGGCCGACGCTGATGAAGCGCTGAGCGCGATCACCTCCCAGGCGCTGAGCCAAAATCCCGACCCCGCCTCGCGGATTCTGTTAATCAAGGGCGCGACGGGCACCGGCAAGACGCACACGCTTTTGACTGCCATCCGGCGCATGCATCAGGATGGCCGTGTTTATGCGGCACTCTTCCCCATGGTGGATCTCGTCGCCGAGAAAGACCTTGATGCCTGGCTGTTACGGGCGCTTATCTCCCGGCTTTCGGAGCGCTATCTCGTGGCCGCCGGTGCGCCTTCTCCGCTCAACAGGCTCGCTGGGATTATACTCGCACAAGGGCAGCCTGAGCTTTCGAGCGCTTTTCAGCGCGAGGTTTTCGGCGAAGGAGGTGATATCCGGGACTTCGACCTGCGGCCCCTGATCGTCTCGATCCGTACCCAGCTGCAGAAGCTGTCGCATCTGCCGGTTCCGTCCGAGGCCTTTATTGCGGCACTCTTAGGGGCGGCGGCGGGAGAAGACGACTCCTTCGCCTATCTTCGCGGTCAGTCTGCCAATGTCAGCATCGGCGGCGTCCGCCTGACGCAGTTCGCCGAAGACCATGTCGCACGCGGCCACATCGATGCTCTTGTGAACGTGATCGGGGCGACGGGCGGCGCGCTTCTCATTGCGTTCGACCAGCTCGAACAGAGCCGCGTCCAAGGCTGGGAGCAGCGGCTGCGTCATCTCTTCAGCCGGGGCGCGCTTCTGGCGGAAACGCTACCGCCGCTTTGCGTTGCCTATGCCGTGCTGCCCGCGCTCTACGATACGATCGCCGATGGCATCGATGGCTCCATTCGCGACCGGATCGAGCGCTTCGGCGCGCTTCCGGTGCGGCTGAAGCCACTCGCGCGCAGACAAGTTGAAGCGCTGCTGCACCGCAGGCTAGCGGAGCTTTTCGAGCGCTGTGGTGTGAAGGCCGAGGCGCGCGATCCGCTTTATCCATTTCCGGCCTGGATGATCGATGAACTTGGCGGCCAAACCTCGCGCTATGTGTTTGAGCTGATTCAGCAATTCCGGCGCGTCTATCTGAGCACGGGCACCCTTCCTGCGCTCGATGATATGCCGCCTCCGCCTGCCGTGCCGGGCGATTCTGTAATTGTGCCTGCGGCAGCGGCAGTTCCTTCAACAAATTTCGATGACAAATGGCATGGAGAGCTTTCGTCGCGGACCGTGCAGCCCTCCATCGGAAACGGCATCCAGCAGGCCGAGATCCTGGAATGGGCTGTGCAAGCCGCCGCAGCCGAACTCGATGGCGTAACCGCGGTCAAGACGCGGCGCAGTGTGCGTGGCCGTGCCGGCACCGTGATCATCGAAGCCGATTTTCAGAAAGACGGCCAAAGCGTGGAGCGCCGCGAGATCGCGCTATGCAACGAGGCGCGCGGCGCGCCGCTGGCCGAGGAAATCCGCGTTTTTCTGCGAGGCGTATCGGCAGCGAGGCCCGTCATCGTGCGTCCGCGCGGCGGCCGGCTCCCGCGCTCGGGCCGGTTCATCGCCCCGCTGATCCGGGATGCGGAGGAGATGCACTCGATCATCGTCCCGCAATTCGAGATGCTGTCCTGGGAGCGCCTGGACGCGGCGCGCCACTTCTTCCGCAACTTCGAGGACGCAGCGGGCTTCGAGGCTTGGCAGCGCAAGGCACGCCCGCTCACCAAGATCGCGGCTTTTTCGGATATCGTGCAATATCCTTACGTCAAGGCCGGCGTCGAAGAGGAAGAGGCGGAAGAGACCGAGCAAGCTCCTGTTCCTGCACCAGCTCCGCGCCGGCGCACGCCGTCTGGCCAAGCCGTCATGCTCGGTGCGCATGAGGACGGGGGCCAGGTCCATTGGGCACCGTTCGAGACGGAAGCCAAGCTCCTGAACTTTGGCATTCTCGTCACCGGCGACCCCGGCTCGGGCAAGACCCAGACGCTCAACGTCCTCATCGACGGCGTTGCCGCGATGGGCTTCCCAGTCTGTATCTTCGACTTCAAGAACGACTATTCAGAACGGAGCTTCGTGCAGGCGATCGGGCTTAAAGTGCACGATGTCCGCCGCCATGGCATTCCTTTCAATCCGCTGATGCCGAGCGCGAGCGACGATGGGCAGGCCCAGCCCATCGAGCACATTTTCACGATCACCGGTGTTCTAAAGCGCGTCTTCGCACTTGGCGACCGCCAGACCGCTATGCTGCGCGACGCCATGAAAGAGGCTTTCGAGCGGCGCGGCTACAATCCACAGAGATGGGTGAACGCCGATAGCATCCGCCCGCCGAGTTTCGACGATGTCGTTGCTATCCTGGAAGAGCAGAAAGAAGCGAAGAACCCGCAGGCTATCAGCCTTCTCGACCGCATCGCCCCCCTCTTCGAGCTCGGCCTGTTCCCCAAAACGGACGAGCTTCCGGTTCCCTTCGAGTCGATGCTCGACGAGCGGCTTGTGCTATCGCTCTTCGCGCTTCCAACCGACGAGATTAAAGCCGCGCTTGCCGAGCTTATCATCATCCGCCTGCACGGCGTTCTGCTCCGGCGCACGCAGCCGCGCAAACTGACGCGGCTTCTCGTGCTCGACGAGGCATGGCGCGTCGCCCATAGCACTCATCTCGAAAACCTCGCACGCGAAGGCCGCGCCTTTGGGGCGGGTATTGCCATAGGCACGCAATATCCCGGCGACCTGCCGCCAGATCTCTCCGGCGCGCTTGATACGAAGATCTACCTCAAGAACCAGCAGCCCGATCACAAGAAGGCTGTCGTTCGCGCTCTGTGCGGAGCAAATTCTGGCCCTGAAGCCGCGAATTTGCATGGCATTTTGGAGCGGCTGACTCAGTTCGAGGGACTGATCCAAAATCAGCAATATTTGCCTTATGCGAAGTTCAAGCTCTTGCCCTATTTCGCGCGGATGGAGCGAACGAAGGCTGCTTGATCTTGATGAGCAGTTGCGTTGCATTGTTGCGGCAGGACAACATTTGGACACAATTCGAAATACTTCGTAAAAACCTAAGCCGCGTGATTTTTTTGTAACAAAGATTGCGCGAATCAGATATTAACAAGTCTATAGGCGTTTAATGATCGTCCGATTGTAGGAAGTTTGTCCGGACATCGCGCGGGTTCCTGGCTTGAGTTGATCGCCGGACCGCTCTTAGAGGGCAAAACCTTATGCTTGCATTATCGGCGCTTCAGCGTAAACCGACCGACTTCCTTCACGATACCGGCGCATCCCGGGTTCTTCTGAGCGGCAAATCGCTCGTTGCCGACCCGACCGGCGCTCTCTATTGGCCCGCCGAAAACACACTCGTCGTGGCCGATCTCCAGCTTTCAAACTGTTCCTACCTTGAAGGCGAAGACGTCCTTCTACCGCCTTATGACACAGCATCAGCCTTCGAGAAGCTCGAAGAGGCGCTCGACCGCTACGATCCCGCAAGGGTCGTTGCGCTTGGCAACAGCTTCGCGGGTATTACGTCCGATGGCTTGAGCCCGCACCGAAGCGACTGGCTTCAAGACATGATGGAGGGGCGCGACTGGTATTGGGTTGTTTCCCACGACTATGGCGCGCCGCCAGAACGGATCGGCGGGACTGTCGTGCCGCAAATGATGCTGGGCGGCATTAAGTTCAGGGCCGATGCCGTACGCGCTCACGTGGCGAACGAAATCGCAGGCGGACTTCATCCGGTGGCGCAGGTCTCTCAATATGGCCATCTTGTACGCGGCCGGTGCTTTGTGGGCAATGGCATGCGCTTGATTCTGCCATCGATGGGTAATTATTCATCGGGCGCGAACGTGCTCGGCTCCGCCTTCGATCCCTTGCTCGGACAGGGCGGGCTTTTCGTATGGTTCATCTCTCAGGACCGGGTGCATCCTGTTGCACCCCCCCAGCTTGTCGAGGACCAGGCCGCTTAAGGAAGCAGCGCTAGCTATGTCCGGCGGAAAATAAGCGAAGCGCCGCTGCCAACGGCCGCTGCCAGGAGAACGGCTATAGCGCCGTATAGCCAGGGATAGTGCACTGCCGCCGATGAAAGGCGCGCTTCTATTCCGATTTTGTGGAGACGGATGTGAGCGGCCGCTTCTCCGGTGACCTTTCCGTTCTGCAATACATAGAACTTGGCCCGGTATAGACCGGCTCCTGCGGAAGGTGGCAGGTAAACGGTAGCGCGGAAAAGTCTGGTGCCGAAAAATTCAATCGCGCTTTCGCTTTCCTCCACGTAGAGGCCAGCCGATTTCTTCAACCGGATCAGCGCGTCCTGAAATTCTCGCGGCGCGGCTGGTTGTGCTTTCGGATCGCCGTCGCCCTTCACCAGAAGGGTCAGGGCATCGAGACCGATTTCGTGCGCCTTGCGTTCTTCGGGGGAAGCGATTTGGGCGAGCGGCTTCGTGGAAAGCACAGCGTAGTAGTTGGGAACTCCTAAGAAGGTTAGGCTCTGAGAATTTACCCAAAGCCCGGCGCGCCGATCCTTTTTCCAGACTGTAATAGGTTTGACGGGCCCCCGGAGGGTCACAGCGATATCGAAAGCGCGCCCGGGAAGCCGTTCGCGATCGATGGAGCCAAAAAGGGCAACGGTTGTGCCTGCATAGCTGGGCTCGATATAAAAATAGTTTTGCGATGCCCCGGCTTCGATCGCATCCGGTGCTTCGGCGCCGGCTGAAGAGGCGCAGGAGAGCAATGCCAGCAGCGGAAACAGCAACGCATATCCGGCCCTGTGAAGCCTATTTTGAGCGCGGACACTCATTTCAAGCCCCCGCCCGCGCTAAGCTAAACAGATCGGACGGCACCAGAAGTCCAACGGCCAAGCGCAATCCAACGGCGAGAACCAAAATCGCCAGAAGCAATCGAAGCTGCTCCGCGCGGAGGCGCTGGCCTGCGGACGCTCCGGCCTGAGCGCCGAGTACGCCGCCGGCCATCAGCATGAGAGCCAGAGCAATGTCGACCGTCTGGTTCCATACCGCCTGAAAAACCGTGGTGATCGCGCTGACGAAAATGACCTGAAAAAGCGAGGTGCCGATGGCGATATTGGTCGGCACGCGCAGCAGATAGATTAGAATCGGCACCATGATGAACCCGCCGCCAACGCCCATCACGCCGGACAGAAGCCCGACCATGACGCCAAGTGCGATGGCCGGAACTGCGCTGATGTAGAGTTTCGAGGTCTTGAAGCGGGTCTTAAACGGCAGGCGGTGGACCCAATTATGCTGCGCCGGGCGGCGCATCGAAACCGGCCGGCCTTGGCGCTGCTTGCGGATCGCGCGGATACTTTCTACGAGCATGATACCGCCGACAACGCCCATGAACACGACATAGAGTAACGAGACGGAGAGATCGAACTGCCCGGCTTGCCGTAGGAATTTTACAATTCGAACGCCGAGAAAAGCGCCAGCAGCGCCTCCCGCCAGGAGGTACATCCCAAGCTTGACGTCCACATTCTTGAGCCTGTACTGGGCGATCGTTCCGGTTATCGATGAGGCAATGAGTGGATTGGCGCCGGTGGCGACTGCGACCGCGCTTGGCACGCCGGCAAAGATCAGCATCGGCGTCATCAAAAATCCGCCGCCAACGCCGAACATACCAGACAAGAAGCCGACCGCCCCTCCCATCGCTAGCATGAGTAGCACGTTCACCGGAAGCTCGGCGATCGGCAGATAAACAAGCATGAGCAGTCACCCCGGCGGATACGCTGATGTATGGCGGGTTGCGTTCAATTCCCTAGAGGGGTTGTAGCCGGCAGCCTTAAATCGGTCACGTGAAAACGGTTACGCCGGCCCCAACTGCGCCCGGTAGCACTCCGGCGATTGCGGCCCAGTCAACTGCGGCCGCTGTGGCTGATGCCGGCTGGGTTATCCTTGAGAGCAGGATGCCAGGAACCAGCCTGCTCGCTCCCCGCCGCTGTCTCCGGCGGC
>CAZCIF010000037.1:0-20699 GCA_964498645.1 uncultured Rhodomicrobium sp. | reverse complement strand
GCGATGGCTTTTGCCCTTCATAAGGGTTGCCTCGTTCACAGCCTTGCAATGCGGGCACACTGGGCCAGCCGGCCAAACCCGCGCTTCAAGCCATTCGCGGGCTTTATCCTCATCGTGAAAGATCGGGTTTGAAAGGTCAGACATGACACGTTCCCTTGCTGATACAAGGAAATCTATACCTAGTAGTGTACTATGTCAAGGTGATAATTGCCGCTCTCAGGATTGGGACTTGGCGTTGCGTGTCCTTGAGAAGTGCGGGGTTGAGAATGTTCGGCACATTCCGCGCGTGCTTTACCATTGGCGAATACTTGCAACTTCGACATCAACTTCTGTGGAAGCAAAGCCTTATGCGAAAAACGCAGGGATGAGAGCCGTCTCAGAACATCTGGAGCGTGTCAAGCTAGCCGCCGAGGTAACAGAAAATATCTATTGCCCAACTTATCATCGGATACGCCACCGCCTTTCACGAAATCCTCTCGTTAGCATCATAATTCCGACCTGCAACGGGTACGATATACTAAAGAATTGCATTTCAAGTGTTTATGAAAAGACGCAATATTCTAATTTCGAAATCGTTTTGGTTGACAACCGATCCGATGACGAATTGACAATCAAATATATGCAAGAACTTGAGATTAGCAAAAAAGTAAGACTCCTAAAGTACCCTCATTTTTTCAATTACTCGTCAATTAATAATTTCGCCGCCAAGCACGCTAAGGGCGAAATTCTTGTTCTTCTAAATAATGATACAGAAGTTGTATCGGGCGAATGGCTCACCGAATTAATATCGCATGCCATGCGTCCTGATATTGGTACTGTTGGCGCCCTTCTCATTTATCCCGACGGCCTGATACAGCATGCCGGCGTGATCGCCGGCATCGGCGGGGTAGCTGGACATGCGCACTTAAACTTACCCTCTAATGAGTATGGATATTTTGGCCGCGCGCAGGTTGCCCATAACGTATCTGCTGTAACCGCAGCCTGCTTGGCGGTGAGACGAGAGGTATTTGAAGAAGTGGGAGGGCTGGATGAAAAGAACCTTCCGGTGGCATTTAACGATACTGACTTTTGTTTTCGTATTGCAGAACGAGGCTATAAAAATATTTATACACCTTATGCACGGCTCTACCACCACGAGTCGAAGACAAGAGGCTTGGACTCAGCGCCTGAGAAGAGGGAGCGCTTTGAGCGCGAATGCAACTACATGAGAAAGCGGCACGCGGAGGTGATTGCCCGGGATCCACTCTATAATCCTAACCTTACGCTCAGCGCGCATGATTACTCAATATCCTTCGAACCTCGCGCTCCATCTATCGGTCAGCTCTGCGGAGAGCTTGACACTTAGGAGACAGTTTTACCGCAAAGCTCATCTAACGGCGCAAAGTGCAAATGCGGGACCGTTCGGGTGATCGCGATGGTCAAAGCCAACTTCAATTTTATAACCGAGCTTTTGCAAAAGCCTGAGTATTTCGTCTCGCCCGAGCCACACAGCGTGCTCGGAACTGCCTCCACAAAAGCCCGCCCACCCGAGTGCTTCAGCATAGTATCGCTTCGAGCCCACAAACTTGCTACCTTCGATATCTACAGTCTCGCCGCTAAACTGTTTATTTCCCCTAAGGATGGTGGGATCGAAATAATGAGTCCATATAAATAGTTTGTCTGATATATTGCTAATTAATTTTAGCAGTAGGACTGGGTTAGTCATATGATATAAGACACCGGATGCTATTATGCTATCGTACTTCTGGGGATCATTCTTAAAATATTCTATAAAATCTCCAAGAAGGAATTGGACCTTGCTTAGCCCAAAGGCCTCCTTGATAATTAAGCACTTGAGGAAGGCGCGTTGGTTTGATTCTATAGCAGTAATCTTATCCGCTCCGAGCATCTGCAGCATGTAAGAGTGCCCACCTTCAAGCGGGCCGAGTTCTAAAACTCTCTCGCCTCGGAAGCCGCCAAGAACAGACGCCGCCCACTTGATCCGAGCATCGTCAAACAGCGCCGCATTCCCTGGTTGTGTTTGGAGGCCAGAGCCAGAAGGCATAGCCGATGACCACTCTCCCTTGAATAGATCGAACATCAATTGAGTGGATGGAGCCGATCTCACGTATTCGTCAAGTATATTTATGGTTGTCATGAGCTACCGTTAATGGCTGCAAGTCAAATTTCGATAGTGGAGGCTGAGGAGATTTGGCTAAAATAGCATCGCTGGCATCTTCCTACAGCTGGGGGCTGAAGCCCATCTCGAAGGCTACCCCGTGCCGAGCCGCTCCGCCTTATAGCCGCCATCCAGAACCGCCTGCCACCAAGTGCGATTGTTGATATACCAGCGAACCGTATCGTCGAGGCCCGTGTCGAAGGTTTTTTGCGCACGCCAGCCAAGTTCGCGCTCGATCTTTGAGGCATTGATCGCGTAACGCTGGTCGTGTCCAGGCCGGTCGGTCACAAATGTGATGAGGCGGCGGCGTGGTCCTTGGGGCGACGGCATCGAATGATCGAGCTGGTCGCAGATTGTCTCCACAACTTGAAGGTTCGTCCGCTCATTTCGCCCGCCGATGCTGTAACACTCGCCAGGCGCACCGCAGGTTGCTACCAATAGCAGCGCGCGGGCATGATCTTCAACGAAGAGCCAATCCCGAACATTTTGCCCGTCGCCGTACACCGGGAGGGGTTCGCCGGCCAGAGCTTTGATGATCATATGCGGAATGAGTTTTTCGGGGAAATGATAGGGCCCGTAATTATTCGAGCAATTCGTGATCAGCACCGGCAGGCCGTAAGTGTGATGCCACGCGCGCACGAGGTGGTCCGAGGCCGCCTTGCTGGCCGAATAGGGCGAGTTGGGCCGGTAGGGGCTGTCTTCGGTGAAAGCGCCCGTTGGCCCGAGCGAGCCGAACACCTCGTCCGTCGAAACATGCAAAAAGCGGAAGCGTTGCTGAGCATCGGCGTCCAGCGCGCGCCAATAGCGCAGCGCTTCCTGCAGCAGGGTGAACGTTCCGAAGATATTGGCCGTGATGAATTCCTGCGGGCCGTCGATCGAGCGGTCGACATGGCTTTCCGCCGCAAGATGCATCACGGCGTCCGGCCGGAAGTCCTCAAACACCTTGCGCGTGGCAGGCGCGTCCGCGATGTCCGCCTTCACGAAGCGGTATTTCGGATTGCCTTCCGCCTGCGGGATCGAGGCCAGGTTGGCGGCGTAGGTCAGCTTGTCGATGTTGAGAATTTCGTGGTCCGTCTCTGACAAAAGCAGACGGATCAGCGCCGATCCAATGAAGCCGTAGCCGCCCGTTACGATGATGCGCTTTGCGGCCATGTCACGCCACTTGCGTCAGCGTTGCGATGCTGGCCGGGAAGAGTTCCGGCGCGAGCTGCGGCAGCGCCAGCAGATATTGCCCATAGCTGCTTTTCTCGCACCGGCGCACCAAGGCAAAAAATGCATCATGTGTGATATAGCCCATGCGCAGAGCGATCTCCTCCGGGCAGCAGATCTTCATCCCCTGCCGGTTCTCGATCACCTGCACGAACTGGCTCGCTTCGATGAGCGACTCATGCGTGCCGGTGTCGAGCCAGGCGAAGCCCCGGCCCATGATCTCGACGCGCAGTTCGCCCGCGCGCAGATAGGCGGCATTCACATCGGTGATTTCCAATTCGCCGCGGGCCGACGGCCGAAGGCTCTTCGCGATTTCGACAACGCGGTTGTCGTAGAAATACAAGCCCGTCACCGCGCAGTTGGATTTCGGGCGCTTGGGCTTTTCTTCGATGGAAAGGGCGCGCCCCTCGCCGCCGATCTCTATGACGCCGTAACGTTCCGGGTCCTTGACCCGGTAACCGAAAACAGTCGCGCCCTGCTCGCGCGACGCCGCTTTCGACAGCAGCTCCGGCAGCCCATGTCCGTAAAAGATGTTGTCTCCCAGAACGAGGCAGACCGCGTCATCCCCAATGAAACGTTCGCCTATAAGAAAGGCCTGCGCAAGCCCCCCGGATGCGGCTGTTCAGCGTAAGTAATCCGAAGCCCGAACTGGGAGCCGTCTCCTAGTAACTGTTCAAAAGAAGGGAGATCTCTGGGTGTAGAAATCAAGAGGATATCTTTTATTCCCGCAAGCATGAGTGTGCTGAGCGGGTAATATATCATCGGCTTATCATAAACCGGAAGAAGCTGCTTTGACACTACCATTGTGCTGGGGTAAAGCCGCGTTCCGGAGCCGCCCGCGAGTATTATGCCCTTCATTACAGGAACTCTTAGCTATCAACAACGCCGATCGATTAAACGAAAAAGTTTGATGTTGCAACTGCGAATGCCAGCAGCTATGCAAGCAACGTAGTAAGCCAATAGTTTTGTGACTTGGAAGACACAATGCAAATTTTGGAAACTCAACTTATAGGTGTAAAAATACTCGAGCCGGGCGTGTTTCCCGACGCAAGGGGATACTTTCTCGAAACCTTTAACGTTTCGAAATATAAGGAGGCCGGCATATGCAACGAATTTGTGCAGGACAATTTTTCATATTCGCATAAAGGCGTTCTAAGAGGCCTTCACCTTCAAAATCCAACGCCGCAAGGGAAGCTCGTTATGGTTTTGGCCGGCGCAGTGCTCGACGTCGCGGTGGACGTTCGCGCCGGAAGCCCCACATTCGGGCGTCATGTCTCGGCCGTCCTTGATGACCGCGCTCACCGGCAGCTTTGGATCCCCCGCGGTTTCGCGCACGGCTTTGTGGTGCTGTCTGATGAGGCCAGGTTTTTGTACAAATGCGATGCGCCCTACGATCGCGGGAGCGAGATTGGCATTCGCTGGAACGATCCGGACCTTAACATCGATTGGGGCGTGGAGCGGCCCATTCTTTCTGAAAAGGATGCGGCAGCGCCACTTCTAGGAGAGCTGGCTGCCAAACTCCCTCTATATGAGGGTTGAGCCCCATGCGAATTCTCATTACGGGCGCCGCGGGCCAAGTTGGGGTTGCCCTTGCCCAGGAACTTGCGGCTCTGGCGGACCTAGTCCTCGCGACAAGAGACGGCCTCGATCTGTCTAATCCCCAAGCAATAAGCGGGCGGCTCAGCGGCATCAAACCGGACCTTATCATCAACGCTGCAGCCTACACCGCGGTCGACAGGGCGGAGACTGAGCGGGAGCTGGCTTACACCGTTAATGCGGCTGCCGTTGAAGCAATGGGCCGGTGGGCGGCTGAGAATAACGTGCCCCTGATCCATTTCTCGACAGACTATGTGTTTGATGGCCGTGCAGCCGAGCCCTATCGCGAAACACACCCAACAAATCCGCTTTCGGTTTACGGAAAAAGCAAGGCAGAGGGCGAAAGGCTTCTTCTTGCCACCGGCGCCCCTTGCCTCATCGTAAGAACTGCATGGGTTTACTCTTCGACCGGGAAAAACTTCCTGAAAACCATCGTCAGGCTCGCGAGTGAGAAAGACGAGCTTTCTGTCGTAAGCGATCAAGTGGGCACGCCGACATCCGCCTTTCAGATTGCCGGGTTTGTCTCTAGCCTCGTCAAAGAAGACCCGGCGTCGCTTCCTGCAGTGTTCGAAAAGTCTTCCCGGCTGGTGCATTTTACGGCGTCGGGCCGGACCTCCTGGCATGGCTTCGCCAGCGCGATCGTCGCTGGAATGAGGCGGCACGATCTCGCGGTGAAAGCGTCACATGTGCGGGCGATACCAAGTTCGGAATACCCAACTGCCGCCGCCCGGCCGCAATTTTCGCGTTTGTCGGCGGAGAGATTGGAGCGCGTTTTTGGCTTTCATCCCGAGCCGTGGGAACAGGCTTTGGACAGCGTCCTAAGCACTATGTCGGGTACAAATCTTCAAGCTATTGGATGCACTAATGTCTGTCGGCTTCGTGGTGGTGACTTATAACAGCGCAGCAGTCTTGCGCGCCTGCTTGTCGAGCATTCCGGCAGGCCACCAGGTGGTTGTGGTCGACAATGCTAGCCGGGACCGTTCGGTGGAAATCGCCAAGTCCTTTGGAGCTCGGATAATTTCGAACCCGAAAAACCTAGGCTTCGGTGCTGCTTGCAATCAGGGCGCCAAACTTCTCTCCACTTCGTATGTGTTTTTTCTAAATCCCGATGCCCTCCTCACAGAGAGTTCGTTGCACGAGCTTGAGAAGGCCATTGAAAGATTTCCTAATGCCGGCGGTTTCGGCCCGGCTGTCAAAATTCATGGTCAGACCAGATCCTTCCGGCACAAATCCTACATTCAGGATCAGGGGAGCCGGTATGTCAAAGATTCAGAGGCACCATTAGATTGCACGGCCGTCGACTATATCGATGGGGCAGCATTAATTCTTGATAGAAAGCTGTTCTTGGAACTTGATGGATTTGATGAAAATCTATTTTTGTATTACGAGGATGATGATCTATGTTATAGATTTCGATTACAGGATAAAGCGCTCATATACGTTCCAATGTCAATAGTCTTGCACAAAAAGAAATCATCCTCTGGGAATTATTTTAAGCTCCATTACATACGGGCGTGGCACGAAACTAGATCCAGAATGAAGCTAAGTGAGAAATATGGACTGCCGTTCGACCTACGCAAAGAGAAGAAACGCGCTGTAATTCGGCTCCTCAGATCACTCGTTACATTGCGCTTCATCAAGGCCGCCCGATATCTGGGCGCCGTGCGATCATTAAGCGTGCGCAGCGGCAAAATATCTAATTGTGTCCAGCCCTGAGACATAGGTAACATCTTGTACCTAAGACATGGGTGACAGCCTTGGGCCGGAAAGGCTGCCGGGCGCACAAGGCTGACCGCTCCGCTTGCGATGCGCTCACATTGCGGCGTCCTGCCGGTAAATGCCAATATCGGCGGTGATGCCAAGGCGAGCCATAGCCGATTTGGCATCGAATCCGATTGTGCCGTGAAAGCGGTGAACAGCTTCGGCTGCTTCGTCATAGCTTGCCTGATCCGCCCACTCGACGAAGGTGACCGCGTTGAACTGTCCCGGACCGGACACTTGCTGAAGCACGAGGTCGCGGACGAATCCGCTTTGCCGGCGGAGGACTTCATGGGTCCGGTTCACCAGCGCCAAGAATTCCAGGAGCGCGGCCTCGGGAACGGCGAACTTGTCGATGCGATACAGCGCATCTCGCGATTGCAGCACAGACATCGGTGACCTCCATATTTTGACAACATATTGTCACTTAGTACAATGACAATATGTTGTCAAGCTGCTATGGCTTGCCCGCATGGATATGAAACCAACGCCCCGGGGCGTTGCTACCGGGCTTTTGATCTACGAAGTGCTGCGCGTGCACGGCCAGCTCATTGCGGCCGGCGATAGGCTCATGGCCGATTTAGGGCTGACGAGCGCACGGTGGCAGGTGCTTGGCACCGTAGCCGCATGCGGCACCCCGCTGACGGTTCCGGATCTTGCCAGAATCCTTGGCCAGTCCCGCCAATCCATTCAGCGGCTCGTCAACGAGATGGAGAGCGGCGGCCTCGTGCAGTTCACGCCTAATCCGGGACACAAGCGCTCCGCGTTTGTCACGCCAACCGGGGCCGCATTGCGCCTTCACGCAAAAGCCGAAGAGCGGCGCATCCCATGGACAGAGGAAATTGCCGCAAGGTTGAGCGGCATTGACGTAAATCAGGCCTGCCGGGCGCTTTCCTCCCTTCGAAAGACCCTGGAACGGGAATAATACCAAATCCGGCTGAATGGTTCATCGATGGCTCTGGCACACAGCGCCACCGGGCACACACGGGACGTAATACGGAGGCGCCCACTGTTCGAACGCGACGCCCCTCATCCTGTCCTTCTCCCATAGCGGTTGGTATAATAGAGGTTAACGAAGCTGAAGGGCTGTTCGAAGTGACCATGCGCCAGCAGGGGTTGCTCCGCCCGCTTCGAGCTTCCGAACTTTCCGGCGGGACGCTTCGCTATCTCTTGCTGGCCGCCGCTCTTTTAACTCCCCGCCCCCCTCCGCTTGCCGTACTCAACGAGCCCGAGACCAGTCTTCACCCCGATCTCATCGAGCCTCTTGGCCGCCTCATCATCAGCGCCCAGGAACGCTGCCAGATAATCGCCGTAACGCATTCGCACCGGCCCGTTGCGATCCTGAGGGAAGGAAATGCGACCGTGCATGAACTTGTAAAGGAGATGGGAGAGATAATCGTCAACGGATTATCGGATCAATCCTGGACATGGCCGTCGCGGCGAAAGCGTCTGGCTTTGCTCAAAGGCTATCGCCGCGTTCGTAAGACGGGCCTCCACGCGGCCCGGTTCCACCGCCCCGGACCGGCGGCATCGTCACCGTATCGTAGGTGCAAAGCCGCCGGCGCTGCTCACTTTGCGAGCAGTCGCGCGGCGAAAGGTCCTTCGTTAGGCAAATGCGTACCTCGCGCAGCAGCCTCCTCGAACACACAACCTCTATCATGCTGGCGGTGAGTTGGCGATTTGCACCAAGGAACGCCTTGCTGACTTCTGCCGGCGAAACCGTCAGCGGCTTCGATAAATCCCGGAACTCATCCGGTATATGGATGCTTCGATAGGCTTTACGCGCCGCGCTAAAATATTGGCTCGGATCGAGCCCCGAACAGGTGCCATGCTTTTTATATTCGTGAATAACAAGGCGCCGGCTTGGCATGATGTCCATCATGCCATCAATCGTTTCTTCGGGAACCCAAGGCCGGCCCCCAGTCTCGCACATCTCCGGCCAGCCCTTGCGCTCATATTGCGGCCAAAGGCCATGGAGGACGAATGCAAAGGGGCGCGTTCCGCTGCACTGCTCTTCGGAGCCGCTTCTGCCATATCCCCGCCGGTCATTATTGCCGCCGTAATTGCGATAGCTGCCGTTATACCCGCTGCTATCATCGTTTCGGCCATGGCTGGCGCAATAGGCTGGCGACCAGCTCAGCGCGAGAACATAATAATCGAATTCGCCCGGCATGGCGCCGCGGTCGCCCTGCGCGCGTGCGCCGGTGACGCCGGCGAAGGCGGCAGCCAAACTTACGGCAAGGAGAACGAAGCAGGAGAAAGCCTTTGCGCACGGGAAGAGGGATTTTCTATTCATTTTCATAAAACTCACTTGATAAGAACGAAGCCGGAACGTAACTCCTTGCGGAGCAATGTCAAGCGCCGCGCTAAAACTTTGAACGCAAGCTGCAAAGCGGTGCATGTTTTCCGTGGCGGAGCGGACTGGGAGGCTTTTCATCGCGCTGAAAATGCCGGCCGCTTCAGGGCGATAGCCCGGCAGCCCGCCAGGATAAGACTGGCGCTGGACTGCCTTGGGCTTTGGGGGGTGGGGAGAGAGAGACGATCCAGCGCCAGCTTCCTGCTCGGAGACTAAGGATGCCGATGCTACGCGGCGGGGTTGCGGTCAAAGCGTGGCGAAACCATGAAATATGTATCAAGTTTTCGCGCGGCGAATTCTCAATCGTCCCAATCGTGGTGCCGGTAGCGGCGCCAATAGCCGTGATAGGAACCCCAGCGGTAGTGGCTGTCGTAGCGGCTGTGGTCCCATCCGCCGAGCGATCCCCAACGGTGATGGCTCCGCCAGCGATGGTGCCAGTCGCCGCAGCAATGTGAACCCCAGCGGTGGTGGCTGCGCCATCTGCTATGCCAGCAATCGTCATAGCAGTGCGTACGGATGACGGGCGTGCCAGGCTCAATCTGCTGCAAGCCGGAAACGCCGGCCGGATGGGCATGTCCTGCTGCAGGCGCTGCGAAGGCGGAAAGCGCGGCCAGGCAGGCGACTTTCAAACGATAGCTCATTATTGATACTCCTATGCATACTAATTTTTTTAAAATGCGTACAATTTTGTCACCAAACAATAAAATTATCTGAAAACAGTTAATGGCGTTCAGAACTTGGAGTTGAGGAGCCGCCGCCAGCGCACCGCGTCCTTGTTGGGGCACTCCGTTGCGGGCACAGGCTTGCAGCCGGGCCGGTCCGCCGCATCGGGCCGTGTGTAGATTTGCAGCCGCGTTGGCCCCTTCCCGTTGATGTCGATGCCGTCGGCGCATCCGAGAAAGCGCGGCGGCGCGCCCGTTCTCTGCTCGAAAGCCTGCTCGAATGCTTGCCGGTTGTTCCAGTTGACGAAGGCGAGGCCCGCTTCGTCCGAGGCGAGCGCTTGGGCAAGCGCCGGGGGCGCCGTCATCAGGGTCCTGGTGCCGTTCAGGAAAATAAGGCTGGGAGCGGCGAAACCCGCAAAGCCTGCTGGCTTGTCCGAACAACTCTTGAGCGCTTGGGCAGCATCAGCCGCCGTTTCGCTGATCCATAGCGGCTTCAGGTTCGGCAAGACTACGTGGAATGCCGCCGTGTAGAACAAGGCTCCGCTCAGGATCGCGCCGGAAAGCGCCGCATACCAATAGGAACGCCACGCTGCGGCGGCGGTCAAGGCGGCGGCCAGTGCGAGCGCTGCCAGCATCGCGGCGGGAAGCAAAAGCGGCGCCTCCGCGATCCAAGACAGCGCCAAAAGAAGCGCGATTTGCACAGCGGCGAGGATCGCCCAAAGGATGGCGCCAATCCGTGAGCGCGGCGCCTCCCGCATGCTCATCACCGCGGCCATCGCAATGGCCGGGTAAAGCGGCAGCGCATAATGCGGAAGCTTTGTCGGCACTGCCTCGATCAGGAGCCAGAACGGGACGATCCAAGCCAGAAGGAACAGAATGCGTCGCGAACGCCGGCCCCGCCACAGCGCGCGAGCGCCGCCCGCCGTGACGAAAAGAACCGAGGGCCAGAACGTCCACCAAAACGCGATGAAATAGAAGCCGGGCGGCGCCCAATGCTTTTCCTGCCCGCTTTGAAGCTTGCCCGCGAAATCCTGCCCGAGCGAGCTTCTGAAAAACTCGCCATGCGAGGAAATGCCGATGGCGATGAACCAGGGGAGCGTCACCGCGAGAAGCAGCGGCAGCCCCCATTTCCAATGCAAATTGCCGATCCAGCCGCGCTTCTTACCGCGCAAGAGAACTACGGCGGCCGTGATCAGCGCCAAGGCGGGTGCGACCGGCCCCTTGATCAGGACGCCCGCGCCAAGCCCGAGCCAGAACAGCGCCGCCAGCCCGCGCGTTGCGCTCCCCGCCGGCGCCATATAGAGCCGGAACAGCGCGCCCTGCGCCAGAACGATGCTCGCGATCAGCGCGGCGTCGGACTTCGCGATCCGCGATTCGAACGCCAGCGTGAAGCACGCCGCGAACAGCGCCGCCGCGGCGAGCGCGTTTTCCCGCCCGAGCACGGGCCGGCCCGCCCAGAATGTCAGCAGCACCGCGCCGAGCGCGCCGAGAAACGACGGTATGCGATAGGCCCATATATCGCCGAGCGCCGCGCCGGCTTGCTCCGCCGCTGCGACCGCCGCCGATTGCAGCCAATAAATGCCAATGGGCTTCTTATAACGCGGCTCGTTCTGAAAGCGGATGTCGATATAGTTGCCCGTCTCCAGCATCTGCTTGGAGGCTTGCGCGAAGCGCGCCTCGTCGCGGTCGGTCACGGGAAGCGTGGCGA
Organism: uncultured Rhodomicrobium sp.; assembly: GCA_964498645.1. Taxonomy (GTDB): domain Bacteria; phylum Pseudomonadota; class Alphaproteobacteria; order Rhizobiales; family Rhodomicrobiaceae; genus Rhodomicrobium. The sequence goes on along the minus strand of CAZCIF010000037.1, from coordinate 9,252 downwards.
TGCCCGGCAGGTAAAGCGCGCAGCACAGCACGGCGAGCGCGAGCGTTGCCGCGTAGGGCCGGAATGCCAGCTCGCGCAGAAGCTTGGCCGCTTTCCCGTCGATGATCATGAGCCAGGGGAAGCCTCTGGCCTCGCGGTCTTCGTTTGGCTGGATCGCTCTCATTCCGTCTGCCTAGAGCGGCACGGCAGCGATTGCAACCTCCATCGCAGGCGCTATAGGGGCGGAGTGCGGAGATGGTAAAATGCAGTGTATTGACATGGCCGTCACTGTAACACGCTCAGCATGTGCGTTTCGAAGCTCTACGGCGCAGCAACGTCCCCTTCTCCCGTGGGGAGAAGGACAGGATGAGGGGAGCGACGGTATTATTGTCCCTGCACCATTCCCGCGCCACCTCGAACGCGGCGCTTTCCCGTTCGCGGCAGGCGGGCTATAAGACGTCCGCATCTTTTTAGCTTATTTGCGAGCGGCGGTATGCGCAAAACTGTATTTTTGAGTTCCACGGGCGCGGATCTCGGCCCCTATCGCGCCCAAGTGATCGAGGACGCGCGCGGCCACGATTGGTTCCGGCTCGACGCGATGGAGGATTTCGGCGCGCGCTCGGCCCCGCCCATCGAATTCTGCCGCCGCCGCGTGGAGGAGGGCGATATTTTCGTGGGCCTGATCGGCCATTACCGGGGCTGGGAGCCGGAGGGCGGCGACGGGCAGCGTTCCATCACCGAGATGGAATACGATTGGGCGGCGGACGGGAAGAAGCCACGGCTGATGTTCGTGGCGCCGGAGGATTTCGTGAGCGCCGCCCCGGCCTCGGACGGCGCGGAAGGCGAGCGCCAGCTCCGCTTCCGCGCGCGGGTGATGGGCGCGGAGACCGTCGATTGCCGCTGCTTCGGCTCGGCGCATGCGCTCTCCACTGCCGTGTTCAAGGCGCTGTTCAACGAAGTCATGTACGATCTGGCCGCGCAGGCGAAGGCCGCGCCCGCAAGCGTGGAGCCGGGCCGCCCGGATGCGGCGGCGATGGCCGGCGCCGTGATTGCCGAGGTGGCTCTGGAAGAGAATCTGAGCCTTGAGGCGATGCGGGCGCGCGGGTTCGGCCCGGATGAGATCGAGGCCGCGCTCACGGTGCGCGCGCAAGCGGCGGAGGCACGGGCCGCCCAGCATAAGGAGGCCGAGGCGCAGGACCGCAAGGAGGGTGCGCTCGCCTGGAAGCGGCTTGGCGCGCTCGCCTTCCTCTACGACACGGCCAAAGCCATGGCCGCCTATGAGAAGGCCGCTGCGCTCGACCCAGAGGATTGGGAGGCGCTTTGGTATCTCGGCCAGCTTCAGGCGCGCGCCGGCTATCTGGCGGCGGCAAAGCAATCCTGCGAAAGCCTGCTCGCCCGGCGAGAGAGCATCGGCAACCCCCGTTTCATCCACTGGACTTATTTCCACCTCGGCGACATAGAAGCCGGACTTGGGAATCGCAGCACCGCCCTGGACCAGTATGAACGCGGCCACGCCCTCGTTCAAGCGCTGCTCGCCCGCGATCCCAACAACGCCGAATGGCAGCGCGATCTCTCGGTGAGCTATAACAAAATCGGCGATATCAGCGCCGCGCGCGGCGACCGCGATGGCGCCCTCAAAGCCTTCAACGACGGTCTTGAGATTCGAAAGCGCCTCGCCGCCCGCGATCCCAACAATGTGGTTTGGCAGACGGATCTGGTTGTCAGCGCCTGGAAGCTTGCCACAGCGGGGGCGCCGGATGCAGCGCGGCATCTCGCGGAGGGGCTTTCGATTTTGCAGCGGCTCGATGCGGAGGGAAAGCTGACGGCGGATCAAAAGAGGTAGATCGGGATATTCGAGGCGGCGTTGCAGGAGCCAGACGAAGGCGGGGCGCAGGATGCGTGCGCAGCCGAGGGGCAAGTTACGCCACGCTGGAAATTCTGGCGGCGGTGAGGGGCTACCCCGCCGCGCGCAGGTCCGGCGCGGCGAGCCGCACATCCGGGCCGACATGCGGCAGGAACTTCTGGAAGTTCTCCGAGAACATCGCGACGAGCTTGCGCGCCTGGGCATCGTATTCGCGTTTGTCCGCCCAGGTATCGCGCGGACGCAGGATCGCGGAGTCCACGCCCTCGGCCTCCGTTGGCACGAGGAAGCCGAAGACCGGGTCTTGCTCCATGGGCGTCGCATCGAGCTTGCCTGAAAGCGCGAGGTTCACAAGCGCGCGCGTCGCGGGCAGAGCCATGCGCTTGCCCACGCCGTATCTGCCGCCGGTCCAGCCCGTATTCACGAGCCAGCATTTGACGCTGTGCTTCGCGATCAGGTCGCGCAGCATGTTGCCATAGACAACCGGGTGCCGCGACCTGAAGCGCGCGCCGAACCAGGCCGAGAACGTCGCGGTTGGCTCGTTCACGCCCTTCTCCGTGCCCGCCACCTTGGCGGTGTAGCCCGAGAGGAAGTGATACATCGCCTGGCTTGGGGTGAGCTGCGCGATTGGCGGCAGGACGCCGAAAGCATCCGCCGTGAGCATGATGACATTCGCGGGATGATTGGCGAGGCCCACGAGGCTCGCATCTGGAACGTAGGAGATAGGGTAAGCGCCGCGCGTATTTTCGGTCAGCCCGTCGCTGGCATAGTTGGGGACGCGGTCCTTATCGAGGACGACGTTTTCCAGAACCGCGCCCCAGGTGGATACGGCCTTATAGATGTCCGGCTCGTGCTCCCCGGAAAGTTTGATCACCTTCGCGTAGCAGCCGCCTTCGAAATTGTAGAGGCCCTCGGCCGCCCAGCCATGCTCGTCGTCGCCAATCAGGACGCGGTCCGGATCGGTCGAAAGCGTCGTCTTGCCGGTGCCGGAAAGCCCGAAAAATACGGCCGAGTCGCCGCCCTTGCCCTGATTGACCGAACAGTGCATTGGCAGCACGCTATTCACAGGCAGCGTGTAATTGAGATAGGAGAACACCGACTTCTTGATTTCGCCGGCATAGGATGTGCCGCCGATCAATACGATGCCGCGCGTGAAATCGCAGGCGATGACGGTGCCACTGCGGACGCCGTGGCGCTTGGGATCGGCCTTGAAGCTTGGAAGATCGATAATGGTGAGCTTGGGCGCAAAGCGGTGGAGGCTCGCATTGTCTGGCACGATCAGGAGGTGCCGGATGAACAGCGCGTGCCAGGCATATTCGCAAAAGACGCGCACGGAGATGCGGTGAGCCTCGGACGCGCCTGCGAATAGATCCTGGACGAAGAGGCTCCGCTCTGCCGCATGCGCGAGGAAGTCGCGGTGGAGGGCGTCGAACTGTGAGGGCGTCAGGGCCTTGGCGTTGTCCCACCAGACGGTGCGGTCCGTTTCCCGGTCGCGTACGATGAATTTGTCGGCGGCGGACCGGCCTGTATGCGCGCCGGTGACCACGGCGAGGCTGCCCGTCGCGGTGACCTGTCCTTCGCCGCGGCGAATCGCTTGCTCATAGAGGGCTGCTAAGGAGCCATTATGTAGGACTGCGTTGCCAATGCCGGCTGCCGTCAGGTTATTGTCGTGGATATTGGATGCAGATGGCACTGTTCGTCTCCAGGCAATGTGCTACTCTCGGTTACAAGAGCCCATGCGGGCTGCAAGTCCGTGAAGATAACACCCAAATGCCTAAGCGGAACCAATACTTATCGCTTAGAAAAAGCGAAAGGGGGCAAAAATTTTGATTTATGCCCCTTGCCGGCCGCTGCAAAATGCCGCGGCTGATCTTGAGCTGGAGGGGCCGCCGCGAGCGATTATCCAAGCCGCGATTTAACGATGACCGTGGATTCCCGTCAGCGTTAAGGAAGCGCTGCTTGCTTATTTGAATTTTTCTGCATAGAGGTATTTCTGCAACAGAATTGCTGCGCTGAACCTGAAACAAGCTTGGAAGACTGATGCCTACAATCGCTCTAGTCGATGATGACCGGAACATTCTGACCTCTTTGCGCATGCTGCTTGAGACGGAAGGATACAAAATCGTCGCCTATACCGATGGCGTTTCCGCCTTTGACGGCATTGCCGCCGATCCGCCGGACCTCGCGATCCTCGATATCAAGATGCCCCGCATGGATGGCATGGAGCTGCTGCGCCGGCTTCGCCAGAAGAGCGAAATGCCGGTGATCTTCCTCACCTCCAAGGACGATGAAATCGATGAGCTGTTCGGCCTTAAAATGGGCGCGGACGATTTCATCCGGAAGCCATTCTCGCAAAGGCTAGTCGTAGAACGCGTGCGCGCCATCCTCCGGCGCAGCCAGCCGCGCGAGGCGTCGGCGGTTACCGAAGACGCGAAGATTATCGAGCGCGGCAAGCTGAAGCTCGATCCCGAGCGGCATACCTGCATTTGGGACGGCAAGCAGGTCACGCTGACCGTAACAGAGTTTCTGATTCTGCAGGCGCTCGCACAGCGTCCGGGCGTGGTAAAAAGCCGCGATGCGTTGATGGACGCAGCATATGACGACCAAGTCTATGTCGACGACCGGACGATCGACAGCCACATCAAAAGGTTGCGTAAAAAGTTCAAAGTCGTCGACAACAATTTCGATGTGATCGAAACTTTGTACGGCGTCGGCTATCGCTTCAAGGAGTAGCGTCCGCTCTTTGAGATTATCCCGGCGCATGCACGTATCGCCGGAGCGGTACATTTCTTTAATAACTCAGCGCGCCCAAGTCTGATCCGAGTGAGCCATGGCCCTTGAAATACTCAGATGGCAGGAGGCGAGCACCTTACGGAGGAGAGGCCGCGCGCTCCGGGTCAGAATTTTGCGGCTGTGGAGGAAGTTTTTCGGATATTACCGCTTCAATAGCATCACGGGCCGCATTATCGTTCTGAATTTTTTAGGTGTTTCTATCCTTGTCGGGGGGATTTTCTATCTCAATCAGTACCGCGTTAAATTCATTGAGACACGGGTCGAAAGTTTAACGACCCAGGCCGCCATTATTGCAAGCGCGATCGCTCAAACCAGCAAGAATACGGACGCAACTGCGGAGACTGGGCAGGCCGGCGACGAGAACAAGATCTTCGTGCCGTCAGGCTTATCGAATCCTGAGCTGTCGTTCAGGATCGATCCCGAGATCGTCTCGCCAATGCTAAGAGACCTCGTGCCGAGGGAGACAAGAGCGCGTGTCTTCGACATGGATGGAACGCTGATCTCCGATAGCCGGCAGCTTTATCCCCGGGGGAAGAGAGAACCGGCCGGCGGCATCGGAGGGGAGGGCGATACCGATCTTCTCAGCGATATCTGGAATTATCTAAAAGCGAAGTTTTGGACGCAGGATCTTCCCATTTACAAGGACATGGGGCCTGACGGTAAGGCGTATGAGGAAGTTCGCGTGGCACTGGCCGGTAGCCCCGCTCCCCTCATCCGCATTACAGAAAGGGGCGAGACCGTCATCTCGATCGCAATGCCAGTCCAGCGCGATCAGACTCCGCTTGGCGCCTTGATGCTGACAACTCAAGGCAGCGATATCGACGAGATTATCGCGCGGGAGCACCAGCAGATCATGGCCGTCGCAGGCCTGGTTGCCCTTGTCACCACCATCCTATCGTTGTTATTGGCGGGCACCATTGCCGAGCCGATGCGCCGGCTCGCCATCGCCGCGGAACGCGTGCGGAAAAACATCAAGAACCGCGAACAAATCCCGGATTTCAGCGGCCGCTCCGACGAGATAGGCCACTTGTCGACGGCGCTGCGGGACATGACGAACGCGCTCTATTGCCGCCTCGATGCCATCGAAAGCTTTGCGGCCGATGTCTCGCACGAGCTGAAAAATCCGCTCACTTCGCTTCGCAGCGCGGCGAGCCTTCTGCCGTCAATAAAGGCGGACTCCGACCGGCAGAAGCTTGTCGATATAATCAACCATGACGTCCGCCGCCTTGACCGGCTCATCACCGACATTTCCGATGCATCCCGGCTCGACGCAGAGCTGGCGCGGGAAACGGCTAAGCCGGTCAATTTGGCGAACCTTCTTCACACGCTCTGCGAGATCACGCGGGAAAACCGCAGTGCAAGCGGCCTTAATATCGTCTTGAACGTGCAGGGGTGCTCGAATCCCGGCCAGTCTGGAGAGTGCAAAGACTACATTGTAAGCGGCCACGATAGCCGGTTGAGCCAAGTCATTGTGAACCTTCTCGACAATGCCATATCTTTTTCGCCCAAAGGGGGCTCGATCTATGTCTCGGCAAGTGCCATCCACAAAAAAAATGAGATCGAGATTAGCATCGAGGATGAGGGGCCGGGCATAAGGGAGGAGAATCTCGAGAAAATCTTCAGGCGGTTCTATACGGACCGGCCCGAATCTTTCGGCCAGAACTCCGGATTGGGGCTCAATATCTCTCAGCAGATCGTGAAGGCTCATAATGGAAGCATCCGGGCAGAGAATAGAATATGCGGGGAGCCCGCCGTGCTAAACCCGCGCAAGGCCAAAAACCGCAAGAACGGAGCCAAACAAACTTGCCCCGAGCCTGCAATGGGCCAAGAGGAAAGCTTCACCTGCGGCGTTACCGAGCGCTATTCTTGGGGCGCGCGCTTTGTGATCCGATTGCCCGCTTGTCCTGCAGGTTAGTTGCTGTATCGTATTGCAGTGGAAACCTTGGTCCATGCGACGTGCGTCGCTCTTGGTGATACCTGTGCGTTGCTGCGCGGGCCCTGCGGCGCCGGAAAATCCGATTTGGCATTGCGCTTTCTCTTCCTTCCAGCGGACCGGTTGAGCGCGCGCCCCACGCTCATCGCCGATGATCAGGTTATCCTCCGGCGAACCGGCGGGCGCATCATTGCGTCCTGTCCCGCTCCTCTTGCAGGCAAAATCGAGGTCCGCGGGCTGGGTATCGCCCGGTTCCCTTTCGCAACGGAGCGAGCCGAGCTAAAGCTTGTTGCCGATTTGGAGGCCGGTAGAGGCAGGCCACGATTTCCAGAGTGCGATCAATCGGAAACCTTTCTCGATTTACCCATCCGGCGCATCGTGCTCGACCCCTTCGAACTATCGGCACCCATGAAGCTTGCCCTGGCGATGCAAAACTTTTTTGGAGAGGCGGTGGATTAACTCGATGTATCCCTTTGCGGGCCTATATAGAGCTTGAACCTGGAATGGATGCACTCCACAATATTTGCAGTTGGGCTAAAGCAACCTCCCAAAGCATCCAATACTCAAGCCCCGGAAACATGATGATCGGCCTCATTGTTGTAACTCATGGCAATCTGGCAAAGGAATTCGTAGCAGCCCTTGAACATGTGGTTGGGCCGCAGCAGCAGATCGCGACCATATCGATAGCCCCTGATGACGATATGGAAGAGCGCCGCAACGCCATTCTCGGAGCAGCCAAGAAGGTCAATACCGGAGATGGCGTTATCATTCTGACCGATATGTTTGGCGGAACGCCTTCCAATCTGTCGATATCGGTTATGGACAGCGGATCGGTCGAGGTTATCGCTGGCGTCAACCTTCCGATGCTCGTGAAACTCGCGCGTATCCGGGAGGAGGTCGCTCTAGCCGAAGCATTGAAGCAGGCACAGGATGCGGGCCGGAAATATATCCATGTGGCAAGTTTGGTTCTCAATGCCCACTAAAGAGACCGGAGATTGCAGGCGGCCCCCCAGCACGGCGCAGCCGCGCCGGTCAAGTATCGGCGCGGCGGGCATCTATCAATGCCTGGCCGAAGTTATGATCGTGAATAAGAGGGGCCTGCACGCCCGTGCTTCCGCTGTCTTCGTGAAAACGGCGGAACAATTCGATGCGGAAGTTTCGGTAACCAAAGACGACCAGACGGTCAGCGGAGGCTCGATCATGGGGCTGCTCATGCTTGGAGCAAGTCCCGGTACCACGATCCTGATCGAAACGGAAGGGCCGGAGGCTGAAGAGGCGTTGGAGGCCCTAACGGCGCTCGTCGAAGCCGGCTTCAACGAACAGGGGTAGCAAGATGCGCTTACCGGGCATCTTTGTAATGATCCTGGCAGCGCGGAAATAGGTCTCTCTCATGCTTCGCCAGGCATGCCTTCAAATCCCGAATCCTCTTACTTGGAATATTTTTGCAATATTGCTCAATATCAAACTTGCAAATGACGGTGATATTATACTTAGTTACTCCAGCGTTCGCTGCCGGACATAAAATTGCGAGTCCAAGCATTGAAGCAGCTACGGCCTTCATCAATTCGTCTCCCTCATCTGTGTTCAATGCGATGTACGCGAACGCTTGGGCAAAAGTTGGACGTCCTGCGACGCCGCGGGGTGCCGTTCCACCTTCCCCTGGCAAAGGCGTGCGTCCTTAAATCCCCGTCCCGCCGATAAAATCAATCTCGAGCCTTCGCCGGTGCGCAGCCGTACGATGCTCAATCAAATAGACCTCTTGCCAGGTGCCGAGCGCGAGCCTCCCCTCCCGTACCGGCAGCGAAAGCGATGCCGTGGTTAAGAGCGTCTTAATATGAGCTGGCATATCGTCTGGCCCCTCGCTGCAATGGCGGTAAGGAGCCTCCTCTGGCGCAAACTTATTCAAAGCGCTGGCAAGATCGAGAAGTACATCGGGATCGGCATTTTCTTGAACACAGAGAGAGGCGGAGGTGTGAGCGATAAACACGGAAAGCAGCCCGGTCTTGGCGTGCATCTCCGTCAAACAGCGCGCAAGTTCCGCACCCAAGCCGTAAAAGCCCTGGCCCTTGGTCTGAATCGTCAAAGACCGGCAGGCGTGTTCGATATTGCTGTTTCCCGATGCGGTCATTGAAGCCTCTAAAAAAAAGCGCCGGGTTTTACGGAGCGTTTACGTCATGTTTGCATATCCCGAGCAATGATAACGGCTTAGTGGCACGAAAGCACGCCATACGCGCACGACAAGGCCAACGTTTCGATCATCATGGCGGGAAAAGGTAACGCGAAAGCCGGGCGCTCCAGCATCGGCAACCACGATCTCGATACAGCCTGGGAAAGCCGGGCTGGCGAGGCCATGCGCGAACGCGTGCCTGACGCTGAGCGCCTGGCAGAATCACGCCAGCCGCAATCCAGATTGTTCGGCCAGGGCGAGACCGATGCGGAGGCTGAGCTTTGTGCCCATCTCGACCGCGCAAAGGCTCCAAGGCCCAGTGGCTTCCCGCCCCTGGATGAATTGTCCGCGCGGCTCGGTGAATTTGGGCCACCTTCTCCAGCGGCCTTCACGGAGCCGGAACAGCAAGAAGGCACGCAAGAGCCGTTCGTGCCTGCATCCAGCGAAGCGTACCGGCGCGATCTGGACTGGTTCGACGAACGATTTAGCGAGTTGAGAGGGCTTGTAACCCGAAAAGAC
>CAZCIF010000036.1:14133-20766 GCA_964498645.1 uncultured Rhodomicrobium sp. | reverse complement strand
GTAGAACTGGATATCCTTATCCGGTGGTTTTTCGAGGTCATTCCCCAAGCCTCACGATTAAGGCAAGGGGTGACGCGTTGGTGTGGGGCCAAAGCGCCACTGTTTGCGGCAAAGTAGTAGAGTCCTCTTTGGGTCATCCGCGTCGGTGCGAAATTCGTGAACGTCTGCCGCAGCCTAAAAGCCGAAAGAAATTCTCGCGGTGAAGCCCTCAAGTGCGCCTGGGCGACGTTTAACGCAAGAGGCAGAGCGCGGCGGATCCGCCATGACCGCAGTACCCTCGAATGCGGACATGAAAAAAGCGAGCCTTGAGGCGTTCACCCATGTGTTGGGGATGTCCGGTTTTGTATAATTAGGTACGTGCTCGCGCAGGCCTCGATCGAACAACAGCCGGAATGCCTCAATAGCTTCCTTCAGGTCGCACGTTGACGGCATGGGCCGTAGAAATCCACAGGCCGGAATACGCCGCCATCGATGCCGGTGTTCCCAGCGGGTTTCCGGGGTATGCTTGCCGTGGCTGGCGATTCCCTTCGGACAGGCTCATCGCGGGAGACTGAAACATCATGAAACAAGAAAAGCCAACGGCCGCCGGAACGGATTCGCTCTCGCTCGATAAGCTGCGAAAGCTGCACGGCGATCTTCGCGCGGTGGGCGAGAAAGCGGTGGCTTGCGTGATTCCGGCAAAGATCCAGGCCAAAGCTTCGGACTTTCTTCGCGGATTGCGGGATGTCCCCGATGTGTCTTTGCGCGCCGTCGACGCCATGGGCTATGCGATCGACGTGCTTCTCTTCACGCCTTCCATGAGCGGGCATACCGCCATCGAGCGCGCCATGCGCAGCGGCAAAATCGCCGGCGAAGAGATGGAGGCGGCAAATCTCATGCGGCACGCCACCTTCCGCCTTCTTGAAATCGCCAAAGAAAACGGTGGCGGGCTTCTCTCTGCCACTGATCTCGTAAGCAACGAACGGCTGACGATCTTCGATGTGGAATCACCTATGGCGCGTGGCGGACGATGATGCGCTCCACCTGATCGGGCAGCTGGTTGGCGTATCGACAAGGCCGCCGTGAGCGGTCCGTGAGCGCCTCCAATCCCTCATCTTTATAACGATTGTAGATTTTATAGCCTGTCTTGCGGGAGATGCCGAACTCCCGGCACAGATCGCTCATGCCTTCCCCATCGAGAAGCCGGGCAACAAAACGAAGACGTTCCTCCATGGCCAAACACGCTTTCCACGGCATCCACACCTCCCGCCTGAAAGCGAAAAGTGTCACCCATGTCTTAGGTACAAGATGTTACCCATGTCTCGGGCCGCTCACGCTTCACGCTTACCGCGAAAACTGGAAGCCGCGGCCATTCCCAGCAACTGCGAACCCGCCGGAGCTATCCGGTACGCCCGCTCTTTCCACAGACCGGCGAATCGCGTTGTCATAGAAGCCGGGTTCCAACCGACAAGAGGGAAACAATCATGATTCGGATGGCAGCACCTTTTGCACTGGCGGCAGCGCTTTGTTTCACCGGTGTCTCTGCGATGGCGGAGGGCAATCAAGACCGGGGTACCAAGGAGGAGCAGGACGCTTGCACCCCAGATGTCTACCGGCTTTGCGCCAGCATGATCCCAGACGAGAAGCGGATCGTCGCCTGCCTCAAGCAAAACAAGGCGAAACTCAACCCGGCTTGCCGGAAGGTGTTTTCATAGGTTTATAGCTGCAACGCTAGCTGCGGGATTTAATCCCGGAAGAAGGCTCTCTATCCGGGATTACCGTCTCAACTCGTATAATTTTCACCGCAGGCGCCGGATTCGCCTGCGCATTAGCGCGACTGAAGGCGGGCGAGCAGCTCGGGCGTCGGATAAGAGTCGGCCGGTAGCCCAAGTTTCTGCTGTACTTTCTTCACGCTTGCGCGCGTCGCAGAGCCAAGCTTCCCATCCACCTCGCCCACATCGTAACCACGGGATTTGAGGAGATGCTGCAATGCCTTTGTCTGCTCATATCCGAAAGGTACCACGCCGCGCCCGCGAAAAACCGGTGGCGCGCCCGCGATCCGTGTCGCCAGATAGGCGGCCGTCGTGCAATAGACGAGCGATTGGTTCCACTCGAGGTAAACCTTGAAATTGTGGAAAGCCAGGAAGGCCGGGCCGTTCCGGCCCATCGGAAGAAGCAGCGACGCCTGCAACTCGCCCGGCACGGTGCCGTCCGCAACCCGCACTCCCTTGCGAGCCCAGCCGCTGATGGAGTGCTCGACGGAAAGACCGGCTTCGCTCCAATCCATGCTCTCGGGCAGCCGCGCTTCTTTCAGCCAAGGCTCGCCGCGCCGCCAGCCCAAGCCTTTGAGATAATTCGCGGAGGACGCAAGCGCGTCCGGCGCGCTACCGATAAGGTCGGCTCTGGTATCGCCATCGAAGTCAATGCCGTACTTGTAGTAAATGGATGGCACGAACTGCGTCTGGCCCATTTCGCCGGCCCACGGGCCGCGCATCTCGTCGGGCCTTAGATCGCCCCGCTGGACAACGCGAAGCGCATCGAGGAGCTCGGTGCGGAATTTTTCCGGGCGGCGGCAATCGTAAGCCAGAGTCGCCAGCGAGCGAAGCGTCGAAAGCTTGCCGTTATTGGCGCCGAAGTCGGTCTCAAGGCCCCAGAACGCGACGATCACCGGAGCAGGCACACCGTATTGCTGCTCGATCTTGTCGAAGACCGGCTTATATTTCGAGATCAGCGAACGGCCCTTCTCAATACGGTACTTCGCGGCCATGCGGTCGGAAAATTCGAGAAAGCTTTGCGAAAAGACGCTCTGCCGGCGGTCGGCGTTGACCACAGTCTGGTCGAAGGTCAAGCCGTCCAGCGCGGACAAGGCGCGGGGGGAGATCCCCTTGGCTCGCGCTTCAGCCCGGAAATCGGAAAGCCACCGCTCAAAGCTCCCGGTATTTGTGCAAGCGGCGCCGGTACCGGACGCCGCGGCAAGAAGCAGGCTAACGAAAACTGCGCGGGACAACGGCCTTCTCATAATCGCCCTCCAGCCATTCTTTTCGAGACATGATTCTTCATGAGTCATGGCCGGGATCACAGCCGGGAATAGGGCAAAACCAAGGCGTTATTGTACGTTATCATGATTCTCAGCATCGACTGACCGCTGTAGTGTCATTCCCGATCTTAAATCGCCATTCACTTCGCCTCTTCGGGCGTCTTACCAATGTTCCGCTCGATCGAGGCGGCTTTCTTTAATCCGCCATGCCCCGGAAGCGGCCGCCGGGCCAATGAGTTGCGGGCCAGCTGCAGACCAAACTCGGACAAGTTTTGTGTTCTATCCTGGGACTGTCGTTATGCTTGAGAAAGTTGCGCAGATGAACATCAGCAAGTCTTTTGCTTCGCATAAAATTTTGTGCTTTTGGTGTGTACTTTGCTTGGCTACTTTGCTTCCGTTCCAGAGGGCGCTCTCTCAGCAAAGCGACGAGCTGACAACGCTTTATTGCCAGGGAATTGCCGCTCCGCCGGACGAATTCGGTGACGGCCGGCCTCGCGCCCGGTTCAAGGGTCCCTTATTGACCGGCAATCATGAAGAAAAGTACATCGGCGGAGTACGCCTGCAATTTGGTGGCTATACCGTTTGCGCCGATCAAATCACCCATAACGAAGCGACAGGTGAAACGCGCGCTACAGGTTCTGTCTTCATGCGCGAGCCGGATGGGACAGTCACATTAGGTGAAGAGATCGTATTCAACGAGAAGTGGAGGAAAGCTTACTCTGATGCAAGAAAAGCGATCAAAAGCGAATTTCCGGATGAACTCGCCGCTCGCGTGAAGAAAACCCAGGAGATAGCGGACGATGAGCGCCGAAGTAATCCAACCCAAGTCATGGTCGATTTGGCAAGCTTAAAGCCATTCGATTTGCACGTTGGTTTATTATTTGAAGGTGATCGGAACAATTGCCCATCAAGGACGGCCTTTTTGGTGGTAAATGGCCGGGGATTAAGGTTCAAATTTCCTACGCTAGATAGAAAAATTTCAGATTATACGATGCAAATAAATGAAATCGATCGGCCTGGTGTGCTTTCATTCCTCAGCCCGGATTGCGAGATCGATATTACAGCAACCAGGAAGATCAGGGTAAGTCAGGAATGGGATGGTACAGGTAGGTCAGAGCAACTTCCAGCTTGCTCGGAGGCAAAATATTGGGAGAAATGCGAGGCCGAACGTGACCAGTTCACCGGACGCCTTGTAGGCATCCTCGCGAGCGAAAGCGACGACGAACTCATTGCATCGGCAAAAATGAAATATTTCGGCTCGACTGCATATTGGGCCGGGGGCGGAGTCGGGGCTGGCGGCAAAAACGAGCCCCTGAAGGAAGAGGAATGCTTCGAGATTAGCGGCTTCGCAACAATATCGGAAAGGGGACTTGAACTCCTCTTTCATCCCGCCTCGTTTGCGAAAAATGAACCGCTTTTCTTGCGTAAGATCGTCTCGCCCGGCGAACCGCAGAAACTCGAATTCTTCAACGGCAAGTGCTCGATTTTGTTGACCATCGAAAGAAAAGTCCGGCTAGGTGGGCACTGGCTTAACTCAAGACCCTCGCGGATTCCCCTGCCGAAGGCGGAGTAATCGCCTTTGCGCAGCCTACACAGCACAGGGTGAAGCGGCAGCGCGATGGTGGATCGAAAGGTCATCTATGCTAGGTTTGCGCCCCGTGAGCGGGTTGTCCGGGTCCCATTTCAAGGCGATGGCCTGGAAGGCCGGCGAAAGCGAGTCATAGATGAGGAGCCTGCCCGCAAGGCTCTGGCCGGTTCCAAGGATCTCCTTCACGACTTCCACCGCCTGAAGTGTGCCGATCACGCCTGCGGCCGGCCCTAAGATGCCCGCCTCCTCGCAGCTCGCGACCGTGCCCGGCGGCGGCGCCTCCGGGAAAAGGCAGCGGTAATTCGGCAGGGGCTGTCCGGCTTCGTCTTTCTCATAGGCCCGGAAAGTGGACAAATAGCCATCGAACTGGCCGAGCGCCGCGAAGACCAGCGGTTTGCGGGCAAAATAGCAAGCGTCGTTGACGAGATAGCGGGTCGCGAAATTGTCGGAACCGTCCGCAACGATGTCATAGCGGGAAATGATATCGAGCGCATTTTCTGCCGTCAGCCGGTAAGGCATCGCCTCGGCGGTGACGTGGGGATTGAGGCTCCGGCAAAGGGCGGCTGCCCGCTCCGCCTTGAGGCCGCCAACATCCTCGGTCTTGAAGGCAACCTGCCGTTGGAGGTTGTCGACCGATATGCGGTCGTCGTCGATGATGCCAATCGTACCAACGCCGGCGGCCGCCAAATACATGATAAGCGGAGACCCAAGCCCGCCCGCGCCCACCACGAGCACGCGCGCGGCCTTGAGGCGCTGCTGACCCTGGCCTCCGACTTCCTTGATAAGCAAATGCCGTTTATAACGCGCGATTTCATCGGGTGAGAGCAAAGGCGACTCCTTAAGAGCGATCCACTTTTCTAGCCGCGGAACCTTACCCTGCTTTTTAGGTTATACCAAATCTCGCAGAGCGGTTCATTGCTGCTGTCCGTCACTTCGTGCCCCAGTGCAGGACGAAGGAAGAGTAGCCTGTCTTCTTCTATTGGCACAAAATCGTGCTTCTACTGCTAAATTAAGAATAGTTTACTAATATTGCGCACAGAAATACTGTATTAAAGTACTTCATTTGGCATCTTAAGATGCCATTAGTGAAGCTCAAGAGCGTGTTCTCCCCCGATCACTGCGGCAGATTGATAAACTGTATACTACTATCTACGATTTAGAGAAACTTCGTTTGGCATCATTACTTCAATATGGGCCAGCATTTGCTCTTAAGGAAGGAATTATGATGAGTGAGGCCAAGCATAAGGACGCCGCCGGCAGCAACACGGGCGCTGGGCGAAGGCCGTTCAGGCAATATCTGCTTTCGGGTGTGGCGGCTGCCGCGCTTCTCGCAGCTTTGCCCGCGGTTTACAGCGCACATGCTGAGTTGCCTGTGCTGCAAAAGAACGGCGCATCTGGAACAGCGGCGCAAGAGCAAAAGGCGGTGGAGCTGCCGGACTTCACACAGCTCGTCCAGCGCGTTAAGCCGGCCGTCGTTTCCGTCCGCGTCAAGGAGGAGCGCTCAGCGCAGTTGACGCCGGATAACAATCACAGTCCGTTCA
The DNA here is from genome assembly GCA_964498645.1 of uncultured Rhodomicrobium sp. Lineage (GTDB taxonomy): Bacteria > Pseudomonadota > Alphaproteobacteria > Rhizobiales > Rhodomicrobiaceae > Rhodomicrobium. The sequence continues at coordinate 14,621 of CAZCIF010000036.1, read as the reverse complement.
AGGGCACGCCGATGGAAAAATTCTTCCGCGAGTTCCAAGAACAACATCGCTGGCAGTGGCGCCAAATCCCGCCCCAGCGGGTTGAAGCGCAAGGATCTGGCTTCTTCATTTCGCCGGACGGCTATATCGTGACCAACAATCACGTCGTCGATAATGCGGAGGAGGTTGAGGTCACTACCGATGAAGGTGAAACCTTTAAGGCAAAGGTTGTTGGGACTGACAAGAAGACCGACCTCGCGCTCATCAAGGCCGGCTCGGATAAAAAGTTTCCGTTTGTCACGCTTTCGAAAGAAAAACCCAAAATTGGACAATGGGTTGTCGCCATGGGCAATCCCTTTGGCCTGGGCGGAACCGTTACTGCCGGCATCATCTCGGCGGAAGGCCGCCATATCCGCGGGGGCGCCTTCGACGATTTCCTGCAAATCGACGCGCCGATCAATCGAGGAAACTCAGGTGGCCCAACCTTCAACTTGAAGGGCGAGGCGATC
>CAZCIF010000036.1:12299-14123 GCA_964498645.1 uncultured Rhodomicrobium sp. | reverse complement strand
CGGCGGGTCCGTGGCCGTGCTCTCTCCGTGGGCTCTCTGCGGCGGTCCTTTTTTTTTTAATGATACGGCGGCCACCGAGATCTACACCAACGAGAACGACGAGATCGTGGGTATCGGCGTGGATGCCCCCACCTTTACGCCCTCGGCCGGGTCGGTGGGCATCGCCTTTGCCAAGCCGGCTTCGGTAGTTGAGAGTGTAATCCCGCAACTTCAAAAGAAAGGGTATGTCGAGCGCGGCTGGCTTGGCGTGCAAATCCAGCCAGTGACGAAGCCAATAGCCGAAAGCCTGGGCCTCAAGGAAGCGGCGGGTGCTCTGATCGCAGAACCTCAGCCGGGCAGCCCGGCGGCCAAGGCCGGCCTTAAATCGGGGGACGTCATAACCGCTGTTGGCAATAGCAGCGTAAAAGACGCGCGCGATCTTGCGCAGCGCATTGCAGGGATTGCACCCGGCACGGAGGTCTCGCTTACCATCATCCGCGACGGAAAGTCCGAAACGGTGCCGGTGAAGATCGGTCAGCAGCAGGAGCCCGCCGCCAAAAAGGCCCCAGAGCATTCCTCTCGCGGCGATCAGGTGGAGAAGCTCGGCCTCGCATTGGCGCCCGCGGATGAGGTCCAAGGCGCGGGTGAAGAAGGCGTGGCGGTCGTGGGCGTTCAACCCGGCGGCAAGGCAGCTGCTCTCGGCATCGCCGAAGGCGATATCATTCTGAAGGCCGGCGGCAAGAAGGTTTCTACTCCTTCGGAGTTCAAGGAAGCTCTTCAAGATGCAAAAGCGGCTGGCAAAAGCCATGCCTTGATCTTATTGAAGCACAAGAAGAACGAGCTGTATGTCGCAGTTCCGGTTTCGGCGGGTTAAAGGCGGCCAGCCGGACCGGCGCCCCACATCCCGGTCCTGCTCCTCCCCCTGAACCGGCCGCAAGACTGGCGAAACCGGAAGCGGGGAGGTCCATCTTGACCGAGTGACCTCCATGGACCTCCTCGCGCCTATTCATCGCGGGACAATAGGGCGGCTGCCGCCTATCTTAAGACCAGCGCATAAGAAGGCTTGCATCCCATACAAGTTTGCGTAATAAATTCGAACCCGGTGGCGCAAGTCACCTCGCAGAGCGGGCGTAGCTCAGGGGTAGAGCATAACCTTGCCAAGGTTAGGGTCGGGCGTTCGAATCGCCTCGCCCGCTCCAATTTTCTCTCTCATGACCGCGCTTGAAAAAAAGGGGCATGGCCGCTTCCTTAACTATTGCTCTTTTTTCCCCGGGATCCACCTAGTAATCCGTCTTGGGTGTGTTAGACTTCGGCATTCCGATGGGCCTCCCGGTCTTGAGGATGGGAACCGTATTGCATTATTCATACCTGATGAGCAATGATGATGAGGCTGTCATACCGGTTCACAGGACGCATGTTACTCGATACTTAATCCGTATTGTTGTTTTGATTCATTCTAATTCATCACCAGTTCCATTAATCTAAGGCTAAGGCTTTACGTTTGGCAATTTTCGTTATGGAATTTCTCTGGGTGAGGCTGGTCCTGATTGTGAGTTGTAGATGATGGAAGACACGAAGCTTAAGGGCGCTCGTATCCTGATCATCGAAGATGATGCGCTTTCCTCAATGCTTGCTGAGGAGATGCTGGCTGAGCTGGGGTGCTCCGTCGCTGGCAAGGCTACGTCTGTGGAAGCCGCTGCCGACGCGATCGAGGGTGATACCCGTTACGATTGTGTCATGCTCGATGTACGGCTCGGCCCCGAGATCTCAAGCGAGATCGCGACACACCCCATGAAGTAAAGGCAGCCTTTCATCAGCTGCGGCCGTGAGGACACTAAGCTGACA
>CAZCIF010000036.1:0-12289 GCA_964498645.1 uncultured Rhodomicrobium sp. | reverse complement strand
TTCCGGGGATGAATATCCCTGTCGTCGACAAGCCGTACACGGTCGAAGCCCTTGGCCGCGCGCTTGAGACGGCTATGTCGAAAAACGGGAAGTCATAGCGCCATGGCACCCGGCCCGTTCAACGCCGCATCCGAAACCGCCCGGGCCAGATCGGCCGATTGAAAAGGCTTGGAGAGCCGCAGAAAGCTATCGGTGCCGGCCTCTTCCAAGTTGGCATATCCGGTAATGAGTATCGCCGGCAAGCGTGGCCGCAGTTCGCGCGCTTTGATTGCCAATTCCGCCCCGCTCATGCCTGGCATCATATAATCCGTGATGAGTAGATCGCAGACCGTTCCGGACGCCAAATGATCGAGCGCGGCTTCGCCCGAGGCAGCCTGAAGAACAGCATGTCCCATGGACTCGAGCAAGGCCGCCGTGCTCGCGCGCACCAAATCTTGGTCTTCGGCCAAAAGGATCGATAGCTGCCGCATTTGCGGCCTCCCGCCAAGGACAGGCGGGCTTTCCAGCGATCGGGCAGTGGCCACTGGAAGCCACAGGGTTGCTGTCGTGCCCGCGCCAAGCGTGCTTTCCAGCGTGAGCTGTCCGCCCGACTGCGCCGCTAGTCCATGAACCATCGACAAGCCCAGCCCGGTCCCCTTGCCGGCGGCCTTCGTGGAATAGAAAGGCTCTACCGCGCGGGCGAGCGTTTCCGGGGTCATGCCCTCTCCTGTGTCCCTCACCGCAAGGCACACATAGCGGCCCGGCGCGAGCCCGCTGCTTGCCGCGGCAAGCGAGACGGCTTTCGCGGCGAAGGACAGCGTGCCGCCGCCGGGCATGGCATCGCGCGAATTTACTGCAAGATTGAGCAAGGCCAGCTCCAACTGGTTGGGATCGGCCTTGACCGGCGGCAACCCCTCCTCCAATTCGACCTGGATTTCGATCTGCGGGCCAAGCGAGCGCCCGATAAGATCGGTCATCCCCGCGACAAGCTCACGAATGCCGACCGCGCGCGTTTCAAGGTGCTGACGCCTGGCGAAGGCAAGAAGGCGCTGGACTAGCACGCAGGCACGATCCGCAGATTGTTGCGCCCCTGAAATCAGCCGTTGTGCACGTTCGTCGCATTGGAACCGGCGCTGGAGCAAGTCGAGCGTGCCCACGATTGGCGTCAGAAGGTTATTGAAATCATGGGCAATGCCGCCCGTTAGCTGCCCTATGGCCTCAAGCTTCTGGCTTTGCAGCAAAGCCCCCTCAGCCTGCCGGTGCGCAGTGATATCGGCGGCCTCGGGCACGATAGCAACGATCTCACCCTGCGCATCGCGGATAGGCCGTATAGTAAAGTCGAACCAGCGTGCGCCTATCGGCAAATTTACAAAAACTTCCTGGCGGAAAGTTCCGCCATCAGCCACCTCCGAAATCGCCGCGCGGACAAGAGCGGGCATTCCGGGCGTGCCCGCGAACCACGGCGTATCCCAGAACGGCCTGCCAACGACTTGTTCGAGAGTGGCTTGAATGGCGCTAAGGGAGGCTGGGTTAGCGTCGAGAATGGTGCCATCGAGCGCTACGATCCCCTTTAATTGGTAGCTCGTCTCAAAGATTGCGCGCAGCCGCGATTCCGACTGTTCAAGCGCCTCTGCAGCGTCCTTCTCCGCTGTGACGTCCCGGCCGTTGGCGTAGATGAGATCTCCGTCTGGAGCCGCGACCCAGGAGATCCAGCGATAGGAGCCGCCTTTGTGGCGGACGAGGCATTCGCATCCCCGCAAAATGCTAACAGCGGCGGCTGCAAGCGCGTCCCCGGTCTTTGCAAGATAGCCATCGTGGATAAAGCCTGCCAGGCTCCGGCCAACAATCTCCGCGGGCGCCCAACCCAGAATCGATGTCCAGGCCGGGTTGGCGGCGCGAACCACGCCGGCGGTGTCGATGACTGCAAGCAGGTCGCGTGCATTGTTCCAGGTTCTGTCCCGCTCGGCCATTGCGGTGCACATACGCTTTGCAAAACTCGCCGGGACGTCGAGGAGCGCGCCTTCCGCATCGCGCTGTTCTGTGATGTCAGTATGGACGCCAACCCATTCGCGTACCGAGCCGCCGGAGTCAAAAACGGGTACCGCGCGGATTGAGAACAGGCGCCATTCGCCGTCGTGACGGCGCACCCGGTGCTCGAAGGCAAAGGCCTTGCACTCTGCTACAGCGGCCTTCCAAGCGCCGATGGTGGGCTGCGCATCCTCGGGGTGGACTGCTTTCGACCAGCCGTAACCCTGATACTCGCCATAGGCTTGCCCGGTGAGCGCTGCCCAGCCAGGCTGCTCGCCCACCATCTCGCCAATGGCATTGTTCGTCCAAAGGATTCCTTGCACCGCGTCTACGGCGGCACGGAAGCGCTGCTCGCTCTCGCGAAGCAACTCGTCAGCCTTGTGATTTGCCGGCATGGGGGCCAGCTCCTCGGCTGACCCCGCTGGGAGCATCGTTTGGTTCAGTCCTGCTGTTCCCTCAGTCAAATTGTTCTCCTCAGAGCAAATAATTCTATAGCTATGCCTTGTTGAATGGCGCACTTGGCTTGATAATGGGGTTGCTCGAACCTGCTGAATTCGGGAAACGGTTGCAGATGACCTTGAGTTAAAAGGCTTGTTGCTCCACAAACAAATCTCTGAGTTGCGGGTTCCTCTTCATAGATGAGATTTGTGCAGAGTGTGACATTGCTCCGCCACCCCGCCTTGGGGAAAGGCAAAAGGGAGCACAATGAAGGCAAATAGGTTTAGTGCTGCCGCTATACTGCTTGCGGCAGGCCTGTCCCGCCGGATGGGAGAACGCAACAAATTACTGATCGAAATCGGCGGAGAGCCGCTCGTGCGGCGCGCGGCGAAGGTCTATCTCGCGGCTGGCGTTGGGGTTCACGCCGTTGTCGGCCATGAGGCGATGCGGGTCCGCGCCGTGCTCGAAGATTTGCCCATCATGTTCGTTGAAAACCCGCATTATAAAGACGGCCGGCAATCGTCCGTTCTTGCTGGCATTGAGAGCCTCGCCGGCGCCTACGATACCGTTCTCGTCGCGCTCGCGGATCAAGCTGCGCTGTCGCCAGCGGACATCTCCGGTTTGCTTGAGGCCTTTTCTTGGAATGGCGGAAACCGCATTCTCATCCCCTATTACCGGGAACGGCGCGGCAATCCGGTGGTATTTCCGGCCGCTCTTATCGCTGAGATGCGCGCCCAAGGACTCAATGCCGCCAGCCGCAGCTTCATCGACGCCAATCCGCATCTGACCCAGCGCTATGAGGCGCCCAACGATCACTTTGCGATCGACATCGACACGCCGGACGATCTCGCCGCATTTAAAAAGCGAATCGTATAGCGTCATACCAAATCCGGCTGAATGGTTCATCGGCCACCGGGGGGCGTACACTGTTCGATTGCGATGCCCCTCATCCTGTCCTTCTCCCCATGGGAGAAGGGACGCCCAAACAAGGCGCTAGAAGCGTGCAACACCGTTCCCTCTCCCAGAGGGAGAGGGAACGGTGTTGGGCGTTAAGCTAAGATTTTTGCCGTCTGGCGGCCTACCGCTTCCTCGGCATCTGGCTTTCCGCGAGGATCGCGAGAACCTTCAGGTCCTCCACGTTCTTGTCTCCCGTCAGAAGAAAGCGAACGCGGTCCGACACCCAGCTCACGGCTTTAAAGGCCCCCAAGGATTGGCTCGCTACGGGACTGTCCGCATAGCCGGTCGCTGGCAGCACATAGAGCGTCAAGGGCGGCTCGGTCTTCGACGAATAGGTGAGCTGCATCATGTGGTCTTGGGCGTAGTTGAAGGTCTGACCGCGATAAAGCGCGAAGCCTTGCCGGCTGAAGTCGGGCGGAGTCAGCGCCTTCGCCGTGATCTTTCCAAGCTGAAAGCGAATAAGTTCCGGATTTGCTATGGCGTCCGGGTAGGGCGTCAGCATCTCGCGGGGGAAGAAGCTGTGAAACTTCGCGATGTCTGAAGACCAGGATGCAGGCGAAAAGAGTGCGGATGGCGGCCTGTCCGCCGTCTTCGGCGGCAGGGGTGCGCGGTGGGCGGTCAAGAGGGTTGCGCCATAACCGCCAAGCAAGCCGCTGGCGAAAACCGCACCCAGGAAAAGAAGCTTTCTGATCGCGCCTGACGCTTTGTGCTCCGGCGCGTGGGCCTGCATAGGGAGGACTGGCTTAATCTTCTGTTTGGCGCCGTTATCATCGAATTGAAACGCATCCCCATTGAGCGCAATTTCTTCGCGCGCAAATCCGCCCAAAGTCTCGATGAGATGCGCTTGCGTGCGTTTAAGGCGTGCGACGCGGCGCGAGACCTCGGGGTTCGAGCCTGCAAGCTGCGAGACTTCGGCAGTCTGGCCCTTCTCCAATTGCCCGTCGAGATAGGCGAGCAGAAATTCGTCGCTAAGCTGTGTCATGCTGCTCGCTCGCGACCGGGCCGGGGTTCGATTTCAAGGCTTACGCGGCGCATCCCGTCTTCTGCAAGGCCCCTATGGTCGAGCCAATGCGAGAGGGCGAGATGCCCGCGGGCGAGCAGTTTCATGAGCGCGAGCATATTCAGTGCCGTGACTTCCACAGCCTCCTCGTAGGAAGCCCCCTCTCCATAAACGAGATAGAGCACGCCCCTTTGCGGTGAAGGAAGGTTTGCGATGAATTTTGCAAAATGCGCGTTTCCGGCCAACGGCCCTTTGATCAGGCTCCCGGCGAAAAGACGCGGCTCGGGCGGGCATTTCTTCTGAATATCAGGGTCTTCGGCGATTTTTGCGCTCCAAAGAGCGAACATGCGCCGGAATGCATCGATCAGGTGATCGCGATCGTCCTCGCGCCAATCCTTGCGGGTCATCAGCGACTTGCAAGTTCCGCGCAGCAGCGCGCGCGCCAGTTCTTCATTGACCGTTAATACAAGCGCGAATTTGTAGAGGCGGGGCAAAGCCCGCAGAAGAGCATCGCGAGAGTGGCTGAACGCCTGTCCATAATTAGCCATGATACGCGGCCTCTCCTCACAAATTGAATGAGCACCAACACTTCAGACAATGGCATGGAAAGGTTGATGCGTCGTAAAATTACAACAGCCGATTGGCGGCATAGGTTGCTGCGGCAAAATAACGGCTAATGCCTCTCGCGTTATTAGCGGCCCGCGCCTAGTTAACAACCTGTGGATGGTTTTATGCCCGATTGGTGTTCGTGCTAGAACTGCGCGTTGCTTGATCGTACCGGAGCAGCAAGGGGCACATTGCGGAAGGCACCATGACTGACAAAGGTTCGGCGAAAGAGCGCCCTCTCCCCAAGTTCTCGAACGTTGACCGTAACAGCTATTGGCGGCACCTGGCTCAGCAAGAGCGGGAGAAGCAAGCTCCATTGTATTCCCCGAAAGGGAATGCACCTGTTGCAAATGCTCTCAAACAGCCTGCGGAAACCGGAGGCAATCCTGAGCGGGTGCCGAATAAGCTTGTCGAACAGCATAAGTCCGTCCGGTATCAGGGGCCGGTCAATCCGCCCGTTGAAAGACAGGTTGAGCCGGAGAAGCCGGTAGCGGACCCTGCCCCGGCCGCCGAGGCGCAAGCCGCTAGATCGCAAGCGGCAATCCCGGACGGTCATGCCGCACCCCAAGCCCGGTCACAGGTCCAGCGCGCAAGCGCATTCCTGGCAAAAAGCACCAAAGCCGGTATTCACGCCATTGGCCGTTCAGTCCAGCGGATGCGCCTTCTCGAATGGCGCCGCCGTTATCTGGCTCTCTTGGCCCTCATTCACCGCCATGTCTTCGATCGCCGCGTTGAGCAGCTTCTTTTCAGGAAAACGCCCCGCCTGCAGGTCTATGACGTCAGGCAAACGGAATCGGGGCCAAAGATTTCATTTCTCTACCAGGGGCCGATCCCAAGGAAGTGTCTCGGCTGGGCCTTGTCCGCGCTGCCCGCTGACCTGAAGCGATACGCATTCGTTGACTTTCACGCGGGCAACGGCCGCACGCTGCTTCTTGCAGCGCGGCGCGATTTCGAGCACGCCACAGGCTACGCCTTCGATGCCGAAGGCGCCGAAGTGCTTGAGATGAACCTCGCTCAATATTCGCGCTCCTATATGAGCTGCCGGGATGTGCGCACCTTGCGCGGCGATCGGGAGGGCGTCGAGATCCCCGCGCAGCCGGCTGTCCTGTTCATTCCCCACAGCATGCCTGCGAGCTATCTCGAAATCATTCTGAGCAATGTGACCGCCTCCCATAAGCTCAATCCCCGTTCCATCTACCTTATTTTTGAAAATGCAGGATGCGAAGGCACGCTTGACCAAATGAAATTTTTCGAGAGAGTGCCTCTGCCCATTCTAAACCGGATCAAAACGTTTCTCTTCAGTCCGGCGAAGATTGCAGTCTACCGCTCGATAGCGAGCGGCAGCACGGATTAGCCCTCTCGCCGCCTATCGGAAATTTGTCATGGACCCAGCCGGGAGCGAAATCATTCTCGCCGGACACGGCCGCGCGGGGCTCGTGCGCCTCAGCAGGCCGGCGGCGTTGAATGCACTCACGCGCGGGATGATCCGCGAGCTTGAGGCTTTCTATCACCGATGCGCGAAAGACCCGCATATTTACGGGATCGTGATGGAGGCGGAGGGCAAAGCATTTTCCGCAGGCGGCGACATCCGGGCGATCCGCGATTGCTGCTTGAATAGCCTGGAAGATGCTGACCGCTTTTTCGCGGAAGAATATCAGCATAATTGGACGCTGCAGTGCTTTAGAAAGCCCCATGTGGCGCTCATCAATGGCATTACGATGGGCGGAGGCATCGGCATCAGTCTTTATGGCACCCACCGCGCCGCCGGGGAGAACATGACTTTTGCCATGCCCGAGACGGGGATCGGCTTTTTCCCGGACATCGGCGCAAGCTGGTTTCTGCCTCGCATGCCGGGAATGACGGGAATGTATCTCGGGCTGACGGGCCGCGTATGCAACCGCGCCGATGCCTATTACACCGGCGTGGCGACCCATTGCATTCCCGCCTCTCAGTTCGAAACCATCAAAGCCGCGATGATCGAGGGCGAGCCTATCGACCCCGTCGCCGACGGCTTGCATGAGCATCCCGGACAAAGCACGCTGGAAAAGCTGCAGGAACCCATCGGCCGGATATTTGCGTCATCCTCCCTGGATGACATCTTAAGGGGCCTGGAGCGCGAGCAAGGGCCTTGGCGTGCCTGGGCACGGGAGACGCTAGAAACGCTCTCCAAGCGGTCGCCGCTCGCGCTGAAAGTCACCTTCGAGCACCTCAAGCGCGGCCGGAACTACAAAAACCTGAAAGAAGCGCTCATCGTTGAATACCGGCTCGCGGCGCGCATGATCCGGCAGCCCGATTTTCTTGAAGGTGTGCGGGCCGTTATCCTCGATGGGGACCGGTCACCGAAGTGGAGGCCCTCGTCGTTGAACGAGGTGAGCGGCGAATTTGTGCAATCGCTCTTCGAGCCGCTGCCCGGTGGCGGCTTGCAGCTCACCGACTCTTGGACACCGCCCGCCCGCTCCTAGAGTGATGCATTCAGCAGTCATCGCGAGGCGGCTCTTGCCGCCGTGGCGATCCATAGCAGTATCAGGAACTTAACCCTGGATTGCTTCGCTACGCTCGCAATGACGGGATTCCACCTGCGCCGGAAATACTCTAACGGCAATGCGGGACGAGCCGGTTGCGGAATTACCACGATCCGCTGCGCTAAGGGGCTTGCGGCCAGCTATGCTGTTGACGCCTTGATCTGTCCGTGGGAAGAGGAAACTTGGCGAAACGTGAGGTGGGGGCCGTATGAGTGGAGAATCAAGCTCCGCCGTGCATGGCCGTGCCATTGCCCCGGCGTTCCTCGCACGGCACGCTCTTCTCGCCGTAACTTTCTTTTCGGCGCTCATACTTTCGGCGTGCTCCTTCATCCCTCGCGATAGTTTCACCGCGAGCGAGCAATCGGCCGCAAGAATCCCCGGCATCCCCAATGCGCGCTTCTGGGTCGATGGCAGCGATGGAGAGCTTCAAGAGTTTTTGAAGGGCTCGGTGCTTTCTTCTGCCATCGGCGTTACCGGCAGTTTCGATGTGCTTGCGATTTCAGGCGGTGCCTATGAAGGTGCTTATGGCGCAGGCGTCATCAATGGCTGGACCTCAACCGGCACCCGGCCCAAATTCGCGATCGTCACTGGAGTAAGCGCGGGCGCGCTGATCGCGCCGCTTGCATTCGTGGGCGCGAATTACGACGGCAAGATTGAGGAGGCGTTCGCCGGCGGTGTCGCGCAGGTCCTAGGCGATCTCGGAGGCGTGTTTGCCCTTCTCGGCTCGGCGGAGGTTCGCCGCTCGTCGCTTGTGGACTTGGTCGATAAGTTTGTCGATGCCAGGCTCTTGAGGGCGATTGCTGCCGAGCACGCGAAGGGCCGGCGGCTTTTCATCGTGACCACCAACCTCGACGCGCAGCGCGGCATTGTGTGGGATATGGGCGCCATCGCCGCAAGCCACCATCCAGACTCGCGGGATCTGTTCAGGGATGTGCTTGTCGCTTCAGCCAGTATTCCCGGCATCTTCGGCCCAACCTATATCGAGGTGGAGGCAAACGGCCGGCGTTTCAAGGAAATGCATGTCGATGGCGGCGCCACGAGGCAAGTCTTCATCCTGCCGGATGTCGTGCTTTCGACCGGGATGGGGATCGCCAAGCCTAAGGGCGTGCCTGTCCATGTTTGGGTTGTAATCAACAATCACCTCACGCCGCAATTCGAGGTTATTGAGCCGGGCGTACTGCCAACGATTTCCCGGTCGTTCTCGACGCTGATCAAGAACGACGCCAAGGAGACGCTTTTTGCGACTGCCGCCGTCGTCGGGCGTGAGCGGTTCTATATTACCTCCATCGACAACACCTTCGACGCATGGCTGAAATCCGCTTATGGGCCGGGCGTCACGCCCGGTTTCAATACGGATTATATGCGTGCTCTTTACCGCTATGGCTACGAAAAGGCGCGCTCGGATCATCTCTGGACGCACGAAGTTCCGCTTGCCCCCGGCACAGCCCAGCCGCTCATGAGCAAGGTGACGCGCCGCTGATACCGTCTCCGGCCGATTGCTTCACGGCCTGGCCTGCGGCGTCACCCCGCGCGCGGGCGGCACGCTGCAACAATCGAAGTCTTAATATTTGGTTAAGATAATTTTGGAGCTTTGTTTCGCACATGAACAAAATATAAACGGCTTCAGGTACAAAAGCTTGCAATTATTCTCCTAAAAGTTGCTATAATTAAGCCGTTATTCATGGATTCACCTCTAGGTTGCATCCGCGGATATCAACGCTAAGAGGATTGCTCGTGACATGATCGCCGATTTCGTGCGCGTCCAGCCGGACGACCAGACCCTAAAATCTCATTATCTTGTGACACTTCGCATGATCGAGCGGCTGCATCGCCTGCTTCTCGACCTCATCAAAGATGAATTCGAACGCGTTGGCCGCACCGACGTGAACAGCGTCCAGGCTCTTCTGCTCTTCAACATCGGGGATGTGGAATTGACCGCTGGCGAACTGAAGACACGCGGCCTCTATCTCGGCTCGAACGTCTCCTACAACCTTAAGAAGCTTGTCGAGAGCGGCTACATCCATCATCAGCGCTCGCGCACCGACAAGCGATCCGTACGGGTAAAGCTGACGGAGAAGGGGAAAGCCATATCGGAAATGGTTAACCGCCTTCTCGAACGGCAGCTTACGATGCTGGAGAAAGTGGGCGGTGTAGGAGTGCCGGACCTAAAGCACTTCAATCAAATTTCCGTCAAGCTCGAACGGTTCTGGGGCGACCAGATACGCTATCAGCTGTAAAGTGAGGTAGCTGCGGCGTTGCACGATGCGCACAGCCCCTGCAAAAGCACGCCGCCGCCTTGAATCCAGGCAAGTTTCGCCGCATTACTTGCGCTACCCTCAAGGTTGAGTAGGCTGAAGCCGTAAATGGTCCGATATAGGCGTCTGCAAGCAATCCGCAAACGTCAAAACAACCCCGTTGTGGCCATAATTGGGCTTCACGCTAGCGTTCTGGGCGTACCGGCATTACCGGGCATTTTTGCATGTTGAAAGGCAAGATAGGGATCATGAAACAGAGAGGGATGGCTACGCTTGTAGCGGCTGCCTTCATGATTGCAGCGGGCGCGTTTCAAGCTTACGCGCAGCGGGCCTTTAGCAGCAACGACGATTGGCTTGGCTTCGACCAATCCGGCGGTGACTCCTGGGAGCAGACCGCCCGCGAACGCGCTTTTGCCCGCGAATGGGAAACGCAGCCGGAACGCGGATTTCCCACGCTGGCGAAGGAAAATGTTTCCGCTACGAAAAATGCCATCAAGCAATATGCCCAGATCGTGGCTCGCGGCGGCTGGCCGCAATTGCCCATGATTGAGCTGCGGACTGGGATGAACCATCCCGCCGTTGTGCAGCTCCGGCGCCGGCTCCAGGCGACGGGCGATCTTCAAGCCTATGGCGGATACCCTGAAATTTTCGATTCCTATGTCGAGCAGGCTGTCAAAAAGACACAGCAGCGCCATGGCATTCCGCCGACGGGCTTTCTCGATAAGTACACGATCGAGGCGCTCAACGTCCCGGCGAGCGCGCGGCTGCGTCAGCTCCGCACAAACCTCACCCGGCTTCAAAGCTTTGCGCCTTCAGCACCCGCGGGCAAATATGTCGTTGTGAATATCCCCTCGGCGCAAATCGAGGCCATCAACAACAATCAGGTGGTCTCGCGCCACGCAGGCGTTGTCGGCAAGCCTGACCGTCCGTCGCCGCTGCTTCAATCGGCAATCGAGGAAATCAACTTCAATAAGGATTGGATTGTCCCGCCGACGGTCTTGAAGTCCGACCTCATCCCCAAAGGGCGCGAGATGCAGCCGAAGGGGCAGGATGTTCTGGCGAAATATAAGATCGACGCCTACGCCGATTACGCCGCCTATCAAAAGGGTCAGAAGATCAATCCGCAGCAGATCAACTGGTCCTCGGATGCACCGCTCCACTATTTTTATGTGCAAAATTCGGGCGAGGATAATCCGCTCGGATACGTGAAAATCAACTTCGCCAGCCCGCATGGCGTTTACATGCATGATACTCCCGGACAAAGCATTTTTTCGAGAAGCTTCCGGGCCGATAGCTCCGGTTGTGTGCGCGTGCAAAACGTGCACCAGCTCGTTGCCTGGCTCTTGGAGGACAATGGCTGGACGGTTCCGCAAGTGCTCCGCATGAAGCAGACGGGGGAACGGCTTTTTGTCCGGCTGAAGAAACGCGTTCCGCTGTTCTGGACCTACATGACCGCGTGGGCAACGCCTGACGGCACCGTTCAATTCCGCCGCGATATTTATCGCAGAGACAGAGTCGAAGCGATCGCTTCGGCCTATTAGTCCTTCTCACCGGGTAGTGGATGCGTTTACCGCTGCCCATTCCTGAAACTCGCCCGGATTTACGCGCGGCGTATCCTGCAAATGAAGAGTTACGAGCGCGCGCCCATCCCAATCCTGACCGGCATCGCCGGAATGAGCGAGCATCGCAAGGCTTGGCTTTGCGATGTCTGGGGCGTTCTCCATGACGGGATGACCGCGTTTGAGCCAGCCTTGCAGGCTTGCCGGACATTCAGGGAGCGGGGCGGCGAAGCCATCCTAATCTCGAACTCGCCGCAGCGTTCGGCTGCCGTTATCAAGCATCTGTATTCGCTCGGCGTGCGGGAAGACTGTTTCGATGCGCTCGTCACATCCGGCGATGTGACGCGGACTTTTGTCGAAGCTCACTCGGGCGAGCCCGTTTTTCATCTGGGACCGGAACGCGACAAGGGCTTTTTTGACGGCCTGCACGTCAACTTCGCCCCTGCCGGCGCCGCTACGCTAGTGGTCTGTACAGGTTTTTTTGACGAAAATCACGAAGTTGCGGAAGACTATGACGGTATGCTGGCTGTGTTTGCAGCCCGCGGCGTGCCTATGATCTGCGCAAATCCCGATCTTGTGGTAGAGCGCGGCAACAGGCTCTTGCCTTGCGCGGGCGCGCTCGCCGTGCGCTACGCAGCGCTCGGGCAGACTGTTATTCAGGCTGGAAAGCCGTACCCGCCCATTTACGATGCCGCGATACGGAAGCTCTCGAAGCCGCTGGGCCGGAACGATATTCTCGCCATCGGCGACGGCATCGACACCGACATCAAAGGCGCCTTCGAGCAGGGTATAGACGCCATCTATGTCGCTAGCCGGGTGCATAGGGGTGATGCGGCGGAGGGCAGCGCGATCGGTCAGGAAGAGTTGCAACGGCTTTTCTCGAACCGGCGTTTCCGGCCGGCCGCAGCCATGACCCGCTTAAGCTGGTGACTGTTAGGCCAGCTT
>CAZCIF010000035.1:5016-20839 GCA_964498645.1 uncultured Rhodomicrobium sp. | reverse complement strand
GCACCAGCTCCTGGATCTCAGCGTCAAACATGTTCAACGCGAGACGTTCCTCTCGTCTCTCGAACTCACACGCGGCGTGCTGCGCGGCGTTGGGATGCCCGAGGGGGAAATCCGCTTCACGCTGGACACCTTCAAGGAGCATGACGAAGCCCGCCTTTACGAAGACTACGCTCACTATACCGATGAGCAAAAAATGGCGGCGCTCGCCATGCAGCGCTCGGAGGAGCTGGCGCAGATTCTCGCGCAAGACTGGGAGGCCGCGTTAGCGGAGAAGGCGAAGCGCCTTGAAGACAAACGCAAGCCAGACGGAAAGACCGGAGCCGTCACTGGTGCTGCCAAGCCGCCGCCCACGCCGCCAAAAGAGTCCCCTGCATAAGACCGGTTAGAGGAATTTGACCGATATGCGTTTCACCGTCATCGCGAGGCGGCAATAGCCGCCGTGGCGATCCAAGAGCAGGTCAGAGACGTAGCCCTGGATTGCTTCGCTACGCTCGCAATGACGGACTAGGATTCCAACCGTAAGGCCAAGCCGGACATGACCCAAACGCTTACGATTTTCCTCGTGTTCTTCCGCTTGGGCTGCACCTGCTTCGGCGGCCCCATCGCCCATCTCGGCTATTTCCGCGCTGAATTCGTCAATCGCCGCAAATGGCTCAACGACGAGGCCTATGCCGATGTCGTAGCGCTTTCGCAATTCGTGCCCGGCCCGGCAAGCTCGCAAACAGGGTTCGCGCTCGGCCTCTTGAGAGGCGGCTTGCGCGGAGGCCTTGCGGCCTGGCTTGGCTTCACCCTGCCGTCTGCGCTTCTCATGCTGCTCGCGGCTTACGGTTTGAAATATGCGCAGAGCGGCATCGCCCAGGGCCTCATTCACGGATTGAAGCTGCTTGCCGTCGCAGTGGTGGCGCAGGCGGTTTGGAGCATGGGGCGCAGCCTGTGTCCGGACCTGCCGCGGGCCGGCTTTGCCTTTTCGATCGCGGCCGTCCTCATTGCCATCCCGAATGGCGGGCTGCAGCTTGCGGCAATCGCTCTCGGTGCGGTCTTCGGCCTCATTTTTCTTCGCACCGGCGAACGGCCGCGCGGCCACTCCTTCGGATTAAGCACCGGGAGAACGCCAGCCTTGGCTGCAATCTCGTTGTTTTTTCTTCTCCTCGCGGGGCTTCCGCTTGCCGTAGCCGTTTCCCAGAACGGAGTGGTCCAGCTTGCGGAAGCGTTCTATCGCGCAGGGGCGCTTGTATTTGGAGGCGGGCATGTCGTGCTTCCCTTGCTGCAAGAAACGGTCGTGCAGCCCGGCTGGGTACCTCACGGCGACTTCCTGGCTGGATATGGCGCGGCGCAGGCGCTTCCGGGACCGCTCTTCGCCATTGCCGCATTCCTCGGTGCCAAGGCAAGCATTGGGCCCGGAGGCGCGATAGGCGCGCTGGTGGCCGTTATCGCGATCTTCCTGCCCGGTCTGCTGCTGTTTTATGGGACTTTGCCCTTCTGGGACCGCCTGCGCTCGAAGCAATCGGCGAGGGGCGCCCTATACGGGGTCAACGCCGCCGTGGTGGGCATTCTCGGGGCGGCCTTCTATCAGCCGATCTGGACGTCCACCATCCTCAAACCGCTCGACGCGGCGCTTGCACTCCTGGCCTTCGCAGCTCTCACCGTGGTGCGGCTCCCGGTACTGGCTGTGGCCGCGCTCCTGGCGGCAGCAGGCGCTGGGCTTGCCATATTCTGATAGGCGTATCCGGCCGGTATGCGTTGAGCCGTCATCGCGAGGCGGCTTCTGCCGCCGTGGCGATCCAACGCAACGTCAGGAACTTGGCCATGGATTGCTTCGCTTCGCTCGCAATGACGACACTGTTTCCGCTGGAAATGCTCTAATCCCAGGGGCCGCGCGTCCAGCCTGACTGCTCCTGCGGCGGCTCGCTTTTCGAAGGCCCAGGCTCCAGCTGCGCAAAGCGCTGACGCGCCTCTTCCGCCTCGTCCACTGTGCGATCGGGGCCAAGCCGCCAAAGCGGAATGAGGATAAGGCCGGCAAGGAATCCGCCGATATGCGCCCACCAGGCGATCCCTCCGCCCATCGAAACCGAAACAAGGTCTATGAAACCCTGCAAGAATTGAAATGCGAACCAGATCAGCGCATAGCCAAGCGCAGGGATTTTGAAGAAGAGCGGGATAATGACGATCAGGATCAGGATCGTGATCTTTGCCCTCGGGAAGGTGGTGGCGTAGGCGCCGAGAACGCCAGCGATGGCGCCCGAAGCGCCAAGCGTTGGAACAGTGGAGTCCTTATTGAAGTAGGCATGCGCGATGCTCGCGATCAGCCCGCAGACCAGATAAAAACTGAGAAAGCCAAAGCGGCCGATGCGGCCCTCTAGCGATGCCCCGAAAATGAACAGCGTCCACATGTTAAGGATGAGATGCCACCAGCTGCCATGCATGAAGGTGCCCGCGATGAATGGCAGATAATTGCTGGGACTTAACCCATGCGCCGCTGCCCATGCGGGATCGAAATAGCGGCGCGGCACAAGGGCATGCTGTAATGAAAAGTCATATGCGTCACGAAGGCTGAGCGCGTCTTGATAGAGAAAAACGGCAGCATTGATCAATATAAGCAGATATGTAATGAGCGGCGGATAAGGAATCCTGATCGAATCTTTTAACGGAAACATGAGCTATCTTCGATCTTGTTTGGAGAGTCTAACGTGGATGCGGCTCGCTCATTTTCTGCATAATCGCTTTTAGTACTTCCTCTATATTTTCGAAAATCCAATAGTGGCCTGCGCCGTCGAGCCGGAATAGCTCGCAGGTGGGAATAAGGCGCGCCAAGCGAAGCGAAGCGGCAACCGGCACGTTTTGATCCCTCGTTCCCTGCCACAAGAGAACGGGCGCCCTTATCGCCTCGAACGGCAAGTTCCAGGGCTTGGAGAAAATTTTCATTTCCTGGATCGCTCCCCGAATACCAGGCCGCAAGCCTTCCGTGACGCCATCGAGAAGGTTCCGGCGGATCTCCGGCCTCAACAAAATGCGCCGGTCGGCAGAACTGGCCCGCCTCAAGATGAACCGGTACATGGTGTCTGGCGCATTCAAGAACATGAGCCGGCCCACGGAGAAAATACTCTGCACAACAAGTGTCAGATGAGGGAAAACGCGGAACATCATATATTGCGCCGCGCCGATGGCATCCGGGCCTTCGGGTACCCGCACGGGTCCGACAGGGCCAATAAGTGCCGAGACCGTAACCCTCTCCGGCAATAACGCAGCGCATGCAGCCGCATAAGGCCCGCCGCCGGATATTCCCGCCACGCCGAAACGATCCAGCCCAAGGTGGTCGGCGAGCGCGGCCACATCGCTCGCCCAATCGGCAAGCCTCCGGTTGCGCTGAAAAGTCGAGCGCCCAAAGCCCGGACGCTCGGGCGCAATGATGCGCAGGCCCAACCGCCGGGCCGGTTCATGAACCAGCCGGAACATAAAGCGCGATCCGGGCGTTCCATGAAACCCGAAAACGGGAAACCCGCGTGGCGCGCCAAACTCCGCAAAGCTTAGCTTCCGGTCGCCGGATAAAACGATGGAGCGATCTTCAGCCACGGCGTATGCCCTTGCACCGAAAATGGATTGGCCTTCCGCCAACAGCATTTGGATCGCCTTCTCTCAGGTGTTGAATGCCGAGTAGGACATAGGCTTCAGGTTGCCAATTCCCGGAACATGGGAGAGCATGTTAGCATATCAAAGGAAAACGCGATGGCTGGCGGTATAGCAGGCAAAGGTCAAGCCACGCATACCGGCACTTGCGACCACCTGCCGCAGCTTTCCAGCATTCAAGAGCGCCCAAGAGCAGGAATTAGCCCGGGGTCTCGCCGCGGTTGATATATTCCTTGATCTTGGCGATGGTTTCTGGGCTATCCCACTCGGCGGGGCCGAGGAGCCGGGCCACCTCGCGCCCTTCCTTGTCCAATAGGACCGATAGCGGTAGTCCGGGCGCGCCCAGGCTGGAAATTGCGGTGTTTGTGCTGTCATTGTACACGGCCAGATGGCCGATGCCCTGCTGAGCGAAAAATGCGGCGGGCTGTCCCGGTCCTGTCCGGTCTGTGCTGAGAGCGAGCACGGTGAACTTATCGCTGCCGAGCTTGGCTTCTAGCCTGTCGAGCGATGGCAGCTCAGCTCTGCAAGGCGGACACCAGGTCGCCCAGAGATTGAGCAGCACGGCTTTGCCGCGCCATTTGGAAAGGCGATGCGGCTTGCCTTCGGCATCAATGAAGGCGAGATCCGGCACGGCCTGCGGGCTTGTGCGCGGGATCAGCGTCCCAAGCGTTTGATCTCCGCCGCTTACGGCCAGCCGGTTGCCATCGGTTGACCCTATGAAGCGGGCGGTAAAAACACCGGCGGCAGCGGAGAGCAGCGCAATTGCCGCATAAAGTCCAATGCGCACAACACGGCTCCCGGCATTTGCTTTTTTCGAGTTATCCATCGGGTTCATACGCCAGAAGCTGCCACTCCGCTGCGCGCGCGTCAACGGATACGGGAGCGCACCTACTTGACCGCTTCGCGCTCTTCCTCCTCGTCACGGTTGGAAGGGCCGTTATCAGGATATTGCCGCTCGCCATCCCCGCCGCCGTCATAAGGGTTATAGCGGGGAGCGCTGTCATCCGCATAGCGGTCCTGGCCGCGATCTTCACGGTAGGCATAGGCTTCGCCGTTGGGTGCGGGACTGCGGTTATAACCGTAGCGGTCATGGCGCGGCTCCATATAACGAGCGTTGGCGCTCACCACACTCTGGCATTCCGGGTTAAGCGAGCCGGTCCTATCGGCAAGGCATTCGAGAGCTTCCGGACCTCTCGGCACCCCATTGCAGAAGCGATTGTAATCGGGCAGGCAAGCTTCAATCGCATAGGCGAGCTTGAGCGGCATCAGGCAGGATGGAGTGAGCTCGGTTTCATGATCGAGCAGGCAACGTGCCACGCGTCCGCCGCCCGGCACCACATAGGAGCAAAACCGGTGATAGTCGGGCCGGCATGAGTTCATAACGCCATCGATGACGTCCTGCGGCAAGCCGCCCGCCGATGCTGCCGTTGCTCCAAAGATAAGCCCGGCGCCGAGGATATATTTAGCAATCTTGAACATAATAGGTTCTCCCGCGAGATACTCGCTTCGCAAAGCCGCCATATACGGGTGTCTTGCCAGCAGATCACAGAATGGCGGCTGGATTCCGGCTAAAAGGCGGGTTAATTGGATAGTCCTGTAACATCTTGTATCGCCTGCAGCGCCGCGAATTCGATTGCGTCAGGCTTGCTGAGGGGGGCTGCTCCGCCCGCAGTTCAATCTTTCCATCTTCCGGGCATATATTAGCGGTGTCATCGGGAAGAGAGGATCGCATGGCTCGTTCGGCATTTATCACAGGCTGGGCGCATTCGCCCTTCGGCAAGCTCGAAGAGCCGGACACCGAGGCGCTGATGGCGCGCGTCGTCCGTCCCGCCCTCGATCACGCTCAAGTTGCACCGGAGGACGTCGATGGCGTTTTCGTTGGTGTGATGAATAACGGCTTCCAAAAGCAGGACTTTCAGGGCGCGATGCCTGCGCTGAGCGAACCTGCGCTGGCAACGAAGCCGGCCGTCCGCCTCGAAGACGCCTGCGCCACCGGCTCCGCTGCGATTTACGCCGCGCTCAACTTTCTGGAAGCAGGGCAGGGCAAGGTCGCGCTGGTTGTTGGTGCGGAGAAAATGACGGCGAAGCCTTTGGCGGAGACGGGCGATATCCTGCTGGGCGCAAGCTACCGGAAGGAAGAGGGCCACGTCGAAGCCGGTTTCGCGGGCATTTTTGCGCGTATCGCGCAGAACTACTTCCAGCGTTACGGCGACCGGTCCGAGGAACTCGCCCGCATCGCCGCCAAGAACCACAAGAACGGCGTGGCGAACCCGCTCGCGCACATGCGCAAGGATTTGGGCTTCGAGTTCTGCAATACGGTCTCGGAGAAGAATCCCTATGTCACGCACCCGCTCCGGCGCAGCGACTGCTCGCTCATCTCGGATGGAGCCGCGGCTCTCGTTCTCGTGGCGGAAGACGCGGCTGGCGGTGCGCCGCGCGCGATCCGCTTCCGCTCGACGGCCCATGCTAGCGACATCCTACCGGTTTCACGGCGCGATCCGGTGGCCTTCGATGGCGTGCGCCGCGCATGGGCGCAGGCTCTGGAACGGGCTGGCGTTACCCTCGACGATCTCAGTCTTGCCGAGACGCACGATTGCTTCACCATTGCCGAGCTTATCGAATATGAAGCGATGGGGCTGACTGGGCCCGGCAAAGGGCATATCGCGGTGCGCGAAGGCTGGACTGAGAAAACAGGCAAGCTTCCGGTCAATCCCTCCGGCGGCCTCAAATCCAAGGGCCATCCCATCGGCGCAACGGGTGTATCCATGCATATCATGGCATCCATGCAGTTGATGGGCGAGGCAGGGGACATGCAAATTCCGGGCGCGAAGCTCGCCGGTGTCTTCAACATGGGAGGAGCGGCGGTTGCGAATTTCTGCTCGATTTTGGAGCGAGCGCGTTAAGCCTGGTATTATTGCGGCGTGCTTGCGCGCTCCTCTTTTCCTTCCTGCCGGGTGCGGATGACGGACGCAAAGATCGATCCGAAAATCAATACGGCCGTTACCACGAGAGCCCACGACGTCGGAATATCCGGCAATGGGAGATAGTTCCAAACCATTTTAAGGCCGATAAAGATCAATACCATGGCTAAACCGAACTTAAGATAGTGGAATCTACCTATCATTCCGGCCAATGCGAAATAGAGAGCGCGTAGACCTAAGATCGCAAATACATTCGATGTGTAAACTATGAAAGGATCGCGCGTAATCGCAAAAACGGCTGGAATGGAATCTAATGCGAATACGATATCTGTTATATTTAATACTACTAAAACAAGAAAAAGAGGTGTAGCAGCTGTTTTTCCAGATATCTTCTTGGTAAAAAACTTTTCACCATGATATTCTGCTGTTACCGGCAGTACACGCCGCACGATATTTATAATCCGGCTATTCTTCAGATCTGCTGTCTCCTCTCCGGAGACCATAGTCTTTATTCCGGTATAGATGAGAAACCCGCCCATGACGATAAGCATCCATTCGAAGGCCTCGATCAGGGCCAAACCGGCAATAATAAAAATCCCGCGTAAGATAAGAGTGCCGATAATTCCCCACAAAAGCACTCGCATCTGGGATTGGGGAGGCACCTGGAAATAGGCAAATATGACAACAAACACCAGGATGTTGTCCATACTCAGCGCCTTTTCCATGAAATAGCCGGTAAGGAACTCAAGAGCCGCTGAGTCGCCATATGCATAATAGACCCAGACATTAAAACAAAGGGCGAGCGCGATATAGGCGGCTGTGGTCCAGAGCGCTTCGCGAACCGGGATCTCTCTCGGCTTACGATGAAAAACGCCAAGGTCGAGCGCGAGAATCCCCAGAACAAGGACGATGAAGACAATCCAAGCTAACGGGCTATGCTCGCTGGACATCGTCGCCATAAACCTACCTTCCAATCCGTGCCCACGCACGCATTCAACATGTTGACCGTGCCGGCAGTTGCCATCGGCACCCTTACTCCGGATGCAACGCGCCAGCATCTGTTTAAGCGCAGCGCGATTTAGGCAAAAAAGCGGCTGCTTAATCGCTAATTTGGGGCAGGACCGAAAACTAGCACGGCATTGAGGCCGCCGAAAGCGAACGAATTCGACATTGTATAGCCAATCTCACGATAGCGCCCCTCGTTCGGCGTGTAATCGAGGTCGCATTCGTCGCCTGGCTCGTCGAAGCCCATTGTCGGCGGCACAAAGCCTTCCAGCATTGCTTGGATGCACGCAACCGCCTCAACGCCCCCGCCGGCTCCCAGGCAATGACCGTGCATCGATTTGGTCGAGGACACCGAGAGCCTGTTGGCATGCGCGCCGAAAACCTTCTTGATCGCGCGCGTTTCGTTGAGGTCGTTGGCGGCCGTTGCCGTGCCATGCGCATTCAAATAGTCGATATCGCCTGGAGAAAGCTGTGCACCGGCGAGAGCAATTTGCATCGCGCGCGTGGGGCCTTCGACGTCTGGGTTGACCATGTCGGCGGCGTCCGACGTCATGCCGAAGCCGCACAGCTCCGCGAGAACCACCGCGCCCCGCGCTTGTGCATGCTGCAGGTCTTCGAGGACCAGGATACCGGCGCCTTCACCGAGCACGGTTCCGTTGCGCCGCTTGGCAAATGGGAAGCAGCCGTCTGGCGAGAGCACCCGCATGGCCTGCCAGGCGCGCATCGAGCCAAAGGTAATCGCGGCTTCCGCCGCACCGGCGACCGCGACATCCACGGCGCCACTCCGTATCAACTGAAACGCAAGACCGATCGCATGGGCTGCCGTGGAGCAGGCGCTGACCGTGCCGAAAACAGGGCCACGGATGCCGTGATCGATGCTCACATGCGCGGCGGCTGAGCTGCCGATGGTGCGCAGGAGGCTAAGGGGGTGCGTCGCCTTCTTTTTGTGGATGAAGAGGTCTTCATAGGCCTTTTCGAGCGTAGACAGACCACCGATGCCGGAGCCCACGATCGAGGCGGCGCGCTCACCATTCTTGAAAGGCGTCTCAAGGCCAGACTGCCGGACAGCTTCCTGCGCCGCTGCTCCGGCATATTGCGAATACCTGTCCGCCAGAAGCAGAGGCTTCGTGTTGCAATGGACTTTCGGGTCGAAGTCGCGGACCTCCCCTCCGATGGAGATGTAAAGGTCCTGAAGGGGAAAACCTTCAATGGGCCTTATACCATTTTCCCCATTTTTGATGGCGGTCCAGAATTTCTGAACGCCCGTTCCGAGCGACGAAACCACGCCCAGCCCGGTAACAGCGACGCGGCGTCCCTTGCCGTTCAATCCCATAATTTGTGTCCTGAACCGGTTCGCCTACGCGGCCGCGTTCGAAGTTTGTGAACCGGCAAGAACTGCCTTGACCCGGTCGACGACCGAACCAACGGTGGCAAAATCCTGCACCTCTTCATTGGCATTGTACGGTATTTGAATGCCGAAGGTGTCCTCGATATCAAAAACAATCACCGCAAGGTCGAGCGACTCGATTTCCAAATCCGTCAGCTTGGTGTCTAGCGTAATTTCCTTATTCGGATCGCGCATATTTTTGCGCAATATCGCGATGGTCTTTTCTGCTACATCCATGGTGGGCTCCCTGCGCCGGTCTCAGAGCGCGCAAAGGTGAAAGAGAATGTGCGCGCAAGCCTCCGCTCGGGCGCGTGGCGAACGAGATAGCGGTAAACATCCGTTAAGTCCAGCGAAACGCCGGAAAGCGGGACACGCCTCGATCTCAGAGTAAACGCACTACGGCCAGCCTTGTGTTAGCTGTGCCGGGTGAATGCACTTCTGTAGAGATGTGCCACAGGTTCGTCCAGAATTTTTCGTTTAGCTCCGGTACCGGTAAACCAATATCTGTGTATAGATAGGTCTCACCGCTGCGCTGGCGAGTGTGACGCTGCGTTTTTATCCAGCACCGGTCAATCATAAGCTTAAGGGCGGAAAGCCATGGAAAGCCTTCAACAAATCCAACCCAGTGGCATAGAGGCGATCGGTGCGCGCGATGCAGCCTACCCATGGCTTAAGGCTTATCCAGTAAATGTCGATTGGTACCAAAGCTTCACGCCCGCACCATTGCCGTCGTTCCTTGACAGCGCGGCAGCACGTTTCGGAGGAAACCTAGCAACGGACTTCTTTGGCAAGTTGATGACCTATGCCGAACTCGCGCGCCAAGTCAACCGCGCGGCTAAGGGGCTTCGCGAGCTTGGAGTAACGAAAGGAACGCGCGCCGGGCTGCTCCTGCCAAATTGTCCTGCCTTTATCGTTTACTACTATGCGATTTTGAAGGCCGGCGGGATAGTTGTGAACTTCAACCCGCTCTACGCGATCCCGGAATTGATCCAGCAGGCGAAGGACGCAGATGTCCGGCTCATGGTCACGCTCGATCTCAAGGCAACCTTTCCCAAGGTGGAGGCTCTTCTTGAGGCGGGCGTCTTGGAGCGCGCCATCGCCGTGCCGTTCCAAAGCATGCTGCCCATGACAAAGGCGCTGCTTTTCAGGGCCTTAAAAAGCGGAGACGTTGCATCGTCATGGAGCGCCGTTCCGGGCGTTGTCTCCTCCCGCGATCTTCAGAACAATGACGGACGCTTCGAGGCTCCCGCGATAGACGTTAATGAGATCGCCGTTCTGCAATATACCGGCGGAACGACGGGTACGCCAAAAGGGGCGATGCTGACGCATTCCAACCTCTCGATCAACGTCCAGCAGGCCGCTTCCTGGTTTCCAGGGATCGCCTGCGACGGCAACGAACGCTTCTTCTGTGTGATTCCGTTCTTCCACGTTTTCGCCATGACCAGCTTGATGAACTTCGCTATTGCCAAGGCTGGGCAGTTGATCATGCTCCCGCGCTTCGAGTTGAAACAAGCGCTGAAGATCATCGACAAGACGAAGCCGACGATCATGGCCGGGGTGCCCACCTTGTTCAATGCGCTCGCCAAGGCGCCGGACATTAAGCAGCATGATCTCTCATCCTTGAAATTCTGCATTTCAGGGGGAGCGCCGCTACCTATCGAAGTGAAGCGGGAGTTCGAGCGGGTATCTGGCTGCAAGCTCGTGGAAGGCTATGGCCTGTCCGAGACCTCTCCAGTCACGCACATCAATCCCCCAAGCGGGCCGGTCAAAGAAGGCTCAATCGGTTTGCCCGTGCCGGGCACGATTATCTCCTTGCGCAGTCTCGATGCGCCAGAACAGGAGGTCCCGCTTGGAGAAAAGGGCGAGATTTGCATCTCCGGCCCGCAGGTCATGAAAGGATATTGGAACAAAGCTGAGGAAACGGCGCAGGCTTTCACCGGCGAATTCTTCCGGACAGGCGACGTTGCCTATATGGACAGCGAAGGCTTCACCTACATCGTCGACCGCATCAAAGATCTTATTATTTGCTCGGGCTTCAACGTCTACCCGCGCCGCATCGAGGAGGCAATTTACGAGCACCCCGCTGTGCAGGAGGTTACCGTTATCGGCGTTCCGGATCAATATCGGGGCGAAGCGCCAAAGGCTTACATCAAGCTGCGTACCAATCATCGTGCGACCGTGGACGAGCTGATGCAGTTCCTTTCCTCCCGGATCTCGAAAATTGAAATGCCGTCAGAAATCGAGTTCCGCGATGAGCTCCCAAAGACGCTGATTGGAAAACTCTCGAAGAAGGAACTAAAAGCAGAGAACAATAAAAGGCCGGTCTAACCGTTTGACGCGATGGCGGGCTGCTGGGGCTGATTATTCAATAAAATTCCTCATTATTTGAATAAAACTCATAACAGTGTTATTCAAATAACGCTAATTAATTTTGGCATTTCACATTGCAATCAAGTTTTCTTGAACGAAGCTTACCTCTGACCTGTCCTTAATAAGGATAGTTGTTTTGCAGCATCAGAGGCTTAGGATGTCCATAAATCTTGTCTCAGCTATCACGCAGTACTTGTCTACCGAAGCGGCCGGCAAGATCGCGTCGTCCTTTGAATTAGAGCAGGCGGCGGTTCAGAAAGGCATTAGCGCCGCCATTCCGGGGATATTGGCGAGCCTTGCAAACGCAGCGTCGAGCCCGGATGGGGCACAAAGGCTTGGAACGGCGGTTTCCCAACTCGATGATATGCCGCCAAGCGGCATTGTGAACAGCATACTTAGCTCGGACCATAAGCAAACGGCAGAGACCGGCTTATCTTTGATCTCATCGCTCATAGGCGGCAGTTCGCTCGAAATTCTTAGCACGGCAATCGCTCAATATGCGGGATTTAGTCAGGGATCGGCGAAAAGGCTCCTGGGCTTTCTTGCCCCGTTGGTATTGCGCTTTTTGAGAAGGGAGCAGGTGCAGGCCGGGCTTGATGCCAGAGGTCTAGCGAGCCTGCTTGCCAGCCAGCGTGAGAATATCGAGCGCGCAATGCCTGCTGGCGCCGGGCGGCGCTTCCAGGACATCGACGTGCGGCCGGTGAGCCAGCCCGCCAGCCGCCGGCGCCCTGCCGGCGGCACTCCGGGCTCCCCGCCCCAAAGCTGGGCCTGTTGGCTACTGCCAGCCCTGATCCTGGCCGGCGCGGTGCTTTATCTTCTCCCTTCCCCGGAGGAACAGCAGTCCGCTGAGGATAATAACAAACAACCCGCCGGCGAGACGGTGCAGGTCGCTCCGGCCAGCCAGCGTGAACAGCAGCCGGTGCCGGTTCCGGCCACAACGGCGCCTGCCATCAACCTAGCTGCAACGCTGGAGAACGACATCGTGGCGAATATCAGCCGCTTGCGCGCCTCGCTCCAAAACGTTAAGGACCCTGCTTCGGCCCAGGCAGCTCTGACGGAGCTTCAAGATATTTCCATGCGTTTCGGGCAGCTCAAAGCCGCAGCCCAGCAGCTTCCACCTGAGAGCCGGAAAGCGTTAGCGGCCGCGGTTGCTAGCCGTGTACCAGACCTGAACGGCCTCATCGACCGGATCTCGAACGACGCCAATTTGAGCGGCGCCGCCAAACCCGCCATGGACAGCTTGAAGTCCGGGCTGCTCGGTATCTCTAAAGCATGAAGCCTCTTCACTTCCGGAGGCGTTCCGCCTCCGGAAGCTGATGGCACAGGCTAGGCCTGGTGCATCGCTGCCGTCTCGCTTGTGACAGTCCTGCTCGCAATCGCGGTCATAATGAGCGATATGCCATAGACGAAGAGATTGATCCCGACGAGAAGCCCTAGCACCCACGCGGAAGTCTCGGGCCAGCCCGACAAAACGACCCCAGCAAGAAAGAGGTCCACGATGCCGTTCAGCAGCACCCAGCCCCACGATTTCAGAACGCGGCTATGTGCAAAAGCAGCGACGATATTCGTAGCACCTTGGGCGACGAAGAACGCTGCAAGTACGAGAGTGAGCGAGAGCATACCCGCGAGGGGCTGCCTGAGAAGGTAGATTCCGGCTAGGATGGCTAGAGCCGCTGCGAAAAAGCTCCAGATCGAGCCTGGAACATCCCGTCCGGTGAAAAAACTGGCGAGCCCAACAATGCCGCCGATAATGAATAGCCAGCCTGCCATCTTCACAACGGCAACCGTCGCGACAAGCGGCGCACCGATCGCCAGAAGGCCCAACGCAGCAAGAATCACCCCCTGGATCAGGAATAAAACCCAGTGATCGTGGATGACCTCCCGTTCATGCTTTAGTGCCGTATTCAAGTCAGAGCTTGCGGTGCTCATGTTACACCTCGCATTAGCGCCAATGTCTAGCTTGCGCGGTGAAACGGCCACGCCGCGCCACCTCGCAACTATGGTGCGGCCCGCGAATTAGAGTTTCGATAAATTGCTAAAGCAAAATATAGTAAAAAGGGATCCGCCCGCTTTTACACGCTAGTAAAAGCAGAAGTTGTATTGTAGGGGACAGCAATCGGCCAGGCAGGCCGAAGCGCACAGGCCATCGGCCCTTCATTTATCTAAACGAAATCAATTCCTAAGAGCGGCGCTTCATGGCCGCAGCCTTGAGCTTATCTCTTTGAGGAATAACGATAAGAACCTCAAGCAGAACAGCAACAAAGGTGGAATAGCTCCAGCCGAGCTGTTTTCCTTCACACCAGAGTTGCTCGATTCTTCTTTCAATCGATGTTTTGAATTTCGATCCAGGTCCAGTATTTTTCGGTGCTGAAACGTCTAAAGCGACGGAATGGTCAGAGTTACTGGTATCTTCACACTTATAGGCGTGCAACACCATAGTTATTCCCCGCGAGTTTTATGTCAGTTACGTGATGAATCCTGACTATTCATCATTTTTTATTTTCAGATTGCGGCCGTTCTCGCCACTTTGCTTAAAAGGTTTATCGATGCAATCCCTGGTTGTCAACGCTAGTGTTGGGAGTTTTGTTACAAAAAAGCACCACTTCGATTACAAATATAGTCAAGAATACACCAAATATAGGCCATTAGATTGTAACGAAATTTACTAAATCGTCAAGCTAGTGCTTGGGGTAAGGAACTTTGAAGGACCCTAAGATTACAAATCACGTTTACATGCTAGCGAAGGGCCGCACGGAGACCTTCGAGCCGCAACAATATGGGTCTGACATGCAAAAGCGAATTTTAACAACGGCACTAGCCTCCTTTGCGATGCTAGCTGCTAGCCAAGCGTCCTCCGCGAGCGTGCCCGACGCAGCTCTTTCGCAGGCAAGTTTATCCGGAAAAAGTACCCTCGTCCTTGTGAGAGGAGGCGGTGGCGGCCGGGGAGGATTCGGCGGAGGAGGTATCGGTCGCGGCGGATTCGGGGGTGGCTTCGGTCACGGAGGATTCGGCGGAGGTGTCGGCCGTGGCGGATGGGCCACGGGAGGCATCAGCCGTGGCGGATTGGGCATGGGAGGCATCAGCCGCGGCGGATGGGGCATGGGAGGCATCGGCCGTGGCGGATTGGGCGCTGGAGCCTTCGCCAGAAGCAGCCCGCGCGGGTTTATGGGCCGTGGCATGGTGGGACGCCAAGCATTCGCCGCGCCTCGCAGTTATTGGAAGGGCGGGCGCTACTGGCGTCACGGACGCTGGCATGGCAAGCGCTTTTTCCGGCGTGGCGTGCCGATCGTTGCCCCCTTCTTCTATGACGATTACTATTATGGTGGGGGGTATACCGGAAGCTGCTACTGGAACTGCCGCAATCTTGGCTACGGCCCTGGTTATTGCCGGGCTTACGCCTACAATTTCTGCGACTAAGGGCAGCGGATTGAGAGGTTAAAGAATTTCCAGAGCTCAATCCCTAGCGGGAGGCGCGGTCTCATGCTCTGCCGCTGACCCGGAGGTATCGTAGAAATAGTTGCGAAGATTATGAGCCGCCTGACTCGATTCGCCAGGCGGTTCGTTCTTACGATCGAGAATAGCCGCGGGACCTTCGCCTGACTTGGCAAGCGAGCGGGCGAACACGTCGAAAATGAAACCGAACGCCTCCTGCACATCGGGAGTGAACTCGTTGGGCGCAGTTTCCTCGAAGTATTTCGAGAAGACCGACTTCATAATTGCAAAATGCTGAGCGGTGACACCCGCGGCAGCGTGACGGCTTCCGAGGCTATCCAAGGTGGGGATCGATGCCTGGCCTGCGAGCGCTGTCACAGGCCAAAGATGGCTGGAGCGAGTCAGTTTGACGATGCTCTGAAGCATATTCGCAAACCGGCGCTGCTGGTCCTGCAGGTCTCCCTTGAAAAGCGACGCCGCTTCCGGAATGGCTTCAAATAACCGCACATACACAACAGCCACCATGTCAGGCAACCGCGTCTCGATGCCGGCAAAAAAAACCCTTAAAGCTGCAAGCCGCTCTGGACTCATCGCTAATGCCCCCCACCATTTGCTGCCTAACCGGTTAGGCTGGACTAAGCAAGACTATAAAATATATAGTTAAGATCATGGAACGTCTGCCTCCGGATTTCATTCCGTTAGATCAGCCGCAAATGAAGACTCAATAGCTTATATTGCATGCAAAAGAACCGCAAGTGCGACACATGAGCATGAGAGCGCTCACGGGAGGTGCAGATTGCGATTATTGTGGGCAAGTTTGAGCGATTACGATGCGGCCTATGCGCCAAAGCACGCGGTTCTAATACTCGCCGGTCGGGGAATTGGTACCGCTGCCCCGGCTCGAACGGGGGACCCCCAGATCCACAATCTGATTTTTGCTTGTCCGATAGTATCCAGCATCGTTCGAACTACCCGTCTTTTCAATGCATTGATCCGAAAATTGGTCCGCTAGCGTCCGATAGAAGACGCTTGCAGCCGAACTCTGAAAGAACCTGGAACGAACCTTTTTGCCAATGCCCATTCT
>CAZCIF010000035.1:921-5006 GCA_964498645.1 uncultured Rhodomicrobium sp. | reverse complement strand
GGATCGCCAAGTGCACCGAAAAAGAACTTGGCGAACTCGCGCTGAATGGTACCCGCCTCCTCGGCAAAGAGCCGAACCTGCGCCGCGAGGAAGCCGAATTGCAAACTTAACGCGTCAAAGGGCCCGTTAGCGTTCGCGAGATCGGCCGCAAACCGCAGAGTCTGCTCGAAATTCCTCCGGACAGCTTCGCCGATGGCTGCGTTAAGCGAGTGCGCCGGGTTATTCGCTTCCCGATAAATCTGATCGAAGGAGTGCGCCATTTCCTCAAGCCGGTTGTAAACCGCCTCAACTGCATTTCTGATCCGAACGCGATTAGGACATCAGTGCATTACCGCCTGCAATAGGGGAATGCTTACCAGCTTAGCCCGTTGTTCCGCTCGCGCCCGTGTGGGTGCCGCCGGACCGGAGCATGAGCCGGGCAATCCAGCTCATGCATTGCATGAATTAGAAGTGGGAGGAAGGATTTGCCTTTTGCGCGGACTGGGCGAGGAGGCGGGACAGCTCCTGAGCCTGATGAGCAAAGGTTTCCATTTGCTGGCGGGCGAACTGGCTTTGGATATCGATGGCCTCTTTGAGGTCCTTCGCATGTACGAGGCGCTGAGCGAGGTCGAAATTGGCTTGAAGGTTAGCCTCGGTGTACTTCACGGCCTTCTCGTTGATTTCACGCGCGCCGGAAGCAAAGACGTCGGAAGACTTCGAGACGACGTCGTGAGCTTGGCGGGTGGCTTCCAGGAAGCGGTTGTAAGCTTCACGGGCTTGATCGACACTTTTGCTGGCGAGGTCGCGAACGGATGCGGGGATTTCGAAATCCATCGTCTGGTTCATCGCAGTATCCTTGGTTGTCAGTCCATCCTCAGGCTGGCGCCGAAGCCCGCCAGCACACAAACTATAGGATTCTCTTTGTTGCGTTGCAACAAAAAAGATTGTGCAGCGCACAAATGCTTGCCAGAGCCCGATTTTCCACAAAAAATCACGCCGGCCGACATCGTTCTTCGCTTGCAATTCGCGCCGAACACGGTCCTTGTGCGCTGGAAATGTGGTGAGTGCTGCGTAGCCACAATCGGGGCAGGAAGATAAATTGGCAGCAAGCCCGCACATAGCCGCCGGCGGTTACGATCCGTTTATGGATCTGCTGTTCTCGCCGCGCGCCGCCTTCATTTGGGACAATACCAAGCGGGTTATTGCGTGGATGAATGCTGCTGCACGCTCGAAATTCGGCCTGAGCCTGCAAGATTTGCCGGAGGCGCTGCCAACGGCGCTTACCCGCCGTTTGACGCAGTGCTTCGCTGCGTTCAGCGGCGGCAAGAAGGCCCAGCGTATCGTCAGGCTGAAAATCGCCGGAAGCGCTGCCTTCGATTGCTCGCTTGAGCTTCTTAAGCTTGCAGGCGGAAACGACGGATTGATCGTCGCCGAAGTCGAAACCAGGGAAGAGAATGCATCAAAGCCGCTGCAGCCTCCATTCCGGCGCAACGATATTGCAAGTGCGGCGGCCGCGCACGAAGCCTCCAAGAATACTCGCGAAAAGGCCGGAAGCAGCTTCACGCCGGTCCCGCAGCTCACGGCGGAGGAACTGCGCTCCTTCAAAGCGATTGGGCGCAAGGTGCGCCGACTGTGCCGCGAAAAGCAGCGCACGGCTGCACGTGCCCGGGTGGAACCTTTTCCTCCTCTTCCCGCGCCGAAGCCGTTACCGTCATCGGTTCAACCGGCGCCGGCGCTTCTCTTTTCCGCCTTCGAT
The DNA here is from genome assembly GCA_964498645.1 of uncultured Rhodomicrobium sp. Classification (GTDB taxonomy): domain Bacteria; phylum Pseudomonadota; class Alphaproteobacteria; order Rhizobiales; family Rhodomicrobiaceae; genus Rhodomicrobium. The sequence goes on along the minus strand of CAZCIF010000035.1, from coordinate 3,271 downwards.
CTTGTTCTCTTTCTCGATGCGAATCTTCGTGCCGTCGGGAGCGAAGGGCGGCCACAGCGTCTTGGCTGGCGCAAATCCTATTTGAATCGCAAGCCTGCGGCGCAACTTCTAGCACCTGCGGAGCAAGTGATTTTCAACCGTATGGTAAAAAGGCTTGAGGATAAGGCCATCCAAAGCTGCCGGAATACTCTTGTTATCCTTGACGAGGCAGGTGGTAGCATACCCTGCAGGGCTATTCTCGGGCGCTGGGCGGCCGGAGATGCTGCGTTCTTTCTTGCATTGGTTTCGCTTAAAGTGCCCCAGCGATTGAAAAGGCTGAATCCTCCGGTACTTAACACGCCGCAAGCCCCGCGCCTGGCAGCCTGAAGCTATACATCTATCTCCAGACTTTCGTCGGGGATGACAAGAACGGCAAGGCCGCGCATCGTCCCTGGTAATGGAGAGCTCCATGGCGGATGACATCATCTTACAGACATCCGGGCTTACGAAGGAGTTCAAAGGCTTCTTTGCCGTCAATGGCGTGGACCTTTCAATCCGGCGCGGTCATATTCATGCGCTCATCGGCCCAAACGGCGCGGGAAAGACGACCTGTTTCAATCTCCTCACGAAATTCCTGATCCCGACCAATGGCAGCATCGTCTACAAAGGGGAGGACATCACAAAAACCCCGCCAGCCGATGTGGCCCGCAAGGGGCTTGTGCGCTCCTTCCAGATCTCGGCTGTCTTTCCGCATCTGACCGCACTCGAAAACGTCCGCATCGCCCTTCAACGTAAGCGCGGAGGAAGCTTCGATTTCTGGCGGCCGCAGTCTGTGCTGAATGAGATGAACCAGAGGTCCGGCGAGCTTTTGGAAGCCGTCGGCCTTTTGGATTTCGCAGCGATACCGGCCGGCGAATTGCCATATGGCCGCAAGCGTTCGCTCGAAATCGCAACGACGCTCGCGCTGGATCCCGAGCTGATGCTTCTCGACGAGCCGATGGCCGGCATGGCGCATGAGGACGTGGACCGCATCGCCGCACTGATCAAGAAGGTATCGGCGAACCGGACCATTCTCATGGTCGAGCACAATCTCTCGGTGGTCGCAAACCTCTCGGACTTCATCACCGTACTCGCGCGCGGCCGCATTCTGGCGGAAGGCGATTACGCTACCATCTCGAAGGATGAGCGCGTGATTGAAGCTTACATCGGGGTGGGCCATGGCTGATCCCGCGATAGACGCCGCCTCAATGCCCGCCGCCGAAGCCGCTACTGTTCTTAGCGTGCGCGGACTAGAAGCCTGGTATGGAGAAAGCCACGTCCTCCATGGCATGAACTTCGATCTCTATCCGGGCGAGGTCATCACCCTTCTCGGCAGGAACGGCGCCGGGAAAACAACCACATTGCGGGCCATCATTGGAATAATCGGCAAGCGCCGCGGCTCGATCGTTTTCGAGGGAACCGAGACGATCGGGCTTCCCTCGCGCACCATCGCGCGCCTTGGCATCGGTTATTGCCCCGAGGAGCGCGGCATCTTCTCGAGCCTCTCCGTCGAGGAGAACCTGATGCTTCCGCCAACCGTGAAGCCGGGCGGCCTGAGCGTCGAGCGTATCTATCAGCTTTTTCCGAATATCAAAGAGCGGCGGAGGAGCCAGGGCACCAAGCTTTCGGGCGGCGAACAGCAGATGCTTGCCATCGCGCGCATCTTGAGAACGGGCGCGCGCATGCTCCTGCTCGACGAACCGACGGAAGGTCTGGCGCCGGTCATCGTCCAGCAAATTGGCCGCACGATCCGCGAACTCAAGAAAGAGGGATTCAACATCATTCTCGTCGAGCAGAATTTCCACTTCGCCGCAACTGTGGCCGACCGGCATTACGTCGTCGAGCAGGGGCGCGTGATCGATATGATCCCAAATGCAGGGCTTGAGGCAAACATGCAGAAGCTTCAGTCCTACCTCGGTGTATAATTGGAGAACTTGAAAAGAAAGGGAGATTCAGATGCGATTTGGAACATTGTTTGTTGCTGCGGCAGCGCTCCTGGCTTCCATGACGGCCTCTCAAGCCGAGACAGCCGTCAAGATCGGAATACTCAATGACCGATCCGGTCTCTACGCGGATCTCGCGGGCGAAGGCTCAGTCATTGCCGCCAAAATGGCTATCGAAGACTTCAAGGCCGCTGAAAAAGGGCTCAAGGTTGAGGTCGTAGCGGCCGATCACCAGAACAAGCCAGACATCGGGGTGAACAAGGCGCGCGAATGGTACGATCAGGATGGCGTCGATGCGATCTTCGATGTCCCGAATTCAGGCGTTGCTCTCGCCATATCCGAGCTTACGCGGCAAAAGAATAAAGTCTTCATCAACTCGGGCGCGGCGG
>CAZCIF010000035.1:0-911 GCA_964498645.1 uncultured Rhodomicrobium sp. | reverse complement strand
GGCGGCATCGGATTTAACCGGCGCAAAGTGCTCGCCCAATACCATCCACTGGACCTATGACACCTGGGAACTCGCGCACGGCACAGGATCCGCGGTCGTCAAAACGGGCGGAACGACATGGTTCTTCCTCACCGCAGACTACGCATTCGGTGCTGCTTTGGAGAGGGACACTGCGGCGGTCGTGATAGCTGAAGGCGGCAAAGTGCTGGGTTCGGTCAAGCATCCGCTCAACACGCAGGACTTCTCCTCCTTCCTGCTGCAAGCGCAATCGTCGGGGGCTAAGGTGATCGGCCTCGCCAATGCGGGCGGCGACACGATCAACGCCATCAAGCAAGCATCCGAGTTCGGCATCGTGCAAGCCGGGCAGAAACTCGCAGGCTTGCTCGTGTTCATCACCGATGTGCACTCGCTCGGGCTGAAAGCCGCTCAGGGCCTTGTCCTCACCTCACCCTTCTATTGGGATCTCAACGACGGCACACGCGCTTGGTCGGACCGCTTCTTAAAGGCTACGACCCGCCGTCCAAGCATGGTGCAGGCCGGCGTTTATTCGGGCGTACTTCATTATTTGAAGGCTGTCAGCGCGGTGGGAAGCGCGAAGGACGCTCTGAAAGTCGTCGCCAAGATGAAGGAGATGCCGACGGACGATCCGCTTTTCGGCAAGGGCACAGTTCGCGCGGATGGCCGCGTTCTGCATGACTCCTACCTCTTCGAAGTGAAGAAGCCTGAAGAATCGAAAGGCCCCTGGGACTACTATAAGCTGATTTCGACGACCCCTGCGGATAAAGCGTTCCGTCCGATGAGCGAAGGCGGCTGCCCGCTCGTTGCCGGGAAGTAACCGGCCATTTGGCGTCCGCTATTCGAAGGGTGTAAAAATATAAGAGAGGCCGCATCTTGCGGCCTTGTCAAAAGGC
>CAZCIF010000034.1:0-21019 GCA_964498645.1 uncultured Rhodomicrobium sp. | reverse complement strand
CGCAGGTCATCCACCAGCACACGCATGGCGGCAGCGTTGGCCTTGAAGTCGGCGCTGCGCGGGTTGATCTGGGATTTGATGACAGACATATTCACACGTCCTTTGAGGGCAAACGGTCAAGCGCAACCAGCATGGCCGCCAGGGCCGGGGCATTCGCCACCAGCACCGGCGGCGGCATCTTGGCTTCGCCCTGCAACACCATACGGCCAAGACGACGAAAATCCGCCTGAATCCGGGCTTATCCGCTCTTGCATTGGCGCTCTCTATAATGCATGACATCCGCGCGGCGGGCCCTTATGGTCCGCCGCATCCGCTTCCAGCCTACGCTCGCGAGGCGAGCGAAGGCTGCCACGCCGGAGCCCAATTGGGCGAAGGCGGGCTGGCGCCGCGAGCTTCGGCTCGGCACGCTGGCTTCCGGAGGAGTGTAGCTCAATGGCTAGAGCACCGGTCTCCAAAACCGGGGGTTGGGGGTTCGAGTCCCTCCACTCCTGCCACTTCTAGGGCAGGACGCTAGGAACAATTCGGGCATAACAGTTAACAAGATTCATAAGCGAAGGCTGGTCATCTTCGCATTGGCGTTGGAAAGAAATGGCAAAAACCGGTCCTTTTGAATTTTTACAGCAAGTTCGCGCGGAAACCCAGAAGGTGGTTTGGCCGAACCGCCGCGAGACAGTCATCACGACCGTGATGGTTGTGCTGATGGCGGTCTTCGCCTCCGTTTTCTTCCTGCTTTCCGATCAGATTATTAGCCGTGTGCTCGGTTATATTTTAGGCCTTGGGCATTAGATCTTAAATAAGCCTTAACCAAAAACAGCAAGACTAATGACAAAACGCTGGTATATCGTTCACGCCTATTCGAACTTTGAAAAAAAGGTGGCAGACGCCATCCATGAACGCGCGGCGGCGGCGGGCCTCGAAGAGTGCTTCGAGGATATCGTCGTGCCGATGGAAGAAGTTGTCGAGGTTCGCCGAGGCAGGAAAGTAGCCACAGAGCGCAAGTTCTTTCCGGGTTATGTCCTCGTGAAGATGGATATGAACGATAGGGCTTTTTTGCTCATCAAGAATACGCCGAAGGTCACGGGATTTCTTGGTGCGGATAACAAGCCGCAGCCGATCTCCGAGGCCGAAGCTCAGCGCATTCTCAATCAGGTGAAGGAGGGTGTGGAGCGGCCGAAGCCGTCCATCTCTTTCGAGATCGGAGAGCAGGTGCGCGTCGCCGACGGCCCGTTTGCTTCATTCAACGGACTTGTCGAGGAAGTCGACGAGGAACGGGCGCGGCTCAAAGTTGCAGTTTCCATCTTCGGCCGGGCAACCCCTGTCGAGCTGGAGTACGGCCAGGTCGAAAAGGTTTAGCGCGAAGTGCGCTGGCCAATCGGTCTGGCTATTCGTTGTGGGAGGTCCGCGCTTGCTCGCCAGGCAGGCGCATCGGGGCCGCACCACATCCCTCAAACCCAAGGGCCGGTGCCCTCAAGAGGAATAGATGGCAAAGAAAGTTGCTGGTTACATCAAACTGCAGGTTCCTGCAGGCCAAGCTAACCCGTCGCCGCCGATCGGTCCGGCGCTCGGTCAGCGCGGCTTGAATATCATGCAGTTCTGCAAGGATTTCAACGCGGCCTCGAAGGAGATGGAGCCCGGCTCTCCGGTTCCGGTCGTCATCACCTATTATCAGGACAAGTCTTTCAGCTTCGCGATGAAGACGCCGCCGGCGTCTTTCTTCTTGAAGAAGGCGGCTGGCATCAAGAGCGGATCGAAGACGCCGGGCGTCGGCTCGGCCGGGACGGTGACGATGGCTCAGGTTCGCGAGATCGCCGAAAAGAAGATGAAGGATTTGAACGCCTCCACAATCGATCAGGCTGCAAAGATTATTGCTGGCTCCGCCCGTTCCATGGGCCTCACGGTGAAGGAGTAAGCGCGATGGACGGCAAACGGTTACGCGAGGCCAAGAAGGGCATCGGCCGCGAGACATTCTACCCCGTGGAACAAGCGGTCAAGCTCGTGAAGGAGCGCGCCAAGGCGAAGTTCGACGAGACGATCGAGATCGCGATGAATTTGGGCGTCGATCCGCGCCATGCCGACCAGATGGTCCGCGGAGTGTGCAGCTTGCCCAACGGCACGGGCCGGTCGGTGCGCGTTGCGGTGTTCGCGCGCGGCGCCAAGGCAGACGAGGCGAAGGCGGCAGGCGCGGATGTCATCGGCGCCGAAGATTTGGTGGCGGAAGTTCAAGGCGGCACGATCAATTTCGATAAGTGCATCGCCACGCCGGACATGATGCCGCTTGTCGGCCGGCTGGGTAAAATCTTAGGGCCTCGCGGTATGATGCCGAATCCGAAGGTAGGCACGGTGACAATGGATGTCGCCGAGGCCGTACGGGGCGCGAAAGGCGGGGCTGTCGAGTGCCGCGTCGAAAAGGCGGGCATCCTGCATGCGGGCATCGGAAAGGCAAGCTTCACCGAGACCGCGCTTGTGGAAAATGTCAAGGCTTTTGCGGATGCGGTGATGAAAGCAAAGCCCGCGGGCGCTAAGGGAACATTTGTGAAACGCGTGGCGCTCAGCTCGACAATGGGACCGGGCGTCAAGATCGAGCCAGCGACGCTTGGCAGCGGCGCGGCTCAATAGCAACGTCATCCCGGAACCGGCCTTGGCCGTATCCGGGATCGTCAAAAACAGCCGGGCTTGTCTTTTTAAGATCCCGGATAACGCCTTTGGCGTTTCCGGGATGACGGAAAAGACGGCAGGCTCGGGGAATGGGTTTCGGACGGTTCGCCGTCCGATTGGCCAAGCGCGGTAGCGCTCTTGGCCGCTGTTTCCGGGAAACCGGAGGCAGCCTGTCCAAGATTGCTGGTGCCCGAGGGTTCGTCCCAACGGCTTAATGGCCGCCAGCATGAGACGGGGAACGGATAGCAGTCGATTCCGGCGCCAGCTTTGGCTGGTTGGTGGATCGCGCCTCATCACGCCTCGGGACAGGAATGAGCGGTCGCTCGCCTTCACGGGGCAGCGGCGTGATCGAAACGGCGGTTCGCGAAGCATTGCGGCCCGCCACTTTAACGGAGAGAAGCGGTGGATAGAGCTGAAAAAAGGGAGATGGTTGAGTCCCTCAACGACATCTTCAAGTCAAGCGGCTCTGTCGTGGTGGCGCGCTACAAAGGTATGACCGTAGCGCAAATGACCGACCTCCGCCGTCGCATGAGCGACGCCGGGGCGAAGTTTAAAGTCATCAAGAACCGTCTCGCCAAAATTGCACTTGAAAACGCGGCAGATGGCGCGGGTGCGGATCTCTTTCTGGAGCCAACGGGTATCGCTTTTGCGCAAGACCTCACGGCTGCGGCCAAAGTGGCGGCCGACTATGCCAAAACCAATGACAAATTCGTCATTGTAGGCGGCATGCTCGGGCGGCAGGCGCTCGATGCGGATGGCGTAAAGGCTTTGGCCGCCATCCCCTCGAAGGAAGAGCTTCGCTCCAAGCTGATGGGCGTGTTGCTTGCTCCCGGCTCCAAGTTTGCGCGGCAGCTTAATGCGCCCGCGGCAAGCCTTGCGAGAGTGCTGCAGGCTTACAAGGAAAAGCAAGAAGCGGCGTGACGGCTCTAGGCAGGGTCTCCAACACCAACCAAGCATCGAAATTAGAGGTCTAAATGTCCGATAAACTTGAAAAACTCTACCAGGAACTGTCCGGCTTGACGGTTCTTGAGGTCGCCGAACTTGTAAAGGTGCTCGAAGACAAATGGGGTGTTTCCGCGGCAGCCGCCATGCCTGCGATGGCCATGGCGATGCCGGGCGCGCCCGGGGCTGCCGCAGAGGCGGTCGAGGAGAAGACGGAGTTCGACGTCATTCTCGCCGATGCGGGCGCTCAGAAGATCAACGTCATTAAGGAAGTCCGCGCGATCACGGGCCTTGGCCTGAAAGAGGCGAAGGACTTGGTCGAAGCCGCGCCCAAGCCGATCAAGGAAGGCGTGTCGAAGGCGGAAGCCGAAGAAATCAAGAAGAAGATCGAGGCGGCTGGCGCCAAGGTCGAAGTTAAGTAGCAGTTCGCAGTCACGGCTGGATTGTTCCAGTCAACTGAGCCGCCACGGTTCGCCCGGTGGCGGCCCGGCTTCCAAGCCTCTCCTCCGGATTTACGGAGAGAGGCGCGGTGACGCATAGACAGGGCTTGTAAATCAATAATGGGATGCCATATCAGGTGGCTTCCCATAATTAGGCTATCTCGCAACGCCACAGCCGCACATGGCGTATGGAGAAGGCCGCCGCCGGTGAAAAAAATAAGGAGATCAAATGGCGCAGACGACGTTTATCGGCCGTAAACGTATCCGCAAGCGCTTCGGGCACATTGCCGACGCCGCTGAAATGCCGAATTTGATCGAGGTGCAAAAGCAATCCTACGATCAATTTCTTATGGTACAAGAACCGGTTGGCGGGCGCCCCAACACCGGCTTGCAGGCGGTCTTTGCCTCGATCTTCCCCATAAAAGATTTTTCGGACAAAGCGCAACTCGAATTCGTGCGTTACGATTTCGAGCCGCCGAAATATGACGTCGATGAATGCCAGCAGCGTAGCATGACCTATGCGGCGCCGCTGAAGGTTAAGTTACGCCTGATCACCTTCGACGTCAATGAGGAGACGGGTTCCCGCTCCGTTCGCGATATCAAGGAGCAGGACGTCTATATGGGCGATATCCCATTCATGACGTCCAACGGTACGTTCGTCATAAATGGAACGGAACGCGTTATCGTTTCGCAGATGCACCGCTCGCCGGGCGTCTTTTTCCATCATGACGGAGGCAAGAGCCACTCGTCCGGCAAGCTGCTCTTCGCGGCTCGCATCATCCCCTATCGCGGCTCCTGGCTCGATTTCGAGTTCGACGCGAAGGACATCGTCTATGCCCGTATCGACAGGAAGCGCAAGCTTCCAGCGACGACGCTGCTTTACGCACTCGGGATGGACAATGAGGAGGTCCTCGATAGCTTTTACAAGCGCCTCGTCTATAAGGCGACGAAGCAGGGCTGGAGAACGCCTTTCGTCGCTGAACGCATGCGCGGCATTAAGGCTACGCAAGATGTCTACGACGCCGACACGGGCGAGGTGATTATCGAGGCCGGCAAGAAGCTCAATGCGCGCGCCGTGCGTCAGCTTGCCGAGCGCGTGAAGGCGGTTGCCGTTCCCGATGAGGCGCTTCACGGACGCTATCTTGCCGAGGACGTCGTCAATATGTCCACGGGCGAGATCTATGCCGAGGCCGGCGATGAACTCGACGGCAAGATGCTCGACAAGTTGCGCTCGGCTGGGGTGGCAGAGCTTCCAGTGCTCGACATCGATCACGTGACCACCGGCTCATTCATCCGCAATACGCTCCACGTTGATAAAAATCAGAACGAGCAGGATGCGCTCTTCGATATCTACCGTGTGATGCGTCCCGGCGAGCCGCCGACAGAAGACGCCGCGCGCGCGCTGTTCAAGAGCCTGTTCTTCGACGAGGAACGCTACGACCTTTCCTCGGTCGGCCGCGTGAAGATGAACATCCGGCTCGAAATCGAGCAATCGGATGAAATGCGTGTCCTGACGAAGGAAGACATCATTTCGGTCATTCGCACGCTTGTCGATCTCCGCGACGGCCGCGGCGAAGTCGACGACATCGACAATCTCGGCAACCGCCGCGTGCGCTCGGTGGGCGAGCTGATGGAGAATCAATACCGGCTTGGCCTGCTCCGCATGGAGCGCGCGATCCGTGAGCGCATGTCGTCGGTCGATGTCGACACGGTCATGCCGCAGGACCTTATCAACGCGAAGCCGGCCAGCGCCGCCGTGCGCGAATTCTTCGGGTCCTCGCAGCTCAGCCAGTTCATGGACCAGACAAACCCGCTTTCGGAGATCACGCACAAACGGCGCCTGTCGGCACTTGGACCGGGCGGCCTCACCCGCGAGCGCGCAGGCTTCGAGGTTCGCGACGTGCATCCGACGCATTACGGGCGGATTTGCCCCATCGAGACGCCGGAGGGCCCGAATATCGGCCTCATTAACTCGCTCGCGACCTTCGCGCGCGTAAACAAATACGGCTTCATCGAAAGCCCGTACCGCCGTGTGGTGGATGGGAAAGTCACCGATAAGGTGGTTTATCTCTCGGCCATGGAGGAGGCCCGCTATCACATCGCGCAAGCGAATGTGAAGCTCAACAAGGACGGCAGCTTTGCCGAGGATCTGATCATTTGCCGGCACCAGGGCGACGTCTCGCTCGTCCCCAACGCCAAGGCGGATTTCATCGATGTCTCGCCGAAGCAGGTGGTCTCGGTGGCCGCGGCGCTCATTCCGTTCCTTGAGAATGACGACGCGAACCGCGCTTTGATGGGATCGAACATGCAGCGCCAGGCGGTGCCGCTCATCCGGGCGGAAGCGCCGCTCGTCGGCACCGGCATGGAAAGCGTGGTTGCGCGCGACTCGGGCGCCGCCATCGCAGCGAAGCGCACCGGTGTCATCGACCAGGTCGACGCAACCCGTATCGTGATCCGGGCGACCGATGAAGCAGACCCATCCAAGTCGGGCGTCGACATTTACAATCTGCGCAAGTTCCAGCGCTCGAACCAAAACACCTGCATTAACCAACGGCCTTTGGTCCGCGTCGGCGACCGGGTCGAGCAGGGGGACATTATCGCGGACGGTCCTTCGACCGATCTCGGCGATCTCGCGCTCGGCAAGAACGTGCTCGTCGCCTTCATGCCATGGCAAGGCTACAATTTCGAGGATTCGATCCTTCTCTCCGAGCGCATCGTCTCGACCGACGTCTTCACCTCGATCCACATCGAGGAGTTCGAGGTATCGGCGCGCGATACGAAGCTCGGGCCGGAGGAAATTACGCGCGATATTCCGAACGTGTCGGAGGAAGCGCTGAAGAACCTCGACGAAGCGGGCATTGTCTATATCGGCGCGGAGGTCCAGCCCGGCGATATCCTCGTGGGTAAGATCACGCCGAAGGGCGAAAGCCCGATGACGCCAGAGGAGAAGCTCCTCCGCGCCATCTTCGGCGAGAAGGCCTCCGACGTGCGCGACACCTCGCTCCGGCTGCCGCCCGGCGTTGCCGGCACAGTCGTGGAAGTGCGCGTCTTCAACAGGCACGGCGTCGAAAAGGACGAGCGCGCCATGGCGATCGAACGCGAGGAAATCGAACGCCTCGCCAAGGACCGCGATGACGAATTGCACATCCTCGACCGGAACGTTTATGGCCGGTTGCGCGATATCCTCATGGGCAAGGAAGTTGCCCGCGGCCCCAAAGGCTTACGCAAAGGCACGGATATCAATGAGGAACTGCTCAGCGATGTTCCGCGCAGCCAATGGTGGGATATCGCTCTGAAGGACGAGCAGGCCATGGCCGGAATCGAGGCAATCCGCCGTCAATATGACGACGCGAAGAAGCGTCTCGAACAGCGATTTGTGGACAAGATCGACAAGCTGAAGCGTGGCGATGAGCTTCCGCCCGGCGTCATGAAGATGGTTAAGGTCTTCGTCGCGGTGAAGCGCAAGATCCAGCCGGGCGATAAAATGGCGGGCCGGCACGGCAACAAAGGTGTGGTTAGTCACATCGTGCCCATTGAGGATATGCCATATCTGGAAGACGGCACGCCGGTCGATATCGTCCTCAACCCGCTCGGCGTCCCAAGCCGCATGAATGTTGGGCAGATCCTGGAGACACATCTTGGCTGGGCTTCGCGTGGATTAGGGCGCATGATCAACCAAGCGCTCGACGTTTACAGGGAGAAGAGCCGGGCAGGGGAGCTTCGTGCCGCTGTAGCAAAAGCTTACCGGGGTGACGAAGCCGTCGCTTCGCTTGCGGACGGCGAGCTCGTCGAGCTTGCCGAGAACCTCGGCAAAGGCGTGCCGGTGGCGACCCCGGTCTTCGATGGGGCGCGCGAAGCGGACATCGTGGAGATGCTGAAGGCTGCGGGTCTCGATACCTCCGGCCAGGTCACGCTCTATGACGGCCGCACAGGCGAACCTTTCGACCGGAAGGTGACAGTTGGCTACAAGTACCTGCTGAAGCTGCACCATCTTGTCGACGACAAGATCCACGCACGCTCGATCGGCCCTTACAGCCTCGTCACCCAGCAGCCGCTGGGCGGTAAGGCGCAGTTCGGCGGCCAGCGCTTCGGTGAAATGGAGGTGTGGGCGCTCGAAGCCTATGGTGCCGCCTATACGCTGCAGGAAATGCTGACGGTCAAATCGGACGACGTGGCGGGCCGCACCAAGGTCTACGAAGCCATCGTCCGCGGCGACGATACGTTTGAAGCGGGCGTTCCGGAAAGCTTCAACGTGCTCGTGAAGGAAATGCGGGCGCTCGGCATGAACGTTGAGCTGAAGCAAAGCCGTGCGCCAACTGTCGAGGTGCAGCCGGCCACCGCGTCCCGGCCGCCGCAATTCGCGCTGCCGCGGCGGCCCCGCGCAACGCCGCAAGCCGCAGAGTAAACGCCCGCGGGCACCGGTTCGCCGGTGTCCGCGATCGTCTTTTGAAAGAACTATCCGAGGCGATGGCGCCTCGCGGTCCGCCAAACGGACATACAGGTGGGTCGAACAAGCCGCGGGGGCGGCTTATAGGAGCGACAAATGAATCAAGAGATCACGAATCTCTTCAGCCCGCAGGTGCCGACTCAGGTATTCGACCAGATTCGCATCTCAATCGCAAGCCCGGAGAAAATACTCTCCTGGTCTTATGGCGAAATCAAGAAGCCTGAGACAATCAATTACCGCACGTTCAAGCCAGAGCGTGACGGTCTATTCTGCGCGCGTATTTTTGGTCCGATCAAAGACTACGAATGTCTTTGCGGCAAGTATAAGCGGATGAAGTATAAGGGCGTCATCTGCGAAAAATGCGGCGTGGAAGTGACGCTGACCAAGGTCAGGCGCGACCGCATGGGGCACATCGAACTGGCCTCGCCGGTAGCACATATCTGGTTCTTGAAATCCCTGCCCTCGCGCATCGGCCTGTTGCTCGATATGGGTCTCAAGGACCTCGAGCGCGTGCTCTATTTCGAAAACTACGTCGTGATCGAGCCGGGGCTGACGCCGCTCAAGGCTGGACAGCTCCTGTCCGAAGAGGATTTCCTCAAGGCTCAGGAAGAGTATGGCGAGGATGCGTTCCAGGCCGGCATTGGCGCGGAGGCGGTGCGCGACATGCTCATGGCGCTCAACCTCGATCAGATGCGCGAGCAGATCCGTCAGGAGATCGCAGAGGCGACAACCGAGCTGAAGCCGAAGAAGCTTGCGAAGCGTCTGAAGGTGATTGAGGCATTCATCCAATCGGGCAACCGTCCGGAATGGATGATCATGAAGGTGATTCCGGTCATTCCGCCGGAACTTCGCCCGCTCGTCCCTCTCGATGGCGGCCGCTTCGCGACCTCGGATCTGAACGACCTTTACCGCCGCGTCATCAACCGCAACAATCGCTTGAAGCGGCTGATCGAGCTTCGCGCACCGGACATCATCATCCGGAACGAGAAGCGCATGCTTCAGGAAGCGGTAGACGCTCTCTTCGACAACGGCCGCCGCGGGCGTGTCATCACGGGCGCGAACAAGCGCCCGCTGAAATCGCTCGCCGACATGCTGAAAGGCAAACAGGGCCGCTTCCGCCAGAACCTGCTCGGTAAGCGCGTGGACTATTCCGGCCGCTCGGTGATCGTGGTCGGCCCGGAACTCAAGCTGCATCAGTGCGGCTTGCCGAAGAAGATGGCGCTTGAACTGTTCAAGCCCTTCATCTATTCGCGCCTCGACGCACAGGGCTATTCGGCGACCGTCAAGCAAGCGAAGAAGCTTGTGGAGAAAGAGCGCCCGGAGGTTTGGGATATCCTCGATGAGGTCATCCGCGAGCACCCTGTGCTGTTGAACCGTGCGCCGACTTTGCACCGGCTTGGCATTCAGGCCTTCGAGCCGGTACTTGTCGAGGGCAAGGCCATCCAGCTCCATCCGCTCGTTTGCGCGGCCTTCAACGCCGACTTCGACGGCGACCAGATGGCCGTTCACGTGCCGCTCAGCCTCGAAGCGCAGCTTGAGGCGCGTGTGCTGATGATGTCAACCAACAACATCCTGCATCCGGCGAATGGCGGCCCGATCATCGTGCCAAGCCAGGACATCGTTCTCGGCCTCTACTACCTCTCCATGATCATGGATAAGGAACCGGGCGAGGGCCGGATTTTCGGCAGCGTTGCGGAAATTCAGCATGCGCTGGCGGCAGGCACGGTCACACTGCATGCCAAGGTCAAGGGCCGGCACAAAGGCGTCGATGAGAAGGGCAATCCTTTCTCCAAGGTTTACGACACCACGCCGGGCCGTATGATCCTTGCCGAGCATCTTCCAAAGATGCCCGGCGTGAGCTTCGATCTTGTGAACAGGCTCCTGACCAAGAAGAACATCGCGCGCGTGATCGACGCGGTCTACCGCTCCTGCGGTCAAAAGGAAACCGTGATCTTCTGCGACCGGATCATGTCTCTCGGCTTCCATCATGCCTACAAGGCCGGCATCTCCTTCGGCAAGGACGACATGCTCGTTCCCGACACGAAGAAGAAGATTATCGCCGACACCGAGGCGCTCGTGCTCGATTACGAGCAGCAATATAATGACGGCCTCATCACGCAGATGGAGAAGTATAACAAGGTCGTCGACACCTGGGCGAAATGCACGGACCGCATCGCCAAGGAGATGATGGACCGCATCTCGGCCGTGCAGCACGACAAGGAGACGGGCCGCGAGAAGCAGATTAACTCCGTCTATATGATGGCTCATTCGGGCGCGCGCGGCTCCGAGAAGCAAATGCGGCAGCTTGCCGGCATGCGCGGCCTGATGGCCAAGCCATCGGGCGAGATCATCGAGACACCGATCATCTCGAACTTCAAGGAAGGGTTGTCGGTTCTCGAATACTTCAACTCGACGCACGGCGCGCGCAAGGGCCTCGCTGATACGGCGCTCAAGACGGCGAACTCGGGCTATCTCACCCGCCGGCTCGTGGACGTGGCGCAAGATTGCATCGTTACCGAGCCGGATTGCGGCACCGACAAGGGCATCAAGCTTGGCGCCGTGATCGACGCAGGCGAGGTCTTGGTCTCGGTGGGCGACCGTGTGCTCGGCCGCGTTCCGGCCGACGATGTGGTCCACCCATCCACGGGCGCGATCATCGTCAAAGCGGGCGATCTCATCAATGAGAACCAGGCCCGGCTCATCGAGGAAGCGCAAGTTCAAGAAGTGCGCATCCGCTCGGCGCTGACTTGCGAACTGAAAAATGGCGTCTGCTGCAAATGCTACGGCCGCGACCTCGCCCGGGGAACGCCGGTCAATATCGGCGAGGCCGTCGGCGTGATCGCCGCGCAGTCCATTGGAGAGCCTGGCACGCAGCTTACGATGCGCACATTCCACATCGGCGGTACGGCGCAGGTGATGGACAGCTCGTTCATCGAGTCGAACTTCGCAGGCAAGGTCAAAATCCGCAACCGCGTTGCCGCGCGCGACAGTCAAGGCCGGCTCGTTGCCATGGGCCGCAATATGGCTGTCGTCATCCTCGATGACGAGGGACGCGAGCGCGCCGTTCATAAGATCACCCAAGGCGCCCACCTCAAGGTGGACGACGGCGATGTGATCAAACGCGGTCAGCGGCTCGCCGAGTGGGATCCTTACAGCCGTTCGATCATCACCGAAACCGACGGTGTGGTTGAATTTGAGGATCTGCTCGAAGGCATCTCCGTGAACGAGCAGTCCGACGAAACCACGGGTATCACGAACCGCGTGATCGTGGACTGGCGCGCCAACCCGCGCGGCTCCGCGCTCCGTCCGGCTATCGTGGTCAAGGACAAGCCCGGTGGCAAGGTGCTGAAACTGACGCGCGGCGGCGAGGCCCGCTATCTCTTGTCGGTCGAAGCCATCTTGTCGGTCGAGCCGGGCCAGGCCGTGAAGGCGGGCGACGTGCTCTCCCGTATCTCGCTCGAAAGCGCCAAGACCCGCGACATCACGGGCGGTCTTCCGCGCGTGGCCGAACTCTTCGAGGCGCGCCGTCCGAAGGATCACGCAATCATTGCGGAGATCTCCGGCACGATCCATTTCGGGCGCGATTACAAAAACAAGCGCCGGGTTATCATTCAACCTGATGACGAGGGGATCGATTCCGTCGAATATTTGCTTCCCAAGGGCAAACACCTGGCAGTGCAGGAAGGCGACCGCATCGAGAAGGGCGAGTTCATTCTCGACGGCAACCCGGCGCCGCACGACATCCTGGCGATCAAGGGCGTGGAAGAGCTGGCCTCATTCCTCGTCAACGAAATCCAGGAAGTCTACCGCCTGCAAGGCGTGACGATCAACGACAAGCATATCGAAGTGATCGCGCGCCAGATGCTGCAGAAGGTCGAGGGGACCGACGCGGGCGACACCGAGCTCTTGAAGAACGAGCAAATCGATAAGCTCGAATTCGAGGAGATCAATGCTGCTATTGAAGCGGCAGGCGGACGCCCCGCGACGGCTGTGCCGGTGCTGCTTGGCATCACCAAGGCAAGCCTGCAAACGCGGTCGTTTATCTCGGCCGCATCCTTCCAGGAGACAACCCGCGTTCTGACCGAAGCCGCCCTCAACGGCAAGATCGACACCCTGGATGGACTGAAAGAGAACGTTATTGTGGGCCGGCTCATTCCGGCCGGAACGGGCGGCTTGATCAGCCAGTTGCGCCGCATCGCCAGCCACAGAGACGATCTCATCCTTCAGGAGCGGAGTAAGGCCGAGGCAAAGGCACTACCTTCCGCGAAGGAGGGCGAATCGGCGGGAGCGGATGCGTCTGCTCACGTTCAAGCGGCGGAGTAATCCCGCCTTCAAGCATGCAGGAAAGCCCGGCCAGCGCCGGGCTTTCCGATTCTGGACACGGCGCAAGCAAAAAAAGCGGCGAAAAAGTGCCAAGAGGCGCTTGGATTATTCGAATCATTCCGTTAAAGTCGCATTTACCGACGAATGGTGCTGCTTTGCATCGGCTTCAGATTTGATGAAGGGCTTATTGTTTCCTGCGTCAGGGAAAGAGAACCGGGAACCGTGACTAAGGAGCCCGGTAAAGATCGGCTCTTATATGCAGAAAATGAACGTCAAACGCGGTGGGAGTTCATGAAATGACGGTAGGACGGTACAACCTGACTGTCTTCTCAGCCGCTTTGTTCTGCTTTGGAACTGTAAGTACAACTCCGTCACAGGCGGTGCCGCAACAATCTTGGTATGCTGCCGCTTTCCATCGTATTTTACATGTGGTTAGCAATGACGGCCAAACCGCGTCACCGAAAGAGGCGGCGCAGCCGCTCGATCAGGCTTATGTCAGCCGGATTACCAAGGAAAGCGGCACCATCACGCTCCGGGGAGATGTCCCCTCGGAAAGCGATCTGAAAATACTGCAGGGTGTCGCCGCCGCCACCTCGCCAGGGGCCACGGTCGCTGACAAAAGCCGCGTGAATGCCAATGTCCCCGACCATGATGGCTGGCTTGCGGCTATGACCTTCGCGCTCCGCCAGCTCGGTAAACTCGATAACGGCTCGGCGGTCCTGCGCGATACGGTCATCGCGATCAATGGCGTCACGAAAGCCGGAGACGATTTTGCGGCGGTGCAAAAGAAATTGAGAGATGAAGCGCCAAAGGGGTTCCGTCTTCAAGTTGCCTTGAAACCGCACGACGTCCATCCCTTCGTCTGGCTCGCCCAATTGCAACAGGGCACATTGAATTTGAGCGGCCACGTTCCCGATCAGCAGGATCAGGTTCTTTGCAGCTACGCTCAAAACCTGTTTCAAAACCTCAAAGTCAACAACAGGATGGAGTTCGCGAAGGGCGAGCCGCGCGATTGGCTCACAGCGACGAAAGTCGCGCTGGATATGCTCTCGCTTCTTTACGCGGGTAACGCCGCGATCACCGATAATGTCATCAAACTCGAGGGAATTTATTCCTCTCCAGCCATGGTCGAACTCCTGAAACTCTACAGGCAGAAACTGCCGAAGGGCTTCGTCTTGGAGACGAATATCCTGGAACCTGTTGCCCGTGCGCCTGCCGCAAGGGCCGAGGATGTGAGCCTTGCCGCCGCGCACAATGCCGCGGCGTCCATGAGCCCTTAGCGGCGGGTACGGCCGATGGGTCTCTGCGTGCGCGGGTTCACCGGCCCTTCCAGGTGTTGTCCGTTCCGGCAAGAAAGTCGCCGATGAGCCGCTGGCTGAAGCGATCTGTGAGTAGAGGCGCGTGTCCCTCATTTCTGATGAGGACCGGCGTCATGGATGCATGGCGGGTTTGCATCTCCTGGACGGTGGCAGTGGATAGAATATCCGAATTTTCACCGCGCAGCACCATCAGCGGTGTCTGAAGCAGGGAGTCGAAATGCTCCCACATGGTTGGGACGGGCTTTGAGATGTCGACTTCCGACAATGCCTTGCCGACATTCGGATCGTAAGCCGCAGCAGGTTTCCCATCCGCCTCATTGAAGAACTGCCGGGTCACCACATCCCAGCCCGCGTCGTCCAATGCCGTGAACTGACGTTTATTGATTTCGCGCACGATGCGGTTGGCCTCATCCCAATCGCGGGGAACTGGAATTTTGCCCGCATAGCCCATGATACGGGCGAGGCCCGCAGTCTCGATCACCGGACCGATGTCGTTCAACACAACACACCCAAGCGCAGAGGGCCGCATCACCGCGAGCAGCATCGCAATAATGCCCCCGCGCGAGGTGCCAACCACAGCGATGCCGTCAAGGCCGCGAAGCGTTAGAAACGCGATAACGTCCAAAAGCTCGGTGTGCGCGGAGTAGTTCCGCCAATCCTTGTCCCAATCCGAGCAGCCCCTGCCCCTGTAATCGAGGCAATAGACAGGCCGCGGATGGGTAGGGTGCGCCGACAGCGCCAAGGCCAGGTCATGAAAATCCCTGCCATTCCGCGTCAATCCGGGAAGGCACAGAAGCGGGCGTCCGGGCAGATCATCGCTGCCATATTTGCGGACATAGAGGAGGAGGTCATCATGGCTTCGATAGAAGATGTCCTCTCCGCCGGAGACCGCTCCGCCGTTTCCCCTGCTCTCAGAAAAAATCATGGCGTTTGATCCACGCCGCCTCTGGCGGCACCGGTTAAGTCTGGAATCTTTCCGGGCCTCCCGCGGTGAAGGTCTTCTACGATTCGAAATTTCGCCTTGCTGTTTTCGAAGCGGCACCGGTAAAGCTGCGTGCTTTCGAGAATGCGTTGTACATATTGCCGCGTTTCGGTGAAAGGGATGCGCTCAACCCAATCGATCGGATCAACCGATTTGTTGCGCGGGTCGCCGAAGCTGCCGATCCATTGAGTGACGCGCCCCGGCCCGGCATTGTACGCCGCAAGCGACAGGACGTAAGAGCCGTCATAGCCCGATATGAGCCGGGCTAAGAAGGCCGAGCCGAGCGTGACATTGTAAGAAGGGTCCGAAAGCAGCCGCGCGGCCTCGTATTTCATCTTGATCGCCGCCGCAATATGTTTTGCCGTCTGCGGCATGAGTTGCATAAGGCCGCGCGCCCCCACCGGGCTGATGGTTCCCGTGTGGAACTCGCTCTCCTGGCGCGTCAACGCGTTCAGAAGGGCAGGCTCGACCTTGCCACCATCGCCGGCGTCGCCGAACTTCGGCAAAAGCGCGGGGAACGCATAAGCTTCTACCTCGAATCCCCGCAGCATCGCGATTTTCGCGGCGCGGACTGCGACGTGGGCCGGAACGGTGCGCTCCGCAACTTCCATAACGAGCGTCATCTGGACGGGATCGCGAATTTGGCGGGCAAGATCCAGCACAAAACCGTTCAGAACCGGCTGCAGGCCCGTCTGCTTCGCAATTATGACCGCCTTGAACGCATGCTCGTTTACAAACGCAGTAATCGCTTCCTTCGTTGGCTGCATCGGTGCGCGGAATTCGCAAGCCTTATTTCGCAATGCCTGCCGGGCAAGGGAACCGTAGAAAGTGTAGAAGCGGCTTGCCGCCTCCGAGAAGAGCGCTTGCGCCTCGTTTGGCATTCCAAGCTCGAGTTTTGCCCGCCCGGTCCAGTAGGCCGCCCGCACTCCCGCGCGGATGAAATCCTTGGAACGGGACGCCTCGAAATGCGCAATTGCCCGGCGCGGGTCCTTTAGGTAGCGAAGCGCAATCCAGCCGGCGAGGAACTCGGCGTCGGAAAGATTTTTGTCTGCGAGGGGGCCGTGCACCCTGGCAATGGCATATGCCGTTTTCGGGTGGTCCTCATTCAGCGCCCGGCGGATCTCGCTCCGCCGGAACTCCCACCAGCGATCGGGATCGGCCAAATCGGCAGTGTCCGGCCCGATCGACCGGAGCAGCGACCAGAGCTCGTCATCGGCTCCTTTCTTGCGAAGGGCTTTCAGCCTGGAAAGGAGCGTGGCTGGTGCCCCTGCCCGCTCGTCAGCGAGATTGAAAGCATCTTCGGCGGCCTTTGCTTCTAAGGTTTTCTGAGCCTTGTTCTCTTTCGCCTTCTGGTTCCGATTTGGCTTCTTGAATTTTACCTGCTCGGCAAGCGATGCGATATGAAAAGCGCGCGCTTTACCAACGGCCGCAGCCTCTTTTTGAAGAACGCCATCGCCGATGTCTGCGCGGTGCCCTTTTTTCCCGCGCCTTGCCCTCCCTGGCTCGTGGCGGCCGGAGCGGCCCTTGCCGTTTTTGGCCTTCAGAGTCTTTTCACGGGACTCTGACGCTTCCTTCTTGCCGGGATCGTCCCCCTGCGCGGCGCGCACGGAAAGCAGGAGCTTGCGGCGCGCCTGGTCATCCTTGTCCAATAGCGCGCCAAAGCGGGCAACGAACTTGGCCTCGACGGCGGGATCGAAAATGTAGCGGCTCCATGCGAGCTTTATCAGCGCGAGGCCCTGCTCGCGCTCGTCTGTATCCAGAAGCGCCCCGCCAAGGCTTGCCTTGCCGGCACCCGTCAGGGGTGAGCGGTTGGTATAGAATTTCAAAATGTCCGCGCTGGACGCTTTGGATAGAAACAGGTTCTTCTCGAAGCTTGCATCTTGGGGCGGCTCCGGAAATAAGGGATGGGCGCGGCGGAAAGCCATCACTTCGTCAAAATCCGCATCGGAACGGTTCAGGCGTTTCCATTCGGCGAATGTTTTCGCCGCGGAATCTTTTATCTTTTTTATGGCAACCTTTGCATCATCGCCGTCATCTCTGGCGGCGGCAGCCACCGCTTCCTTTACCGCCGCCGCATCCTCATCGCTGATTTTGAACGATAGCAGCGGTTGCAAGGCAGCCGTCATGTCCTCGCTGGAAAACAGCTTGGGGAATGTAGTGTTCGCCGCGGGGACCAGGACGGGTGCAGCTTCGGCACTTTCCCTGACGGGCGCAGGCGCGGCGGGCACTGGAGTCTGATTGTCCTTGTTTGCAGGCTGTTCCGTAGCGATTTGAGCCGGTGCGCTCGCTGTCTGTTCCCTGCTGCCTTCCGGCTTCGCGGGCTGAGCGGGTGACTGGCCGCCAAACCTTGGCTGGCTGCCCGTGTCCTGAGAGCCGCCTGCCTCGTTAGCCGGGGGAATCCCTGCCGGAGGAGCCTCCGCGGCGGGCCGAGGCGAACCGGAAGCCATCCGGGCCGGCGGATTTTCTTCTTCCACTTTCACCGGAAACAGATAAGGGACGAGCATTACTGCGATAAATCCCAGGCTCAATCCGATCAGGATTGCCTTCAGAAGGCTAAAGGGATCTCGCGGCGTTGTTGATTTGAGGGGAGGCGTTGACATTTCCCTATCGAGTGTAAGAATCGGTTTGGCAGGACCCTGCATCGAGCCTATGCTTCGGCCTGCGGCTAATCCAGATCCGTCCAAAGCTGTGTTGCATGCAGCCGCTCCATAGGATTGTTTAGCCGTCATAATCCGGCATTTGAATGACAAGCTTGGCGGCTGCTCCTGCTGCTAGACTGGCCAAGCGGGACTGGCTAAGTTTACATGACCTGCCTATAAGAGATCGATCCGAAGGTGAGGATAGAACGGAATGTTCAAGGGCTCGTTTACAGCGCTTATAACGCCTTTCGAGGGCGAAAGCGTGGACTATGATGCCTTTTGCCGCCTCGTGGAGTTCCAGATTCAATCGGGAACGCACGGGCTTGTTCCGGTGGGCACGACGGGCGAATCGCCGACGCTGAGCCACGACGAGCATCAGCGCGTTGTAGAGGCGTGCATCGCCGCCGCGAAAGGCCGCGTTCCCGTAATCGCCGGAGCTGGATCGAATAGCACAAAAGAAGCCGTAGATCTAGCGCGGCATGCCGAGAAAGCAGGTGCAACCGCGGTACTCGTGGTAACGCCCTATTACAATAAACCGACACAGGAAGGGCTTTATCGCCACTTCAAGGCGATCAACGACGCGATTAACATTCCGATCATCATATACAACATTCCCGCCCGCAGCGTCATCGATATGCCGGTTGCGACCATGGCCCGGCTTTTCCAGCTTCCGAATATCACAGGCGTCAAGGATGCGACGGCTTCGCCGGTACGGGCAAGCCAGCAGCGCTTGAGCATGGGCGAGACGTTCAATCAGCTCTCGGGCGAAGATGGGACGGCACTTGCCTTCATGGCCCATGGCGGTCACGGCTGCATTTCCGTAACCTCGAACGTCGCCCCAAGATTGTGTGCGCAATTCCAGAACGCTTGCCTCGCGGGCGATTTCGGCCGTGCGCTGGAATTGCACGACAAGCTCATGCCTCTTCACGATGCGCTCTTCGCTGAAACGAACCCTGGCCCCGTCAAATATGCGGCTTCCCGGCTTGGACTCTGCAAGGCCGATACAAGACTTCCGCTGGCGCCGGTTTCAGAGCAGACCAAGGCTCTTGTCGATGCTGCCCTTGAGAAGATAGGCGTCCTTCAGCGCGAGGCCGCTTAATCCGAATGGCCGCCCCCGCTTCCACATCGGTTCGTAAGGTCGTCGCGGAGAACAGAAAGGCGCGCTTTTCCTACTTCATCGACGACACGTTCGAGGCCGGAATCGCGTTGGGCGGGTCCGAGGTCAAATCCTTGCGGCAGGGAAAGGCCAATATCGCCGAATCCTATGCCAGCGAGCAGAATGGCGAAATCTATCTCATCAACGCTTACATTCCGGAATACCTGCAGGCCAACCGGCTCAACCACGAGACACGCCGCCCGCGCAAGCTTCTCCTGCATAAGCGTGAGGCCAGCCGGCTGATTGGCGCGGTGCAGAAAGAGGGCATGACGCTCATCCCTTTGCGCATCTATTTCAACGAGCGGGGCCGGGCCAAGCTCGAACTCGCGCTGGCGCGCGGCAAGAAGCTGCACGATAAGCGCGAAACCGAGAAGAGCCGCGACTGGGAGCGGCAGAAGGGCCGGCTGATGCGCGAGCGCGGCTGAGAAGGGGCCTATCGCTGCCGTCATTGCGAGCGATGCGAAGCAATCCAGTGCTAAGTTTGCTGTTGCTCTGGATCGCCACGGCGGCTAAAGCCGCCTCGCGATGACGGCATAACCTACATTGGCCAGACTCGCTCTAGTTTTGATGAAGGATTATGAAATGAAAGACGATGAAGCCCGGGCGCCAATCGCCATCACGGCGGAATCCGCCCCGCCGCGTGCCAAGTCCTCGACCTATCCAGAGCCCTTTTTCAACCGCATGAAGACTCGGGAAAAACCGCCGCTCGGCGATCTCTTCGGTCTCAAGAATTTTGGCGTAAATCTAACCAGGCTCGCCCCCGGTGGCGAATCGGCGCTACTCCACCGGCATAGCAAGCAAGACGAGTTCATTTTCATATTGGAGGGCGAACCAACTCTTATCACCGATGTGGAAGAAATAAATCTTCGCCCTGGCATGTGCGCCGGATTTCCAGCAGGCGGCGTTGCTCATCATCTCGTCAATCGAACCGGCAAAGGCGCCGTCTATCTTGAAATTGGCGATCGCACCGGCGGCGACGAGGCCTTCTATCCGGATGATGACATTCAAGCGGCGCTGGGCCCCGATGGTGCCTGGAAGTTTACGCGCAAGGATGGAACGCCATATTGAGATGGCAGATCGCGATCCAGGCTAGGGATTGACATCCTTGCGCCCCCGGAATAGATGCTCTTTAGAATTATTCTAAGGAGACGTGATCGTGCTCGCTGGATGGTTATACGCGTCTAAGAAGTTTTCCGAACTGACCGAACGTGAAATCCTCGCCGTTGCGATCTCCGCCGAAGAGGAGGACGCGCGTATCTATCTGACCTTTGCCGACGATCTGAAAGAGCGCTATCCCGCCTCGGCGCAAGTGTTCCGGGAGATGGCCGGCGAGGAAGACGGGCACCGCCAGCGCCTTCTCGATCTCTACCAGCAGCGCTTCGGGAGGGATCTGCCGCCCATTCGCCGCGAGGACGTTAAAGGATTTTTGCGGCGCCGCCCCATATGGCTCACGCGTAACCTGTCCATCGACACCATCCGCAAACAGGCGGAAACCATGGAGTACGAGGCGCACCGCTTTTACTCGCGGGCCGCACAGCAAGCCACCGATGTTGGCATCCGGAAGCTCTTGGGGGACTTGGCCACAGCCGAGAAAAGGCATGAGAGTCTTGCCGCGAAGCTTTCGGATAAGATCCTAACCCCAGACATAAAAAGCGAAGAGGACGAAACCGCCCGGCGCATGTTTGTGCTGCAATATGTGCAGCCTGGGCTTGCGGGCTTGATGGACGGCTCGGTCTCAACGCTCGCGCCTTTGTTTGCCGCCGCGTTTGCGACGCACAACAACTGGCAGACCTTTCTCGTTGGCCTGGCAGCTTCGATTGGGGCGGGCATAAGCATGGGCTTTGCGGAAGCGCTTTCCGACGATGGCTCGCTCACGGGGCGCGGCTCGCCGCTCCTGCGCGGCGGCATTTGCGGTCTGATGACAACAGTCGGCGGTCTCGGGCATACATTGCCCTATCTCGTGCCCGATTCCTGGGCGAACGCATTCTGGATCGCCACGGCAATTGCGAGCGTGATCGTTCTGATCGAGCTTTGGATTATCGCCTTCATCCGCTCCCGTTACATGGACACACCCTTTCTTCAGGCGGTCTTCCAGATCGTCATGGGCGGTCTTATC
>CAZCIF010000033.1:6283-21149 GCA_964498645.1 uncultured Rhodomicrobium sp. | reverse complement strand
CGGAAAAGTCACTGTTGTTGCGGTGCAATTGGGAACAGGGGCACAGAGCTCCTACCGGGGCAAGCCGTGTTCTGCTGCTTGTAATTGAAAAACAACCTCATGCTGTCGAGGCTGCCCTCGCAGCTTAAGCTTATTAGCAGATAAGATACCCCCCTGGCTTGTGCCCAAGCCAGGGGCTGTGCTGCTGATTTCACCTCAGCTTCACAACATAGCGCACGAAAGGATCGCGCGGGGTAATCTTCCCGTAAAGCGATCGCGCCGCTTCGTTCAGCTCATGCGTGTGCCAATACACCCGGGGCCAGCCGTTTTCCTTCGCCAATCCAACCAGCGCCCCGATCAGCGCTCTGCCAGCCCCGGCGCCCCGCGCATGCCCGGCCACAAACAGGTCTTCCAAATAGCAGATGAGTTCGGTCCCCCAAGTAAAGGGATGCAGGACATAGTTGGCGAAGCCGGTCAGTTCCGTTTGCGCTTGCCCGGCGGTGGCTTCGGCGACGAGGGCGTGAACGGGCACCCCAGGATCCAAAATCCGGCGCCACAAGGCATCGGTGACATCCGCCGGGATCGAAACCGCGTAAAACGCGCAATAGGCATCCCAAAGCGCTCGCCAGCCGGGCTCGTCAGATGCCGATGCAGCGCGTATGCGGAAAGGGGCCGCGCGTTCCGGGCCGGGCGTCACACGGCCTCCGCCGAGACGATATAATTCATGGATAAGTCAGATCCGGACAGGCTCCACGCCCCCGTAAGGGGATTGAATACGATCCCGCTCTGCCGCAAGCGTTTGAAGCCAGCGGTTTCGAGCGCCCTGTCCAGCTCTTCAGGTGTTATAAACTTTTTCCAGGCATGAGTGCCGCGGGGGACCAGTCCCAGCACATACTCCGCTGCAAGGATCGCCAATCCGTAGGACTTCGCGGTGCGGTTGAGCGTGGAGAGAATGAAAAGGCCGCCCGGCTTGCACAGCGCCCGGCAGGTCTTGAGGAAAGAACCGGTATCGGCGACATGCTCCACGACCTCCGAAGCGATAACCGCATCGAATGCGCTACCTTCGCGCGCTATGTCTTCCGCGGTCGCGGTACGGTAGGCGATGGCGAGGCCGAGCTTCTCTGCGTGAGCCGAGGCGACGCCAATGGATTCCCCGGCGGGATCGATTCCGGTGACATTCGCACCGAGACGCGCCAAGGGCTCCGACAAAATTCCGCCGCCGCAGCCGATATCGATCACGGAAAGCCCGCCGAGGGGCCGGGCGGCCGGGCTTTTGCCGGTGCGCCCTTGAATTTCTTCGATAATGAACCTCAGCCTCGCGGGGTTGAACGCGTGCAGCGCGCGAAACTTTCCGCGCTCGTCCCACCACTCCTTGGCGAGCCGTTCGAAGCGTTTCACTTCTTCCGTGTCCAAGGATGGACTTCGCCGTGTTTCTGCCTCAATCTCCATCAATGGCCTTCCTGATTTCCAGGTGCTGCTTGAACTATCAGCCGCGGCGGCATTTAACCTCACTCTTGCCAGCATAGCCCACACAATGCTCCTCGTCATGAAGTTCGGCGGAACGTCCGTCGCCGATATTGAACGTATCAGAAATTCCGCCCTTCATGTGAAGCGCGAGGTAGACGCAGGCAATCGCGTCGCCATTGTTGTGTCCGCGATGGCGGGGCACACCAATCAGCTCGTCGGCTGGACCCGCGAAGCCCATCCGCTCCATGATGCGCGGGAATACGATGCCGTGGTCTCGTCGGGCGAGCAGATCACTGCCGGCCTGATGGCGATCATCTTGCAATCCATTGGCATTCCCGCCCGGTCTTGGCAAGGCTGGCAGATCCCGTTGCTGACAGACGATTCCCACAGCGTGGCCCGCATCGACCGCATCGAATCCGCTGAGCTTCTGCGGCGCTTGGAGCAGGGGGAGGCCGCCGTTGTGGCTGGCTTCCAGGGGATCAGTCCGAACAATCGCATCACAACGCTTGGGCGCGGAGGATCGGATACCAGCGCCGTCGCGCTCGCTTCGGCCTTGAATGCAGATCGCTGTGACATTTATACAGATGTGGACGGCGTGTATACGGCAGACCCGCGCATTGTACCTACCGCTCACCGGCTCTCGCGTGTTTCCTATGAGGAAATGCTGGAGATGGCGTCACAAGGCGCGAAAGTGCTCCAGACTCGCTCTGTGGAACTTGCAATGGCTCGCGGCGTGCGTGTACAAGTACGATCTAGCTTCGATCCACCGGAGTCCTGCGAGCCCGCGCGAGCCGGGTTAGCCGAGAAACGCGGAACGCTTGTTTGCGACGAAACGGAAATGTTGGAACATCACATCGTCAGCGGCATTGCTTACGCCAAAGATGAAGCAAAGATCACGGTCCTTAAGATCGATGACAAGCCGGGCGTGGCCGCGAGCATTTTCATGCCGCTCGCCGAGGCCAACATCAATGTGGATATGATCGTGCAGAATATTTCGGAGGATGGCCGGACCACCGATCTGACCTTCACCGTCGCCGCGGCGGAGTTGCCGCGCGCCCTTCAGGTGCTCCGGAGCCGGCAGGATACGATCAGGTTCAGCGATTTGCGCGGCGACACGGACGTGGTGAAAGTCTCAGTGATCGGAGTTGGCATGCGAAGCCATGCGGGTGTGGCCGCTCAGATGTTTCAGGCGCTGGCCGATAAGGCAATCAACATTCAGGCCATATCGACGTCAGAGATCAAGATTAGCGTACTCGTCGGCGCCGCTCACACAGAAGCAGCCGTCAAAACGCTCCATAGCCTTTTCGGCTTGGATCGATCATAAAATTGGCAGAACATAAGCGCCTTCCTAAAGGAGGCGCCGTTAACCCCAAAACCGCAAGGATATTGGAACCAGGCAGATGCCCTGGACAGAACGCGCACCTTGGGTGTTGATCCGGCAGCTACGGGCAATCATGGCGAGTGCGTCGGAGCCCCAAGCCAAGCTGGACAGTATTGTTAAAGTTATCGCCTCGAACATGATCGCGGAGGTGAGCTCGATCTATGTCCGGCTTCCGGACGATTCCCTCGAGCTTTTCGCCACCGAAGGATTGCGGAGGGAGGCGGTGCATTTCCTGCGCATGAAAAAGGGCGAGGGGCTTGTCGGTCTCATCGCCGATTGGGGCATTCCGGTCAATTTGTCCGACGCGCAAAAGCACCCTTCATTCTCTTATAAGCCCGAGACGGGTGAGGAGATTTACCACTCCTTTCTTGGTGTGCCGATGGTGCGCGAGCGCAGGACCATCGGTGTACTCACGGTTCAGAACAAGATCGAACGCCGCTATACCCAGGAGGAGGTCGAGGCACTCGAAACGACTGCGATGGTGCTCGCGGAGATGATCGCCTCCGGCACATTCGCTGGAGCGGTTGCGCCAGCCCCGAACAGACGGGAAGCCTCCGTCACTCTCAAGGGCACGCCTCTCATGGACGGTCTCGCCCTTGGCCATGTCGCCCTTCACGAGCCGCGCCCGGAGGTCCTCAAGTTCTTTGCCGATAACGTTCCAGGGGAGCTGAAACGCCTGGAGGAAGCGCTTCAGCGGCTCAGAGAGGACATCAATCGCCTTCTGACCAATGACGAGGCTTCGAACGACGAGCACAAGGAAATCATCGAAGCCGTGCAGATGCTCGCCCATGACCGCGGCTGGGCGCGCCGCATGCGCGAGGCGGTCACCGCGGGGCTCACCGCGGAAGCCGCGGTCGAGCGCGTTCAGCAGAATATGCGCACGCAATTGATGAAGACCGGCGAAAGCTTTTGGCGCGAGCGGTCCCATGACCTCGACGATCTCGGCAACCGGCTCTTGCGGATCCTGCACGGTCACGATCACGCCGCAGCGTTAAGCAAGCTTCCGAACGATGCGATTCTGGTCGCCCGTAACATGGGCGCGGCGGAGCTTCTCGGCTACGATCCCAAAATGCTGCGCGGCCTTGTCATCGAAGAGGGCGGCGCGACCGCGCATGTTGCGATTGTCGCGCGGTCCTTCAATCTGCCGGTACTCGCTCAAGTCCCCGATGCCTTATCCGCCGGGGATCATGGCGATCCCGCTATTCTGGACGCCAGCACAGGGCAGCTTCACATCCGTCCATCGCTGGAGCTGATCCGGGCTTATGCCGACAAGGCCCGTTTCCGCGCGCGGCGGCAGGCGCGGTTCACGAAGCTCAAGAATGTGCCGCCGTTCACAAAAGATGGCGAGCGTATTTCTCTCAATATGAATGCGGGCCTGCTTGTGGACTTGCCCCACCTTTACCAGAGCGGTGCCGACGGCATTGGCCTCTACCGGACCGAACTGCAATTCATGGTGGCGTCCAAATTCCCCAAGATGGAGGAACAGCAGGCGGCCTATTCGCGCGTCCTCGACGAGGCTGGGGGCCGCCGGGTTGTTTTCCGCTCGCTGGATGTCGGCGGCGACAAGGTTCTGCCATACCTCAAGAAAATCAAGGAAGAGAACCCGGCGCTCGGATGGCGCGCGATTCGCATGTCCCTCGACCGGCCGGGCCTGTTCCGGACGCAGACCCGGGCGCTTCTCCGCGCTGCGGCTGGGCGTGAGCTTTCGCTTATGCTGCCCTTTATCGCCGATATATGCGAGTTTCTAGAGGCCAAGGAGCTGATTGCCAAAGAGATCGATCATGCGAAGCGCCACGGCCATCGCCTGCCCGAATCGATCCGACTCGGCGTGATGATCGAAGTCCCGGCGATTGTGTATCAGCTCGATGCGCTTCTGCCGCTGGTTGACTTCATTTCGGTTGGAAGCAACGATCTGCTCCAGTTCCTCTTTGCCGCCGACCGGGAAAACGACCGCGTGGCCCGCCGCTTCGATTCCCTGAGCCCCGCCGCGCTGCGCGTTCTCAAGGAGATCGCCGATAAGGCGAACGGGCACGGCGTGGAGTTCGGCCTATGCGGCGAGATGGCGGGCCGCCCAGTCGAGGCCATGGCCTTGATTGCGCTCGGATACCGCTCGATATCTATGGCACCGGCATCGATTGGTCCGGTCAAGGCCATGGTTCTGTCGGCCAATTCGAAAAAACTGCGCCAGATCGTACTTGAGCTTCTCGATAAGAACTGCCTTAACATCCGGCGCGAACTCAACGAATTTGCTCAGAAAGAAAACATTGATATTTAGCAGGCTGCTGAAAAGCTGGAAATTTTGGCTCCATCCTTCGACAAGCTCAGGATGAGGCCGGGTTCTATCAACGAGTCGAGCCTCATGGTGAGCCTGTCGAACCATGGGCCGCATGCTTTTCCAGCAGCCTGTTAGGGATCGCCGTGCGCCTGCCGGAACTCACTCCGGCTCCCCGCGCGGTGGCAGCGAAAGAACTGATTTGACCGCAGGCGATTCAGGCCAAAGCGGAGAAGGCATCGATGGCATCCATTCCGAAAGAGAAGCTGAGCCGTCTTGTAGGCCGGTGGGAAACTCTGCAAACCCAGCTCGCCTCCGGGGCAGACCAGGAGACATTCATCAAACTTTCCAAGGAGTTTGCGGAACTCGATCCCCTAGTGGCGTCCATAAAAGCGCTTCAATCTGCCGAGCAGGAACGCGACAATCTCCGTCAGATCGCCGAAGACCCCGCCTCGGAACCGGACATGGCCGGGCTCGCGCGCGAAGAGCTGGAGACGATGGAGCCGCGCGTCGAGCAGCTTGAGCACGCGCTGCAGATCCAGCTTCTGCCAAAGGATGCCGCGGACGAGAAGAGCGCCATCCTTGAAGTGCGCGCGGGCACGGGCGGCGAGGAAGCGGCTCTGTTCGCTGCAGACCTTTTCCGCATGTACCAGCGCTATGCCGACCTGAAAGGCTGGAAAGTGCAAGTGCTGTCGGCGAGCGATGCCGATGCGGGCGGCTATAAGGAAATCGTCGCGAGCATCACCGGCAAGGGCGTGTTCGCGCGGATGAAATTCGAATCGGGTGTTCATCGTGTGCAGCGCGTGCCAGCGACCGAGAGCCAGGGGCGCATTCATACGTCCGCGGCAACGGTAGCTGTGCTGCCGGAGGCCGAGGATATCGACATTGAAATCCGGCCCGAAGATATCCGTATCGACACGATGCGGGCCAGCGGCGCGGGCGGCCAGCATGTGAACAC
Source organism: uncultured Rhodomicrobium sp. (assembly GCA_964498645.1). Classification (GTDB taxonomy): domain Bacteria; phylum Pseudomonadota; class Alphaproteobacteria; order Rhizobiales; family Rhodomicrobiaceae; genus Rhodomicrobium. The sequence goes on along the minus strand of CAZCIF010000033.1, from coordinate 15,092 downwards.
CACCGACTCAGCGGTACGGGTGACGCATATCCCAACTGGCATTATCGTCACCTCCAGCGAGAAATCGCAGCACCAGAACCGCGCACGCGCCATGCAAGTTCTGCGCGCCAGGCTTTTCGACATGGAGCGGACGAAAGCGGCCGAGGCGCGGGCGGCGGAGCGTAAGGATCAGATCGGATCGGGCGACCGCTCGCAGCGCATCCGGACCTACAATTTTCCGCAGGGCAGGGTCACGGACCACCGCGTGAACGTTACCCTCTACAATCTGCCGCAGATCATGGAAGGGCAGGGTCTCGATACGATTGTCGATGCGCTGATTACGGAGCACCAAGCGAGCCAGCTCGCAGCGGAGGAGGTCCATGCTTGATGTGGACTCTCCCGGCACGATGGGGGAAAAGGCGCCGGCGCTGGATAGTGCCGTCCGTGCGCTGACGCGGCGCTTCCGGGAGGCGGGACTTGAGACGCCGCAGCTCGATGCTCGCATTCTTGCGGCTGAGGCTTGCGGGCTTTCGCCCGGGGAGGCAATCGTAAAGCATGACATGACCCTCTCCGCCGCAACGGCCCAGCGAATGGCCGGCTTCGCGGCGCGCAGGATCGCCGGAGAGCCGGTCTCGCGCATAATCGGCCGGCGCGAATTTTGGGGGCTTTCCTTTCAAATCTCTCCCGATACGCTCGACCCGCGCCCGGAGACGGAGCTCTTGGCCGAAACTGTTCTCGATTATGCAAAGGCGGAGGGGCTGTCCGGCACGCCGCTCCGTATCCTGGATGCCGGCACTGGTTCCGGCTGCCTCCTCGCTGCCGTGCTTTCGGAACTGCCTTTGGCTTGGGGTACCGGTCTCGACCTTTCACTGCCCGCACTTGAGGTGGCACGCAAAAATTTATCGCAATTGGGCTTGCTTGATCGCTCAGCGTTCTTATGTGCCGATTGGGCGAGCGCAGTATGCGACGGGTCTTTCGACATCATCGTGTGTAATCCGCCCTACATCGCTTCGTCCGAGATGGCGGGGCTGGATGTAGAAGTCAAAGCCTTCGACCCGCAGCTGGCGCTGGATGGCGGGGAAAGCGGGCTTGAGGCTTACCGGCTCATTCTGCCTCAGGCATTTAAATCGCTTCGCGATAGGGGCTTACTGGTTTTTGAAACCGGATACCGGCAGGCCAAGGCCGTGCGGGATATTATGGCACAGTCCGCTCCCGGCGGGAGCCTCGTTGAGGCGAGAATATTAACCGACTTAAGCGGATTGGAGCGAGCCGTTGCAGGAGTGCGACAGTCGTGACACTACAAAACCGATTCCAAAAAAAGGATTGGAAATCCGGCCCGTTCGGGATACGGTAGTTCTGAGAGGCGACCTCATTATGCCCCCCCGGCGAACGGGTAAGAAAAAGTGCGAGGGCATTAAGCGTAGGGCTACCAAAAAAGATCTCAGCCAGCCGGTACCGTGAAGGCAAGCGCCGGTGGCGTTTCGTGGCAGCATTCGCAGGCAGGTATAGCCAAGATAATCTGCTTCCAAGCTCAGCTCTTCTGAGTTTGCGGGTTAGCAGGTTTAAGCAGAGTTTTTGAGATTGGCAAACTTGACCGAGACCCAAACCCGTCACGTTCGTGCAAATTTCAAGCATTTGTGACTTACACAAGATAGGACCCATGAGGCAAGGACAGCAAAGCCGCAGAGGCCGTAATCGCGGCGGCCGTAAACCCCAGAATTCCATCAGCCGGAACTACGAATCGAGCGGTCCGGATGTGAAGATTCGCGGAACCGCGATGCATATCGCGGAGAAGTACGCTTCTCTCGCCCGGGATGCGATGTCGTCCGGCGATTCGGTGGCCGCCGAGAACTATCTGCAGCATGCGGAACACTATAACCGTATTATCATGGCCGCGCAGGCGCAGAATCCCGGAATAGACCAGCCCGGCATGAACGGGAGTCACCGGTTCAACCAGCAGGAGCCGTTCCAACGCGACTTCGATGGCGACGCGGACGAAGAAGGCGATGCGGAAGATTTCGTACCGCAGCAGCGCACCTTCCCGGAGCGTCAGCCCTATAATCAAAATCAGCCGCAGCCCGTTATCCCGCAAAATGCGTTTCCGCATGCGCAGCCTCAATTGCAGCCGGTTACACCTGCGGGGAACGGTGCGGCACCTAATGCGGGGGAGCATTTCGGCAATCAGCCAGACGGTGGGGCACCAAGACGCCGCCGCCGCCGGCCGATGGGCGATGGTCCAGGGAAGGGATTTAACGGCAGGCACTCAGGGCAAGGCGCGCCTACGCCAAACGGAGCTGCTGCGGGCAGCGATCCCGCGCCGGATGAGGCTGCTTCCTAAGCTGCCCATGCCGGAGACCGGCTTTCTGCACGCCCCGAAGCAATCCAGAAGCAACAAATGCAAATGCACGGGCCTGGATCGCCACGGCGGCAAAAAAGCCGCCTCGCGATGACGGTCGAGGTAGCATTCAAACGGAACCGGTTTTACTCTGCCGCGCCTGGCGAAAATCGCCCGGGGGGCTGCGCACCCTTAAGCTCTTCACCAGCTTCCCGCGTCTCCGGGGCACGCGACCTCAACCGCTCCGCGATCCATTGGAAGGTCACATAAAGCGGCGGGATCACGAAAATGCCGAGAAAGGCCGCAAACAGCATTCCGCCAAAGACCGGAGTCCCGACGCCGCGCCGTGCGAGTTCGGAAGCGCCGGCCGCGACGACAAGCGGATAAAGCCCCAATATGAAGGCAAGCGAAGTCATCATGACTGGGCGGAACCTTAGGCGCGCGCCTTCAGTCGCGCTCTCCAGGAGCGGCACCCCATGCTCGCGCTTCTCTTTCGCAAATTCGACAATCAGAATTGCATTCTTAGCCGCGAGGCCGATGAGAACGACCATGCCGATCTGCGCGTAGAGATCGAGCGTCAGCCCGCCTGCCAGGATCGCGAGGTAGGCGCCCAGCACGCCTACGGCGACCGACAGCAGAACCGGCACGGGAATGATCCAGCTTTCGTATAGCGCGACCAGGAACAAGTAGGCAAAAAGCAAGGCAAACCCAAGAATAATTCCCGTTTTTCCTTCGGCGCGTTTCTCTTGGAAAGCCGTATCCGTCCACTCTCCGGCGAAACCGGCCGGCAGGGTGCGCGCGGCCACCTCCTACATCGCAGCCAAGGCTTGCCCAGACGACACCCCCTGCGCGGGCGTCCCTTGAACCGTGACGGCCCGCCGGTTGTTGTAACGGATCAGCGAAGGCGGCCCAACGATGACGCGCGGCTCAACGAGGCTTCGAAGCGGGATCATTTGGCCTTCATTGTTACGAACGTTGATGCGATAGATGTCGTCGATGCTCGACCGGTCGGATGCTTCTGCTTGCACCTGAACCTGCCATGTCCGGCCAAACAGGTTCATGTCGTTGACGTAGAAGCCGCCAAGCGATGCTTGAAGCGCCTGAAAGATCGAATTCAACGGCACACCGAGAACCTGCGCCTTATCGCGGTCGATATCGAGATAGACCGAGGGGTCCGTCGCTGAGAATGTACTGAAAACGCGATTGAGCTTCGGATCTTGGTTCGCGGCGACGAGCAATCCGCGCACCACTTGAGCGAGCGTCTTGGGATCGCCGGCCTTCAGGTCTTTGAGCACATATGTAAAACCGCCGCCGGTGCCGAGACCGATAATCGGCGGAGGAGGCAGGGGTACGACGCTGCCGCCCTGAATCTCCCGAAGCTTTGTATTCAGCCGCGCGATGATGGCATTCGCGCTCTCATCCTTGCCCTCACGCTCCTCGAAGGGTTTCAGCGTTACCACAAAGAATGCCGAGTTTGGCTGCGAATAGCTGTCGATGAAGTTGAGGCCGATAATAGAAGTGTAGTCCGAGACCGATTTTTCCTGAGCGACGATCCGTTCCGCGTGGCGCACGACATCCGAGGTCCGGGCGATTGAAGCGCCGCCAGGGAGCTGCGTCACGATGAAAAAGGCTCCCTGATCGTCCTCGGGCAAGAATCCGGTTGGCGTGATCCTGGAAAGACCCGCAATGCCAAACATAGCGGCGGCGGCGAACACGATACCGATTATGGAAATGCGAACGAGCCGGGCCACGGCAGCGCCATAAGCATCGCGGATGCGATCGATGAAACCCATGACCCATCCGGTAATGCCCCGCCTTGGTCCATGATGCGGCTTCAATAGAATGGCGCAGAGCGCTGGGGAAAGAGTAAGGGCATTGATCGCGGACAAGAACATCGCAACCGCAACCGTGACGGCGAACTGGCGGAAAAGCTCGCCTGAGATGCCGGGTATGAAAGCGACCGGCACAAAGACCGATAAGAGCACCAAAGTGATCGCGATGACGGGCGCGGTGATCTCCCGCATCGCCTGCTTTGTGGCTTGCGCGGGAGAAAGCTCAGGCTGCTCCTCCATGACACGCTCGACATTCTCGACCACGACGATCGCGTCATCGACTACGATTCCGATAGCGAGAACCACCGCAAGCAAGGAAACCGAGTTCGCCGAATAGCCGATTGCGTACAGGACGATGAAAGCCCCGATCAAGCTCACGGGAACTGCGATAGACGGGATCAAAGTCGCGCGGAAGCTGCCGAGAAACAGAAACACCACAAGAACGACGAGAATGAAGGCTTCGACGAGTGTCTTTCGTACTTCGTGGACCGTAGCCGTCACGAAGGTAGTGGGATCGTAAGTGACCTTCCATTCGAGATCATCGGGAAAGCTTTTTGCGAGCTCCGTCATTTGATTGCGAATGGCCTTCATCGTGGAGATCGCGTTGGCACCCGGCGTTTGATAGATGGCAAGAGCCGCCGCAGGCTTGCCGTTGAGGCGCGTTTCGCGGTCAAGGTTTGCCGCGCCGAGTTCCACGCGCGCCACGTCTTTCAGCCGGAGCACGGAACCGTCGGGATTGGTTCGGATTACGATGTTTTCGAAATCGGCGACGGAGCTGAGACGTCCCTTCGTCTGAATGTTAAGCTGCAGCCTTTGATCGCTGGAGATAGGCCGGGCACCGACGCGCCCCACGGCGGCCTGCACGTTCTGGGCCTGGATGGCGTTGATGATATCGCCGGTGGTAAGCCCCAATCCAGTGAGCTGATCCGTGTGCACCCAAGCCCGCATCGCATAGTCTTGCGGCCCCCAAAGACTTGCATCGCCGACGCCTGGCGTGGCTTTGATCTGGTCAAGAATGTTTATGGTGACATAGTTGGAAATGAAGAGCGGATCGTGAGTCCCCTTTGGCGAGGACAGCGCTATGACGCCGAGCAGAGCGGACGATTTCTTCTTAACCGTTACACCCTGCTTCTGCACATCTTGTGGCAGCTTCGAAAGCGCGACCTGGACCCGGTTGTTCACGTTGACGGTATTGATATCGGGGTCCGTCCCCAGCTCGAATGACGCGGTCAGCGTGTAGCTTCCATCGTTGCCGCTGACGCTCTTCATGTAGATCATTTTGTCGACGCCAACGGCCTGCGCCTCAATCGGCTGGGCAATCGTGGCATCCACAACGTCCGCGGACGCACCGGGATAATTCGTCGTGACCGAAACTTGCGGCGGAACGACATCCGGATATTGGGCAACGGGAATGACGAGGAGGGACAGCGCACCCGCAATGGTGGTGACGATGGCGATAACAATTGCAAGCCTTGGCCGGTCGACGAAGAGGGAGGAAAGCACGGTCTAGCTCCCTTCCGGCGGCATGGGCGAAGCAAGAACCGGCCCGCCTGGCCTCACACCCTGTATTCCTTCAACGATGACCTGCTCACCAGCTTTCAAACCCGAATTAATGGAAGCCTTGGTGCCAACCTCCTCGCCAAGGGTCACGCGCCGGACTACGGCCTTTCCATTCTCAACGGCGAAAACATAGGGGCCCTGCTGGTCCGCGATCAGTGCCGATTGCGGGATGACGATCTTCTCCTGCGGCGCTCCGGTATCGATGTTGACGCGGACGAGCTGGCCGTCAATCAGGAGGCCGTCGGGATTGGGGAGCGTGGCGCGGACAGTTACGGTGTCGGTTGCTTTGTCGACGCTGACATCGACGAAATTGATGCGTCCCTTATGGTTGTACATGCTTCCATCGGAGAAGCGTACGGTCACCTCTATGCGGCTCCGGTTAACGGCCTTTCTCTCCCGGCTGACTTCCAAGAACTCACGCTGGCTGACCGGGAAAACCACATACATTGGGTCCTGGCTCACGACCGTTGTTAGAACGCCGCTGTCTGGGGAGACAACATTGCCCTTTGTGATCTTGGTGCGGCCGATTTTTCCCGCGATCGGGGATCTAATGTCGGTATAGCCGAGATTGATTTTCGCCGTTTCCAAATTCGCTTCGCTGGTCAGAATGTTGGCCGCGGCGTTTTCGTCGGCTGCCAGCGCTTGATCGCGCTTTTGAGGCGTCCCGTAGCTTGAAGCCATGAGCTGGTTCGCCCTGTCCAACTCGACTTTCGTGTACTTCTTCGATGCCTTACTGCCTTCCAGCGCGCCTTGGGCTTGTTCTACGGCTGCTTTGAAAAGCCCCTGTTCGATGCGATAGAGAGGCTGCCCCTCTTTGACGAATTCTCCTTCCTTGAACAAGATCGCTTCAAGATAGCCAGTGACCCTGGCCCTCACGTCGACGCGTTCTACTGCGTCGATACGGCCAACGAAGTCCTTGGTTTTGGAAACGGGTCTCGCCTGGGCAATAACGGTTGTCACTGGTGCGGCCTGCGGCACGGCTTGTTGAGCAGAGGAAGGAGCGCTCAGCATTGCAAAAAGCACCGAAAACCAAATTGGCTTACGCATCCCGGCTTTCCTACTGTATAGAGCCGATCGCTTGCCGCTTGCGCTTAGTAGAGGACCGGCGTTGGAACATCCTGCAAAGCATATTCAGGTTATCTTTATCACCTGTTGCCGGTTTAGTTAGACTTAAAAAAGCTCTTTTGATAAAATAACTTACGAAGATAATTGTATTTTATCGCCAAAAGTTCTGCCGCGATGCTGGAGTTGGCAAGTCATTGCGCAATTCTGTATTTTATTTTTCTTTCCGGTCTAGGATCATTTCAATTAAAATTCGTGCGAGAATTAAATTTGAGCGTCAGTGCCAGCTCAATGTGATGCCGATGTCACCCGGCATCCCTCCTGGAAAGTCGACGATCTGGAACCGGATCTTGTATCCCCGGGGCTCCATATTGATGGCGGCTACCACATCATCGACTAGCCTTCACTGGCGGCGCAGCTCTTTGAGGCCATCTATCCGGCCAGAACTCCGCTTCTCGCACAAGACCAGCTATGGATGAGTTAAAAAATAGGCCGAGCCGTACTGAAGGTGAGCAGCATCCTATTCGCCCATTGACGGACGACTTGTTTGAGTTAATAGCGAAGCTTAGTTTGCTTTGGTTCTTGGTATTCTGGTCTATCGTTCTGATACGTCCGTTTTTGTTCATTGTACTGTGGAGCCTCATTCTTACCGTTACCCTTTATCCGGTTTTCAACTGGGCCGCCCAGCTGCTTGGCGGCCGCCGGAGTATAGCGGCGGCCATGGTCACAGTGCTCGGTCTTTTGGTCTTCACCGGGCCGGTGATCTGGCTTGGATCGAGTATGATCGAGGGTCTTGGTACGCTTTCCCAGCGCCTCGACCGCTGGGGCGATAACCATACCTGCGCCCCCAGATGAGATCAGAACCTGGCCACTGATAGGCGAGCGTCTTCATTACTTTTGGGACTTGGCGTCGACAAATCTAAAGAGGGCGCTTACCTAGGCGCTTCCTCATCTTGAGCCTTTGAAGGGCGCGGTGCGCAAAATGGCGGAGAGCGCCGCGACTGGCATACTCACGTTCTTGGTCTCTCTCATTATCGCAGGGTTTCTGTTCCCCCCCGGCTCCCTCATTGGTTGAAGCCGCCCGCAAGCTATCCCATCGCATGCTGCCAGCACATGGCCAGGAATTCGTTCAGTTAGCTGGCGCGGCCATCCGCAACGTCGCACAGGGCGTGATTGGCCTAACCCTTCTCCAGGCCATACTTTTCGGCCTCGGCTTTGCAATTGCTGGAGTGCCCGGAAGCGGTTTGCTTGCCCTTGCAAGTTTTATCTTCGGGATTTTACAAATTCCATGGATTGTGCTCCTTCCAGTCATTCTCTGGAGCTGGACCGCTATGCAGACTACGGCCGCTTTGGCTTTCACGGCCTACTCGGGCCTGGTCAGCCTGATAAATAACGTTCTAAGCTCCGTCGTTATGGCTCAGGGCTTGAAAACTCCGGCACTTGTGATTTTCATCGGCTTGATAGGTGGCGCCGTCGCGCATGGCATTATCGGGCTCTTTCTCGGCCCCATCGTCTTGGCTGTGACCTGGGAACTGATCGTTGCCTGGGTCAAACGCGAAGAAGCTCCGCGTCCTTCAATACCGGCTGCGGACCGGTAGGGCCCATCAGCGCCAACCGAGTTAATGCTATCGCTGCAGTGCCTGTCTTTCTAAGTCCCGATCTCGATATTATCGCCGATTGCCACGGCGCCACCGGCAATAACTCTTGCGTATATGCCGAAACGATTGTGCCCCCAGGTGCGTTCGAGCGCGGCGGGGATTGAAAGCCCGCGTGTTGCGGTTTTGGGATCGACGCTTACCGCCTCGCATCGCCCGGTCTCTTTGAAAACCGCAAACGCCGCTTGGCCGCAGCTTATTGTCTTGCCGCACCAGTTCCGCTCTTCCCAGGCGGGCAGCGCTTCGACATAGAGGTTTGCCCGGAAGCGCCGCGGGTCGAGATCGATGCCAACGATGCGGCTCATATCGCGCACGCTTTCCAGATTCACGATGTGCAGCGCCTTCTCAGCGATGTCGGTGAAGCTGTGCCCAGGGACGAACACGAT
>CAZCIF010000033.1:0-6273 GCA_964498645.1 uncultured Rhodomicrobium sp. | reverse complement strand
CGCGGAGGCCCCCTCAAATCGGCCTTCATGTAGGCCGCCAGGAATTGCTCGATCATTTGGCGTCCGAGCTTTGTTTGCAACGCGCCCTTCGCCACCTGCTTGCCATCGCGGAACAAGGTTAGCGTATGGCTTGCTTCGTCGAAGCCGATCGTCAGGCTTGCCAGGCGTTCGTTGCGCATGAGCTGCAAGAAATTCGTCTTCGGCAGCCATTTCGGGTTCTGCGCATCGAACCGGTTACCCCCATTCTCGATGGCATAGGCCCGGTCGAGCGGCATTCCTTCACCGGCGCTCAAAGTCACGCGAGGCATGGCGAGACCGCTCATTCCCTTAATCGGGTAGTGCAGGAGCGAGGCAATTGCGGGCGCAGCGGACATGGGGGTAAGAAGCCTTTTCTTGTCCGGGAACGTTGCCATATATCAACAAACCAGCGCCATAACTTTTCTATATTCGCTCACAAGCGCAATCATCGAGGCACACGATGAATCTCGAAAAACTTACCGACCGTTCCAAAGGATTTTTGCAGTCCGCTCAATCGCTGGCTCTTCGGGAGGGGCACCAGCGGCTCATGCCGGAGCACCTTCTGAAGGTCCTGCTCGACGATAGCGAAGGGCTCGCCGCCGGACTGATCGCGCGCTCGGGCGGCCGGCCTGGGGATGCGCTTGCCCGTGTCGAACAGGCGCTCGCCAAGATACCGAAAGTATCGGGCGCCGGCGCCGGGCAGCTTTATATCGCGCCGCAACTGGCCAAGGTGATGGATCAGGCCGAAAAAATCGCGGAGAAAGCAGGCGACAGTTACGTCACCGTTGAAAGGCTCCTTCTGGCGCTCGCAATTGAGAAGGATGCGGATACTGCGAAAATCCTTGCCGATGCCGGCGTTACGCCGGTTGGCCTCAACGCGGCGATCAACGATCTTCGCAAAGGCCGCACCGCCGATAGTGCGACGGCGGAACAGGCTTATGACGCGTTGAAGCGCTACGCCCGCGATTTGACCGACGCCGCAGCCAAAGGCCAGCTCGATCCCGTGATCGGCCGGGACGAGGAAATCCGCAGGACAATTCAGGTTCTGTCGCGCCGCACGAAGAACAATCCCGTTCTCATCGGTGAGCCTGGCGTCGGCAAGACCGCCATCGCCGAAGGCTTAGCGCTGCGTATCGTTAACGGCGACGTTCCTGAAAGCCTGCGCGATAAGAAGCTTCTTGCCCTCGACATGGGCGCTCTGATTGCCGGCGCGAAATATCGCGGCGAATTCGAGGAGCGCCTCAAAGCCGTGCTGCAAGAAATCACTGCGGCTGAGGGGGGCGTCGTCTTGTTCATCGACGAGCTTCACACGCTTGTCGGCGCAGGCAAGGCCGAGGGCTCAATGGACGCGTCCAACCTTCTGAAGCCGGCGCTTGCCCGCGGCGAGCTTCATTGCGTGGGCGCAACCACACTCGACGAATACCGGAAATATATCGAGAAGGACGCGGCATTGGCCCGGCGTTTCCAGCCGGTCTTCATTGCTGAGCCGACGGTCGAGGACTCGATCTCGATCCTGCGCGGCCTGAAGGAAAAATACGAGCTGCATCATGGCGTGCGGATTACCGATTCGGCGCTGGTGGCTGCTGCGACCATGTCGAACCGCTACATCACCGACCGCTTCCTTCCCGATAAAGCGATCGATCTTATGGACGAAGCCGCAAGCCGGCTGCGCATGCAGGTCGATTCGAAACCTGAGGAGCTGGACGAACTCGACCGGCGGCTCATTCAGCTCAAGATCGAGCGCGAGGCGCTGAAAAAAGAGAACGATCAAGCATCCAAAGACCGCCTCTCGCGGCTGCAAAAGGAAATCGCCGATCTCGAAGAGCGGTCCGCCTCGCTTGCTGGGCGCTGGAAGGAAGAGAAAGAGAAGCTCGCCTCCACCCAGAAGGTGAAGGAGGAACTCGATGCCGCTCGCATAGAGTTGGAGCAAGTTCAGCGCAAGGGCGATCTCGCACGGGCCGGCGAGCTATCTTACGGGGTGATTCCCGATCTCGAAAAGCGGCTCAAGGACATAGAAAGCGCTGCCGACTCTCATCGCGGCATGGTCGAGGAAGCTGTGACCCCCGATCATATCGCGGGCGTCGTGTCCCGCTGGACGGGCATTCCAGTTGAGAAGATGCTCGAAGGCGAAAAGGACAAGCTGCTTCGCATGGAAGACGAACTTGGCAAGCGTGTCATCGGCCAATCCGAAGCCGTGCGGGCGGTTTCGACGGCGGTGAGGCGCGCGCGGGCAGGGCTGCAAGACCCGAACCGCCCCATCGGTTCGTTCATGTTCCTGGGGCCGACGGGCGTCGGCAAAACCGAGTTGTCGCGCGCGCTTGCGGGCTTTTTGTTCGATGACGACCAGGCCATGGTTCGCATCGATATGTCGGAGTTCATGGAGAAGCACTCCGTCGCCCGGCTCATCGGTGCGCCTCCCGGCTATGTCGGTTATGAGGAAGGCGGCACGTTGACTGAGGCCGTTCGCCGCCGGCCATACCAGGTCGTTTTGTTCGATGAGGTCGAGAAGGCACATCCTGACGTCTTCAACGTGCTCTTGCAGGTGCTCGACGATGGCCGCCTGACCGACGGGCAGGGACGGACGGTCGATTTCCGCAATACGATCATCATCATGACTTCCAACCTCGGCGCGGAATATCTTGCCAATCAGCCGGCAGGAGAGGATGTGAGCGCGGTGCGCGGTCAGGTGATGGCGGCCGTGCGGGCGCATTTCCGCCCCGAGTTCCTGAACCGCGTCGACGACATCCTCCTCTTCCACCGGCTGCGCCGCGAGGAGATGGGTGCCATTGTCGACATTCAGCTGAAGCGCCTGCAGAAGCTCCTCGATGAGCGCAAGATCACGCTCGAAATCGATGAAAAGGCGCGCAACTGGCTCGCGGAACGCGGTTACGATCCAACTTACGGTGCGCGGCCCTTGAAACGCGTCATTCAGCGCGCCCTTCAGGACCCGCTTTCGGAATTGATCCTGTCCGGCGTAGTCAAGGATCGTGACACGGTTCAGGTCTCGTCAGGCTCGGACGGGCTCATCATCAATGACCGTGCGTTCAGCCTCGCCGCGTAAATCGTGACGCCCCTCACGCTCTGGGTTGCAAAACGCCGGCCCTCATGGTTCGAGACGGCCTTCGGCCTCCTCACCATGAGGCCGGCCTCATCCTGAGGAGCCGCGCGGCGGCGTCTCGAAGGATGCGGACACCGGCGGGGAGGGGTAACGGAACCCGTGGAAAAGGCGGGGATGCGGCCTATTTCTCCACGGCAGCGACGCGCGTCTTCACCGGGGAGCGATGCATGAGGTCATCGATCCGCGCCCTTTCGTGCCGGAACTCTGTCAAAAGGCGGCCCTGGAGCTGGCGGCTCCGGGGGATCTTGATCGACAGCGGGTTCGTGAAGCGGCTGTTTACCAGAACCTCATAGTGGAGATGCGGGCCTGTCGACATGCCGGAATTGCCAAGATAACCGATGACTTGCCCCTGGCGTACTTTGATACTCTTCACGACGCCCTCCGCGAGGCGGAGCATGTGGCCGTATGCTGTCTTGTAGCCGTTGGCATGCCGGATACGGACATAGTTACCGTAGCCGCCTTCGCGGCCCGCAACCTCGATGACGCCGTTGCCCGCAGCCAAAATAGGTGTGCCAATGGGAGCTGCCCAGTCCACGCCTGCGTGGAGCCGTAGCGTTTTGAGAAGCGGGTGACGGCGATAGCCGAAGCTCGATGTTAGCCGCGCATTTTTGACCGGCGTCCTAATGAGAAACTTCTTCGAGTTCGAACCTTTGTCGTCGTAGTAATCCACGGCTCCATCGGGCGTCCGGAATCTATAATATCCGTGCGTTTCGCCCCCGGAGGTCACTGCGGCGTAAAGCAGTTCCCCCGGCCGTTCGGAACCGCCTTCGTCCTGCACAATATCATAGAACAGCTCAAAACCGTCGCCGGCTCTAACCCGCTGTTTAAAGTCCACATCGTAAGTATGGACTTTCAGGAATTTGGTGATGAAATCGTCGGGCAAGCCCTGCGATTTGGCCGCGCGATAGGTGCTAAAGTAAACGCTGGCGCGCTCGCCGGGACTCTCATCCGAGCCAGACTCAGGCGGCACCGGCTTGTCGTTTTGGACATATGAGCCATCGCCGCTGCGAGCTATGGTGACCTCCGGCGCGCCTCGATAGAACAAGCTCACCTTGGCGGCGTCGAGCGAGCCTTCCTCGACGGCCGAGGGAGTTAGCGCCAGTCTGATTTCTTCCCCGGCGCGCATTTTTTTCGTTCTTGTCACTTTGGCCAGTGCTTCGGCCACGACGCCCGACTGCACCACATCGACGCCGGTGCTCTTAATCAAAACCTCCAGAGACTCGCCGCCGCGCGCGACGATCGTACGCCGGTCGTAAGAGTCGTAGTTCTCCTCCTCGTCGGATTTCTTATAGAGCACCGTCGTATTCATCTCCGGCTTGGCCAAAGCTTCATCGGAGGTTACGAGTTCTGACCCGAAGTCCGGCCCGCCTGCCTCCGACAAGCTTGCCTCGCTTTCGGCGTAGACGGCGTCGGTCTCCGCGACGAGCTTTTCAGCCTCGTCGCTGGACAATTCCTGATTGTCTTCGCGTGGCAGGAAGCCGCCCGGCACCTCGACATATCGCACGGACACACGGGGGTCGGACGTGAGTTCGAAGCCGGTTTGATCCTTCCGTGCGATTGGCGTGTTGTTTCCCATAAGATCCAACGGATTGAAGGGTGGGATCGCAACATTTTCCTCCGGCTTCTCCGTCGCCAAGGTGGCCACGACCCTGCCATAGGGTTTCGTGGTGATGAAATCCCGGGCGCCCCGGCGCTGAACGACTTGCTCATAAATCAGGTTCCGGGTGGTTAGTCCTTTGGATGAGATCACAAGCCGGTCAGTCTTCATGCCGATGGCAAGCGGCTGGCCGGAACCGCGTGTATTTAAACCGCGCGGTTTCATCGCGTCGACGCTCGCACGCCTCATGGCGCCTAACATGCTGCCGCCCTCCTCCTCGACGTGCATCGAAGCAAAAATGACAGCGCCAATGATGATCAGGCCCGAAATGGCAACAATGATCGTTGAAATGAACCACTTGAGCTGCATCACCACACGGCGCGGCCCAAGCTCGCTCAGATAGATGGAGTGCTGCTTGCGGCCGTTGCCATTCCGGCCCTGTTTCGAAACCGCGCGCGTCTGCTGGACGCGTACAAGATCTGTCCCGCGCCTGCGGGATTCTCCGCGGTCACTCCGGTCAAGCAAGTTCAGTCTCCATCAGCCCCAGTCTTGGCGTTACACTTGCGCCCCGGTTTGGGCGAAGATTGGGCGAACGCTGCCGGCCGCACGCGTTTGAAGAGCGCTTCTGATGCAACCAGCCTTGCGCGGGGCTGGTAGGAGGCCGGTTCTCCAAAATTTTCCCCAAGTTGAAAAAAACGTCTTTCGATCTAGAATTTTAACGTTGCATTCACGGATTATGGGGTTATATAAGGCCATCGAGACGCGGCGGTGACGCCGGTTTTGAAATCCAACCACCGGAAATCAAGAGATAAAGCCCTTGACGAAGGCGGGCGGATCGCTTAAATATGGTAGTCTGCGGTTCGGATAGAATTTGACGAACCGGTAAAACGGTCTTCCTAATTTGAGGGTTCCTAATTGATCTGCGCGATCAGTAGTCCTCAATTGCTGAATAGATCGTGGGGCATGTTCCCCACCGTCGCTGGAGGTCTCTCCGGTGCCGGGTTCTTTGACAAGTTGAACATAGAGGAAAGAGAAACGTGGACGGCGGAGCTCTGGCGCTCTTGCGGAAACGCAGGAGACAAAGACTTCGGCGGTCCTGTTTCGAGCCGCTCTATAAATTCTTGGGTCCTCCACCGGATCTAAGACGAGCGGCTTTTAGGACTCTCAAAATTCCTAAAAATTGACAGTGACCACCGGTTATCAACGATGACCGGGATGCCAGATGATCTTCTTTCAATCTGAGAGTTTGATCCTGGCTCAGAACGAACGCTGGCGGCAGGCTTAACACATGCAAGTCGAACGCACCGCAAGGTGAGTGGCAGACGGGTGAGTAACGCGTGGGAACCTTCCCTGTGGTACGGAATAACTTCGGGAAACCGAAGCTAATACCGTATATCTCCTCCGGGAGAAAGATTTATCGCCATAGGATGGGCCCGCGTTGGATTAGCTAGTTGGTAGGGTAATGGCCTACCAAGGCGACGATCCATAGCTGGTCTGAGAGGATGATCAGCCACACTGGGACTGAGACACGGCCCAGACT
>CAZCIF010000032.1:19206-21224 GCA_964498645.1 uncultured Rhodomicrobium sp. | reverse complement strand
CGATCAGGAGCGCTTCGCCGAGCGCTTCAAGAAACTCGGTAACGGCTTTGGTGACGACCGCCGGCTGATCCGAGATTTTGCTGAACTGTACGCCAACCGGCAGTTCGCTATAAATCCGCGCGAGCGAAGCCTCCAGCTCCTTGTCAACCTCCACCACGTTGAAGCCCTTTGCCATCACGGCGCCGAGCACAACGCTTTCCTTGCCGTTATGGCGGATCTTGGAAACTGGCGGATCCTCGACGCCCCGCTTGACGGTTGCGATATCATCAAGCCGGATGATTTGACCGCCCGCTTTCACACGGAGATCGCGGATTTGATCGACGGTCAGGATCGAGCCTTGCACATCGAGCCTTACGGAGCGGTCGTCCGTCTGCACCGCGCCCGCAGGCGCTTGCGAATTTTGCCCGGCGAGTGCGGCTTGAATATCCTGCGCTGAAATATTGCGCTCGGCCAGCACGCGCGATGGGATGTCTATATAAACCTTCTCGTCCTGGACGCCGAGCAGGTCAACCTTGCCCACGCCCGGCACGCGCAGCAGGATGTCCCGCGCACCCTTCGCGAAGGTCCTCAGTTCGGGATAGGAAAAGCCTTCGCCTTCGATGGCGTAGAGCGCGAGGTAGGTGTCGCCAAACTCGTCATTGAAGAAGGGCCCCTGCACGCCCGCAGGCAACGTGCTTCGGATGTCGCCTGCTTTCTTGCGGACCTGATAGAAGGCATCGCTGACCTCGCGGCCGCGCGCTTCACCCTTGAGGTTCACGAAGATGACCGCGCTTCCGGCGTGTGTATAGGATTGCACATTGTCGAGCTGCGGCGTTTCCTGGATCTTGCGCTCGATTTTATCGACGACCTGTTCCTGCAATTCGTGCACGGAGGCGCCCGGCCAATTAACTTGCAGGATCATGGTGCGGAAGGTGAAGTCCGGGTCTTCCTTCTGGCCCAGATTGGTGAGGGCGAAAATGCCGGCAGCCAATATGAGAACGAGCAGGAACCGCGTGAGA
Source organism: uncultured Rhodomicrobium sp. (assembly GCA_964498645.1). Lineage (GTDB taxonomy): Bacteria > Pseudomonadota > Alphaproteobacteria > Rhizobiales > Rhodomicrobiaceae > Rhodomicrobium. Next base: position 20,226 of record CAZCIF010000032.1, on the reverse strand, counting down.
TTGGTGTGCTCGATGGCCCACCGCGACAGGTTGAACCGGTCCTGGATGGGTTGCTGCGGCGGCAAACGGATGTCCATGCGAAACTCCACTTCTAGGCGAATTCAACCAATATGCGTTACGCCGTCATCGCGAGGCGGCTCTTGCCGCCGTGGCGATCCAGAGCAACGTCAAAGACTTGGCCCTGGATTGCTTCGCTTTGCTCGCAATGACGTGACACCCATCGGATCAGCGGCTCTCAGGTGCTTCCGTCTGCGCGACCGTTGTCAGCACCTCCTTCGGCAGGCGCACCTTCATTCCGTCCTGCAAGAACTGAACGCCGCCCGTGATCACGATGTCGCCCGGCCTCAGGCCCGATGTCACGCGGACACCGGCATCGGTCACGCCCCCGGTTTCCACGGCGCGCCTTGCGACCGTTTGGGCATTCTTATCGGCGACGAATGCGATGGTTTTTCCATCTTCTCCCGCTAGCGCGGTCAGCGGCACGATCACGGCTGGCGCATCTTGCGGCACCTTGAATGTGACAGACGCAGTCATACCGATGCGCATTTCGGGCACCGGCTTCGCAATCGTGACACGCACGCCGTATGTGCGCGAGGCGGGATCGGCGGCGCCGGCAATTTCCCGTATCCTGCCTTCACTGCCGATGTCTGGCGCAGACCAAAGCGCGATCGAGGCAGGATCGCGGGCTTTGAGCTTGATAATTTCCTGCTCGGGAACCGCCACGGACACTTCGCTGTCATCCGTGAGCGCAAGCGTAATGACGGGCTGGCCCGCGGCGACGACTTGGCCGGGCTCGGCGCGTACAGAAGTTACGATGCCGTCCTTATCGGCGATCAAGACAGCATAGCTCGACGCGTTGATCGCTTGTTTGAACTGGTCCTCCGCCGAATCCAGCGCCGACTGGGCCGAGTCCAGTTCCATTTGCCGCTGATCGGCGGCGGATTTTGCGATGAAGCCGTTCGGCAGCAAAAATTTGGCCCGCTGAAGCGCATCTTTCGCTACCGTGACGCGGGTCTTGGC
>CAZCIF010000032.1:0-19196 GCA_964498645.1 uncultured Rhodomicrobium sp. | reverse complement strand
CATCGGGACATATTCGTGTGATCAAGGGTTCGCGGCGCTGTTTTCAGCCAGTTTCAGATCCTTTTCGTCCAGGCGAGCAATCTCTTGCCCGGCCGTGACCCGGTCGCCGGCATTGACAGAGCGCCCGACGATCTTGCCGGACACGCGGAACCCGAGCGCGCTTTCGATGCGCGGCGCGATCACGCCGGAATAGGTGAGTGTCCGCCAGGTCACGGGCTGCGGAACCACCATCGCCTTGACGGGCCGCACAGGCACTTCCGCCACTTTCTCTTCGCCGCAGGCCGCAAGCATCAGCGGGAGCAACAAAGAGACGCCCAGTACCCGCTTACATCTTACGATTGAAGATTTTTCCCAACTATCACACTTCAGGCGCATGACTGACACCGGCCTTTCTTCAACGGCTACGCTTTCAGGGCTGATAGGATAAATGCCGCCATCTCGGAGGGTGACGGGTTGTCTGGGTCGCCGCAGCATTGCGCGGCCACGAGGGGGTGCTTAAGCCCAACCAGCGCGAAGTGCACGCATCTGGCGGCTTGCTGCGGGTCCTGCCGCTTGAACTCGCCGGACTCGATGCCGCTCGCGATGATGCCTGCGATCATGCTGGTGACGGCCTGAAGATGACGCTTGATCTCGTCCCAATTCTCTTCCATCGCCACCACGACCATGTCGTGCACCTTCTTCTCATGGATGAGCGTTTCGGCTGTATAGCGGGCGAGGAGTTCGATGAACTGCGTCAGGCGCTCCGAGGCGGGGGCACCGGAGATGGCAATCTTCCGTAACTGGCCCTCCAAGTCCGATATTATTAACCCGCAGATCGCCTCGACGATTTCGGATTTGGAAGCGAAGAACCGGTAGACATTCGCAGAGGACATGCCGCAAGCGTCCGCGATGTCGGCCACCGTCGTTTTCGAATAGCCGTAATGCCGGAACAGCCGCTCCGCTTCCTTCAGGATGCGCGCGCGGGTCTCATCGGCGGTTTGAGCGGACATCATAGCGGCGGTGAATCTGACGTGTGAATAATTTCATTTTTTATCATTACTCCGGAGTCACGCATTTTACAACGCTGTTCTCGCGATTGTGAACAACCCGGCGCCGGCTCCTGTCATCCCGGAACGGCCCGAAGGGGCGTATCCGGGATCGCAAAAAACGCAAGCGTATGGAATCCGCCATGATCCCGTGTCTGCGCAGCGTCATTTCATGCCGCGGCGCGCACGGGATGACGCCGCCGGGAGGGTGCGAAGCACCTCAAATACGGGCGTAGACATCTTCGAGGCGGACGATGTCGTCCTCGCCGAGATAAGGCCCGGACTGAACCTCGATGAGCGTGAGCGGAATGAGCCCTGGATTTTCCAGCCGGTGAACGGCGCCAAGCGGCACATATATCGACTGGTTCTCGGTCAATAGCTTGACTTCGGCGTCAATCGAAACGCGCGCGGTACCCTTCACCACAATCCAATGCTCCGCACGGTGATGATGGCGTTGCAGCGACAGGCTCGCTCCGGGTTCCACGACGATTTGCTTCACCTGATAGCGCTCGCTCATATGCAGGGTTTCGTAACTTCCCCAAGGGCGGTGCACGGTGAGGTGATGCTCGGCTTCGTTGCGTTTTTTCGAGGCGAGCTCTTGCACGACCTCTTTTACCATTCCGCTGTCGCCGCGCTTGGCGACCAGTGTTGCATCCTTGGTGGACACGACGATGATATCTTCGACGCCCGCGACCGCCACCATGCCGTTTTCGGCGCGCACATAGCAGCGGTTTGCGTCCTTCAAGAGTACGTCGCCGCGCGTGGCGTTGCCGCCCTCATCTTTCCCGGCCGCCTCGAAAAGAGCATCCCAGGTTCCGACATCGCTCCAGCCCGCGTCCAGGGGCACAAGCGCGGCCTTATCCGTTTTCTCCATCACTGCATAGTCGATGGAATCGGAGCGGCATTGCCGGAAATTCGCGGCCAGCCGGGTGAAGCCGAGATCGGAGGAAGCATTCTTAACAGCCGCAAGGCTCTCGCGAACCATATCCGCCTCGAAGCGGTCCAACTCGTCGAGATAGGCCTTGGCTCCGAAGAGGAAGATACCGGCATTCCAATAATAGCCGGGTTCGGCGCAGAAGCGGGCCGCGGTTTCCCTGTCCGGTTTTTCCACGAAGCGCTCAACAGCTAAGGCGCTCCCATCTGCGGTGCCGGCCCGCGTCTTGACATAACCATAGCCGGTTTCCGGCTTGCAGGGCTTGACGCCGAACGTGACCAGCAAGCCATTCCGGGCAGCCTGAAGACCGGCTTCAACGGCATCGAGAAAGGCGCGTGGACTGTCGATATGATGATCCGACGGCATGACGAGCAGCAAGGCGTCCGGCCCTGCCGTCTCAATCGCTAAATGCGCGGCAACGGCGGCGGCGGGCGCGGTCGACCGGCCCTCCGGCTCAAGGACAATCCCCTGAAGCGGGATATTCGCCTGCTTGAACGCGGAGGCGACGCCAAACCGGTTTTGCTCATTAGTGATGACAAATGGCGGTGCGTAGAGCGAACCGGCCGGCACACGGCGGGCAGTGTCGACCAGGAGCGGCTCTCCGCTTACAAGCGCATGAAATTGTTTTGGGTGCTGGGCACGCGATAGCGGCCAAAGTCTCGAACCCGACCCGCCCGCAAGGATAACCGGAACGATCATCGGAACCCCTTATGCAATCGATGTTATTCGACGAGTGGCGGTAAATTAACGGAAATGCAAGCGATTTGGTAAGAAATAACTAACAATGAACAGGCTTATGCAGGCGGCTGCCGGCAATCCGTAACAGTTTTCGCCGCCTGACAAGAAGCGGTCACGCTATTCCGCCGGGGCCGGGGCCGGTGCCGGTGCTGGCGCCGGCGGCGCCTCTGCCGCCTCAATCACGCGGGGAGCTTCATCGCGAGGACCGGCGAAGCGCCCAAACAGCCAGCCAAAGGCGCGCCCAATATCGTCCATCACCATGAAAAAGGCCGGGACGAACACCAGCGAAAGCAGCGTCGAGACAAGAAGCCCGCCGATAACCGCGATCGCCATTGGCGAGCGGAATTCGCCGCCCGCGCCGAGTGCCAGCGCGCTTGGGAACATGCCGCCGGTCATGGCGATGGTCGTCATGACGATGGGTCGCGCGCGCTTGCGGCCGGCATCGACGATCGCCGCCAAACGCGGAACGCCCCGGCGCATTTCAACCACGGCGAAGTCCACAAGCATGATCGCGTTCTTGGTCACAATTCCCATGAGCATCAGGAAGCCGATGAAAACCGGAAGGCTGATCGGCCGGTCCGTGAGAAGAAGCGCAAAGATCGCGCCGCCGATCGAAAGTGGCAGCGAAAGCAGGATCGTGATGGGCTGCAGAAAGCTTCCGAATAAAATCACAAGCACGCTGTAGACCATCATCACGCCTGCAGCCATCGCATAGCCGAAGCCCGCGAAGGTCTCGCTCATGACCTCGACGTCGCCCGACTCGCGCAGCACGACGCCATCCGGCAAGTTTTTCGCGGCGGGAAGCTGATAGACGGCGGCGAGCGCTTGTCCCAGCGCATCCGTGCCAACGAGATCGGCCCCGATGGTGACACGGCGTAGCCGGTCGTAACGCTCGATGGACGACGGGCCTTTGCCAAGCGTCACATCGGCGACGGTGATGAGCGGAACGGCGTCCCCGCGTCCTGTCTTGACTTTCAGATTCTGCAATGTTTGCAGGCTCGCCCGCGCTTGCTCGTCGAGTTGAACCCGGATCGGCACCTGCCGGCCGGGCGCATTGAATTTGGCGAGATTGGCGTCCACATCGCCGAGCGTGGCGATGCGAATCACGTCCGACAGGCTCTCCGTCGAGACCCCAAGCTCGGCGGCGATGACGGGCCGGGGCTTGATTTGGATTTCGGGCCGGTCGAGCGAGGCGCCGTTCACCACATTGGCGAGATAGGGCACCGTGCGGATCTCGCCTGTAAGCTGCGCCGCCGTCTCGATCACCTTCTCATTGGCGGTCCCCGTTACCTCGATCGAGAAGGTCCGCTGCCCGTTCTCTTGAACAACCCAGGTTCTAACGTCGGGGATGTCCTTCAGATCGGCGCTTATCACTTGTTCGAGCTGGCGCTGGGTTAGCGTCCGGCTCTCGCGCGGCGTATAATGCACGGTCAGGGTCGCCTTACGTACCTCCTCGGTGCCGCCGGTGACGCCCAAGATGCGCCCTCCATCCACGAAGATGCTTTGGACCTCCGGCCTGCGCGCGATGATATTCGCCGCCTTCTGCGTTATGAGTTCGGTATCGCCAAGCTGCGAGCCGGGAGGAAGCTCGATGGCGAAAAGCGAGCGGCCTGCATCCTGAGCCGGCACGAAGCCGGATGGGAGCAGCCCCGCGCTGGCGATGGACAAGGCGAAGACCACAAAGCCAAGGATGAGCGTTGCGTAATAGTGGCGGACCGACCAGCCGATCAGGCGCGTATAATTGCGCATGATAAAGCCCTCGCGGTCCGTCTTGCGGTGCGGGCGCATGAAATAGGCCGCGATCATCGGAGTTATTAAGCGCGCGACGAGCAAGGAGACGAGGACCGCGACAGCGACGGTGAGTCCGAATTGCCGGAAATATTGCCCGGCGATGCCGCCCATGAAGCTGACCGGCGCAAACACAGCCACGATGGTGAGCGTAATCGCGATCACCGCGAGGCCGATCTCGCCAGCGGCATCGAGGGCGGCGCGGTAGGCGGGTTTTCCCATGCGCATATGCCGGACGATATTCTCGATCTCCACAATGGCGTCGTCGACCAGAATGCCGGTTACCAGCGTGATTGCGAGGAGCGTGACCATGTTGAGCGAAAAGCCCATCGCCTCCATCGCCCAGAAGGTGGGAAAGATCGAGAGCGGAAGGGCAATGGCGGAGATGATCGTCGCGCGCATATCGCCGAGAAAGAGTAGCACGACAAAGACCGCGAGCACGGCGCCTTCGATGAGCGTGTGCATCGCCGATTCATAATTTCCAATCGTGAAGTCGACGGTCGAATCGATCTTCTCGAGTTTGACGCGCGGGTTCCCCGTAGCCAGCTTGGCAATGGCTTCGGAGACGCGCTCCGCCACGCGCGTATCGCTTTCGCCTTTTGCGCGGACAACGCTAAAGGCGACGACGTCCCGGCCGTCGAGTTTAGCGAAGGTACGGCGCTCCTGCACGAAGTCCGTTACCTGGCCGAGCTGGTCGAGGCGCACCTTGCGTCCGCCTGGTAGTGTGATGGAAGTGGACGCCAGGCGCTCCACGGAGGTGGCGCTTGCAAGCGCGCGGATGGACTGCTCCGCGCCGCCAATCTCGCCCCGGCCTCCGGCGAGGTCCGTGTTGGTTGCGCGGATCTGCTGATTCACCTCACCCGCCGTGACTCCGAGTGCAAGCAGCCTTTCGGGATTGAGCGAAACGCGGATCTCCCGCTTTACGCCGCCGGCGCGCGTAACCTGCGCGACGCCGCGCACGCCTTGCAGCTTGCGGGCCACCGTATCGTCGACAAACCAGGAGAGCTCTTCCAGCGTCATGGACGGGGCCGATGCCGCATAGGTGACGATCGGCAATCCCTCGACATCGAGGCGCTGAATGACCGGCTCGTCGATTGTGCGCGGAAGCTGCTGCCGGATCTTTGCGACAGCATCCTTCACATCGTTGACAGCGTGGTCAGTGTCCGTGCCAAGCTGGAATTCGATGGTCGTGGCCGAGGTTCCATCGGTGATCGACGATGTAATATGTTTGACGTTGGTCACGCCGGCGACGGCATCCTCGACCTTCTTCGTCACCTGTGTTTCAAGCTCGACGGGTGCCGCGCCCGATTGCGTGATGTTGATGGTGACGATCGGAATGTCGATGTTCGGAAAGCGCGTGACGGCAAGGTTTTGAAAGCTCAAAACGCCAAGCGTAATCAGAACCATAAACAGCACGAGCGACGGAATTGGCTGCCGGATCGCCCAAGCGGAGATATTCGTATTGCTCATTTGCTCAGCCTGGGCTCCGGCGTTCCTGCCGCTGTTTGTCTCTCGGTGAATTGCGGAGCAATGGTATCGCCGCCCCTCAAGAGCGAGCCGGCGCGCATCACAACCGTCTCGCCCTCCTTCAGCCCTTCCTTGATTTCCACACTGTCACCGGCGACCAGGCCGGGCTTGACCATGCGCTCATGGACTTTGTTGTCCGCGACGGTGAGCACGATAGCGCCATCGTTCTGATAGAGGACAGCGGTTGAAGGCACGCCAACCGCATCGCGCTGGCCCGCATCGATCATGGCCTTGGCGAAAGTTCCGATCCGAAGGCCCGGCGCGTTGCCGAGATAAACACGGACGCGTCCCAGCCGGGTTGAAGTATTGACCTCGGATGAAACGAGCCTGACGGTGCCGGTCCGCTCGGCCGCACCCTCGATTTCGACCCCGGCGCGCTGCCCAGCCTTCAGCTTCGGCATGTAGAATTCGGGCACCTCGGCGTCGAGTTCTATCTCCCCGTCCTTGATGATGCGGAACAAGGGATCGGCGGAGGCAGACGAAACAGCCCCTATGCGCGCCGTACGGCGGCTGACGATGCCGGAGGCGGGCGATCGGATCTCCGTCAGCCCCAGCTTAACCTCCAGTTCCTGCCGCTCCGCCTTCTTTAAAAGCAGGTCCGCTTCGGCGAACTTCAGGCCCTCCTTTTGCGCGGCGAACCTTGCGCGTGCCGTGCGGAAAGCGGCGTCGCGCTCGTCGAAGGTTGCCTGACTCGCAACGCCCGACTCCCGCAGCGGCTTAACTCGCTTGAATGCATCCTCGCTCTGCCGCAGCGCGGCCTCGCTCTCGATGATCTGATTGCGGACCTGATCGATCGCGGCCTGCGATCTCGCGGCCGAGGCGCTGTTTTGCGCCAGCTTCGCCTCGAGGATGTCGCGCGAAAGCCTTGCCAAGATCTGACCAGCCTCCACGCGGTCGCCCTCCTCGGCCAAGACCTCGATGATTCGGTATCCGTCGATCTCGGGCCCTGCCATAACCTCCTCGCGCGGAACCAGCGAGCCGGTTACCAGCACGTTATCCACAAAAGTAATTCGTTTTGCCCCGGTCACGGTTATCGCTGGCGGTTTCGTCTTCTGCGGCAGTTTGGCACCGGCTTCGCCACCGCCGGCAAGAACGGGGCTTGTTTGTGCCGCACAAAGCAGCAGGGCGAGCGCCAAAATCCAAGCCGCGCAGGCGCGGCGGTTTCCGCATTCGAACGTCATGGTTGCTTTCCTGTGTCGCCGGGGTCTGACTGGGGAACTGGCACGAGAAGTGCCGAAATCATCGTCATCATGGCGGGAATGACGGACTTGGGATCGAAATCCGGATCAAGGGCGCGCTGCAAAAACAAGCCGTCGCCAAGCGCGCACATGGCCCGGACGGCGGTTTCGGCGGGGACGGCCGGCACGATCCGGCCGCGTCCGGTTTCCTTTTCGACGAGTGTCACGACGCTATTGCGGACATTGCTATCCATGTCCCGCACAGTGTTGCCGATGATCTCATTGCGCCCGGCCTCAGCACGGATCTCGATGTGAAGGCGCACTTTCCCGGCCGGTTCGTTGCAGCAGTATTGTTCGGCAATCAGTTGAAGGGCGGCAAGCAGCCCGGCCGTTCCGGTAATTCTGATTAGCTCATTGGTAAATCGTTCTTGTTCCCGCTTGCACAGGCCAGCGATAAGGTGATCTTTAGAGGCGAAATAGGTATAAAGCGCGCCCGGGCTGACGCCTGCTTCGCGGCAAATATCCGCCATCGTAGCCGGATGAAACCCCTTCTCTGTAAAGCAGCGCTCCGCCGCATCGAGGATGTGCTCGCGCCGCGCGTGCTGTGTTTCTGGAGCCAGCTTCGGCATGCGTCCGCCGCCTATCACAATTCATAAAAAAAGAATGCTCGTTCTTTTTAAAATTTATCTTCGCGGCAATCTCATGGCATGCCGCAAGGGTAAGTATCAACGCAGATTTTCGCCGCCGCCGATGATTTTGCCCGTTTCGCGGACAAGGGGCCGTTTCAAAAGCTGCGCCGCCGTCAGGCCGAAGACGGGATGATGCCATTGCGGGGCAACATCCAAGAGGGGGCGCAGAACAAACGCTCTTTCATGCGCTCTTGGATGCGGCAGAACGACGCGTTCCCCGCTTATCGGGTGCCCCATCTTCCAGTTGCAAATTCTATCTTTATAGCTCACGATATCGAGATCGAGAGGTCTCGGCATCCAGTCAAGGTAAGGTTTTTGCCCGGTTTTCGCCTTGCGGCGCCCAGCTTGTGCCTCAATCCTCTTCAAGACTCCCAAAAGAGCGCAAGGCGGCATTGGAGTCGCGACGGACACAACGGCATTTACGAAATCAGGTTGCCGGGCATAACTATAAGCGCGAGTGTTGTATATTTTCGACGTTCTGATTATTTGAATAGCAGAGGCCGCCAGCTCGTCCACCGCTCTTCGAAGTGCTTGCTTTGGAGTACCAAACGCAGCAGACAGGTTGGAGCCGAGCGCGATGATGATCATGCCACCTTGATAAAGGACCTAACGTTTTGATATTGTGACCGCTATCGCTATTTTTTGGTTCGATTCACGATTTGTGGGGTCATGATCGCCCAAAATTAGATGGAAAAAACAGCAACTCCGAAATTCGCAGCCAAGGTAACCGGATGAATTTCTACCCAACCGAGCGTATTGCTCTTTTCGTAGACGGGGCTAATCTTTACGCTACAGCTAAAGCTTTAGGCTTTGACATCGATTACAAGCGTCTTCTGAATCTCTTTCGTAACAAAGGACTTCTCCTGAGAGCGCTTTATTACACAGCGCTCGCTGAAGAGCAAGAGTATTCATCTATCAGGCCCTTAATCGACTGGCTTGACTACAATGGGTACTCCATGGTCACAAAACCGACCAAAGAGTTTACAGACGCCTCGGGACGCCGCAAAATTAAGGGCAACATGGACATCGAGCTTGCCGTCGATGCCATGGAGCTTGCCGATCATCTCGACCACATCGTTCTGTTCTCCGGAGACGGCGACTTCCGGACGCTGGTCGAGGCTCTGCAGCATAAGGGCAAACGCGTCAGCGTCGTTTCAACGCTCACAACGCAGCCGCCCATGGTGGCCGACGAGCTTCGCCGCCAGGCCGATCAGTTCATCGATCTTGCCGACCTGCAGAAGGATATCTGCCGGACGCAGCGGCCTGAAAACGGACGGGATTATCAGGCTCATATCCATGAGCAGAGACTGCATGAGCGTATGAGCGCCGCAGCCAGCCTCCGTGAAAGCCAAGTCGAGGCAGATTAACGGCCCGGATGGGGGTGACCATGTCTACGGCCCCCATTCGCTCGATCGCCGGCGTTAAAGATGCCGCGCCGCATTCTGAGCCGCAGCGCGATTGCATGTTCTGTCCGAGGCTCGCCGATTTCCGCCAGGCGAACCGGGCGGCCTTTCCCGAATGGTTCAATGCTCCTGTGTCATCCTTCGGGCCGCCAGATGCCGCTTTCTTAATTATCGGACTTGCGCCCGGCCTGAAAGGCGCAAACCGCACCGGACGCCCCTTCACGGGCGACTATGCGGGGGTTCTGCTTTATGAGACGCTTCTTAGCTACGGTTTCGCCAAGGGACGCTACGATCAGCGCCCCGATGATGGCCTCGTGCTGACCGGATGCCGGATCACGAATGCCGTCCGCTGCGTTCCGCCGGGCAACAAGCCCCTGCCTGGTGAGATTGCGGCGTGCCGCGGCTTCCTCTCAGCCACGCTGAGTGAAATGCAAAACCTGCGCGCAATTTTGTCCCTCGGGCGAATCGCCTTCGAATCGGGAATTCGAGCACTTGGGCTGAAAGCAAGCCAATATAAATTCAGCCATGGCGGGGCTGTTGATATAGGTGACGGCCGCAAACTTTTCGGCAGCTATCATTGTTCACGCTATAATACGAACACGGGCCGGCTAACGTCCGCCATGTTTCATCGGGTCTTTGAGGATATCGCGGCTTATCTTAAGCACGCTCAATAGGACGCCAGAGTTTAAAGAAATGCTGGAAATTTCACCCGAAAAAGTGGGCTATGTCATTCTTCGCGCCCGCGAGGCCGATGTGAAGCCGGAAGCTTGGGACGAAGAGGGCGCGGCCGGTCCCGGCGATACGGAAAGCGATACCATCCCAGAGGACCGCCCCGGCGACCCGGCCCGGCAGGAGCTTAAAGAGTTTTTGAACAGGCTCAATGCGGACGAACAGGCGAGTCTCATCGCGCTCGCCTGGATCGGGCGCGGCACCTACGCACCGGCTGAGATTGTAGAGGCCGTCGCGGCCGCGAAAGCCGAACATGGCGGGAATGCCTCCGTATATCTATTCAAGCTCCCGCTACTGCCGGACTATTTAGAAGATGCTCTCGATCAATTGGGCATCTCCTGCGGGGACGCAGAGGGCGGCATTTTGCGGCCGGCCTGAGCGCGCGGCCCAGGCCGCCACCGGGCGGAATCTGGAACCATTCCGGACAGCGGCGGGTTTTTTAATTTATCTATTCTTTTATCGAGGAGGTTCCATGAAAGCCCGGCTCGATCCCAACGCTGTCGCACCGGACGCGATGAAAGCGATGCGCACTCTCGACGACTATGTGCATAATTGCGGGTTAGAACAGCAGCTTATGGAACTGGTGAAGATTCGCGCTTCCCAGATCAATGGCTGCGCCTTCAGCATTGGCATGTACACGCAAAACGCACGCAAGCATGGCGAAAGCGAAGCGCGCATTTACTTGCTGGACGCTTGGCGGGAAACGCCCCTGTATAGCGAGCGTGAGCGCGCGGCGCTGGCCTGGACCGAAGCGCTCACGCTAATCGCAGAGACACACGCCCCGGATGATGCTTATAATGAGGTGCGGCGGCATTTTTCCGCGGAGGAGACCGTGAAGCTGAGCCTTCTCATCGTCACCGTCAATAGCTGGAACCGCTTGGCTACCAGCGCAAGGTCCCTCCCTCACTTGGAAGCAGAGCCGGAGTGAGCCGCCAAGGCTTGCCCGGGAATCGCGTAGACCCATATGCCACAGCCGGACCGTGAATTCGAACTGAAGCTCGCCTTGACGGGAGAAGAATTCGAGCGTCTTGCTGGAAATCCAAGGCTCGCCAGCAGCGAGCTGTCGCAAAAGGCTCTGAGATCGGTCTATTACGATACTCCCGATCACCGGCTGCACGATAAGCGTATCACGCTCAGAGTTCGCGATGATGGCGAGGGCTTTGTCCAAACGGTCAAGCTGGGCACCGCCCTCAAGGATGGCATATCGAACCCTGTAGAGATCGAAGACAGGCTCGACAACCCTCAGCCAAATCTCGATCTTATCCACGACAAGCGCGTTCGCCGTGCGGTTTGCGGAGCGGTAAAGGGCTCGGGCCTCGCTCAGGCGTTCGAGACCGTCGTGAACCGGACCACTCACCGGCTGCGCAGGCGAAGCAGCGTAATGGAGCTGGCCCTAGACAAGGGGGAAACGCGCGCCAGGGGCCGCAGGAGCGAGATTTGCGAGGCAGAGCTTGAGCTTGTCAGGGGAGATCTGAAGGATTTACTCAAGACCGCGCAGTCCCTCTTCGCCAGAAGCAGCGTCCGCTTTTCTCCGGTATCGAAGGCGGAGGGCGGCTACCGGCTCCTGTTCAAGACGCGCACCGCCGGCAGCATCGAACCGGTCCGGGCAGCGCCGCCCGATATCGAAAAGGGCCAGACCTGCGGCGAGGCCTTCGCCGCAATCTTCCGTTCGGCAAGCGAACAGATCGTCAAGAACCGGACGGCGGTCCTTGAGACGAGCGAGCCCGAAGGCGCGCACCAGCTCCGCATTGGCCTTACTCGTCTCCGCAGCGCCCACCGTGCGCTCAATCCTCTGGCTGATCCCGCTCTGTTGCGCCAGCTTGAGGCTGACGCACAGACCATCTCGCGGGCCGCGGGGCGGCTTCGGGATGCGGATGTGCTCATAGCGGATGTCTATGCCCCTGTTGCGGGCAACCCTCCCCGGAAGCCGGGCTTCGATCAGCTTTATCTGGCCCTCCAGGCGCATCGCGCGGCGATGCAACAGGAAGCGCGGCAGGCCCTTTCGAGCGAGGCATGGTCCCGCTTGCTTCTAAGCTTGACGCTTTGGCCGCACATGTTGGAGAGAGACGCCTCTCTGAACGACCCCGTGGAGGACCATGCGGATAAGGTGCTGCGAAAGCGCTGGAAGCAGGCGGCAAAGCTTGGCCGCTCGATCGCCACACTCCAAGGCGCCCGGCAGCATAAAATGCGCAGGTCGCTCAAGAAACTGCGTTACAGCGCGGAGTTCTTCGCGCCGCTCTACCGGAAGAAAGAGGTGAAGCCGTTCGTCAGGCAGCTCAAAGAATTGCAGGACGTATTCGGCTATGTGAACGATGTCAGGATGGCCGGTCAGCTCCGCGAGATAGGCCCGGCACGATGCGGCGAAGACCCGGAGGCGCTGATCGCGGCCGGCTGCGTCCTCGGACATCACGCGGTGAAGGCGGCGGAGATCTGGAAAGGCGCGCCCGCGGCGTGGGACCGCCTGAAAACGAGCCGCCGGTTCTGGCGCTAACGGGCCTGCTCACGATGCGCCTGGTTCAGATTCTGCCTGTCGGCCCGGTTAGCTGCCGCTCCCGAAGAAAAAAAGCCGCGTCAAAAAAGTATAATTCGATTCAAAGAGCATGATCCCCACAAACACCAACAGCGCAACGGGAGGCACCAGGATGGCATATACCAAGGCCAGCCGTTCCCAGGCCATGTGCATGAAGACAGCGACGATTAAGCCTGCTTTCAAAATCATGAACAGTAGGATGAGCGACCACCTTAAATATCCCTGGAGATGGAAGTAGTCGACGAGATAGGACCCGGCGCTGAGAATGAACAGTCCTGCCCATACCGCAAGGTAAAGCTTGATGGGGTGCTGCTGTCCCTGGGGCTGGATAGCCGCCTTTGCAGCCGTTGCTTGTGCCATGTTTCACCAAAGATAGAAAAGTGCAAAGATGAACACCCACACGAGATCGACGAAGTGCCAGTAAAGGCCCAGGATTTCGACAATCTCGTACTGACCTTTCCTGCCGGTAAAAAAGCCGCGCCTTCCTTGATCGAAATCTCCGCGCCACACTTTCCTCGCAACCCAGATCAGGAAGAACACGCCGATTGACACGTGCGTGCCGTGGAATCCTGTGATCATGAAGAATGTGGAGCCGAATTGCGCCGCGCCCCATGGGTTCCCCCAAGGACGCACGCCTTCCCCGATCAGCTTCGTCCACTCGAACGCTTGCATTCCGACGAATGTGGCGCCGAGCGCCGCGGTCAAAAGCATCAATGCGGCTGTTTTCCTCCGGTCGTGGCGGTAGCCGTAATTTACGGCCATCGCCATTGTCCCGCTGCTGCTGATCAGGATGAAAGTCATGATGGCGATGAGCAGAAGCGGAAAGGATGAGCCGCCGATCTCTAAGGCGAAGACTTCGCTGGGATTGGGCCAAGGCACCACTGTCGACATGCGGACGGTCATATAGGACAAGAGAAAGCAGCTGAAGATGAAGGTATCGCTGAGGAGGAAGATCCACATCATGGCCTTACCCCAGGAGGCGCTCTTGAATGCCCGCTGGTCCGAAGCCCAATCGGCCGCTATGCCGCGCAAGCCGGTTGGCCGGTTCCTGGTTGTCAGTACTGTGTCTGCCATCTGCACAGCCCTTTCTAGCTAATCAACCGGCGGCAGATCGCGCCGAGGTCATCGGCGCCGCCCGCCAGCAAACCGAAGAGGACGAGCCACAGGATAAGCAGGAAGTGCCAATATGTGGCGCACATCTCGACGCTAAGGCGCGCGCGGTCCGCGGCAAAGCCGCGCCAAACCATGCCGGCCGCGATGCCCAAAGCGATGAGACCGCCTAAGACGTGTAGGCCGTGCAACCCGGTGAGGAGGTAAAAGAAGCTATCGGCCGGGTTGATCGACACGGTCTCCCCTGCGGACGTCAGTTGAACCCAGGCCTGAAGCTGGCCGGCAACGAACGCGATGCCAAACGCACCGCCGGTAAGGAGACGGATTCTTGCGGCGCCCATTTTTTCCCGGTGCACAGCAGCTTGGGCGCCTTGCAACGCGATACTGCTCAGGATTAACGCGCCGGAGTTAAGCCACAACAGCCGTGGCACTCGCAGCGGGCGCCAGTCGGAAAAGCCCATGCGCATCAAATATGCACCGATGAGGAGCGCGAAGAGTGAGCTGATAACGGCCAGGAAGACCAGTAGTCCAGCCTTGGCCGGGGGAAGGGACAAAGTTCCGCTCCCCCTGCCGCTTGCGATCACACCTTCCTGCAGCCAGGGCTTGGCGGTAAGCTCTTGCTGCAACAGCCACCACAGGGCGATGGCGGCGATGATAACAAAAAAGAGCAAAGTCACCGTCATCCCGGGAATCCCTATGCCGGTTGCCCCGCGGGCGGCTGGTTTTGCGGTATGAAGTCCTGCTTTGCGCCTGGGACGCTGTAGTCATATGCCCATCGATAGACCACGGGCAGCTCCTTGCCCCAATTTCCGTGACCGGGTGGCGTTTCGGGCGTTTGCCACTCCAGTGTCGTGGCGTGCCAGGGGTTGCCCGGAGCTGGCTTGCCTTTGAAGAGGCTCCAAATCAGATTGAACAAAAACAAAACCTGGGCCACGCCCACAACCAGCGCCGCAATGGTAATGAATTCATTCAATTTTGTGGCCGAGGCTGGGATGAAGGCGGTCTCTCCCAGCTCGTAATACCGGCGCGGAACGCCGAGCAGTCCGAGATAATGCATGGGGAAATAGATCAGATATGCCCCAAGAAACGTGATCCAGAAGTGCACTTTGCCGAGTGCAGAATTGAGCATCCTTCCCGTAACCTTCGGATACCAATGATAAATGCCGCCAAAAATCACGAGAATGGGTGCGACCCCCATCACCATGTGAAAATGTGCGACGACGAACATGGTCCCTGAAAGCGGGACATCCACGAGCGCGTTGCCGAGAAAGAGGCCGGTCAGGCCGCCGTTCACGAAGGTCACGATAAAGCCGATGGCGAACAGCATCGGGACGGTGAGGTGAATGTCGCCGCGCCACAGGGTCAATATCCAGTTATAGACTTTAATGGCAGTGGGAACGGCAATGATGAGCGTGGTCGTGGCGAAGAAAAATCCGAGATACGGATTCATGCCGCTGATATACATGTGGTGCGCCCACACGACGAGGCTGAGCGCGCCGATGGCCACGATGGCCCACACCATCATGCGGTAGCCGAAGATGTTCCGCCGGGCATGCGTGCTGATGAGGTCCGAAACGATGCCGAAGGCCGGCAAAGCGACGATGTAGACCTCGGGATGGCCAAAGAACCAGAACAAATGCTGGAACAATATCGGACTGCCGCCCCGGTACTGGAGCTGCTGGCCCAGTTCGACAAGCGAGGGCATGAAGAAGCTCGTTCCAAGCAGCTTGTCGAGAAGCATCATCACGCAAGCGGCGAATAGGGCTGGGAAGGCCAAGAGCGCAAGAATCGTGGCTGTGAAAATGCCCCACACGGTCAATGGCATGCGCATCAGCGTCATGCCGCGAGCCCGCCCTTGTAAAATCGTCACAACATAATTCAGCCCGCCCATGGTGAAGCCGATAATGAATATGATCAGCGAGGCAAGCATGAGAATAATGCCCCACTGGTTTCCTGGCGTGCCGGAAAGAATGGCCTGGGGCGGGTACAAGGTCCAGCCGGCTCCCGTTGGTCCGCCCGGCGCGAAAAAGCTGGCTACGAGTACCAGAACGGCAAGCAGATAAACCCAATAACTCAGCATGTTGACGAATGGGAAAACCATATCCCGGGCGCCGGCCATGAGAGGGATCAGGTAGTTTCCGAAGCCGCCCAGGAAGAGAGCCGTGAGCAGGTAAACTATCATGATCATTCCGTGCATGGTCACGTATTGATAGTAGTTTTGCGCCTCTATAAAAGAAAATGTGCCTGGAAAGCCCAGTTGCAGCCGGATCAGCCAGGAAAGCACGAGCGCAACAAACCCAATTGCGAGCGCGGTGATCGAGTACTGGATGGCGATGACCTTCGCATCCTGGGAGAAAACATATCTCTCTATCCAGCTATGTGGATGATAAAGCTCAACATCCGGGACTTCCGCCGGTTGGATAACTCCGATTGCGCCTTGCGTAATATCGGCCATCAGAATTGCCTCCTCGTTCCCTTCCGGTCCTGATTACCGATTTCCGCCCTTTTGTCCGGTGGCTGCAATTCCGCGAAGGTCTTCTGCTGCTGCAGCCACGCTTGATAGTTGGTCTCAGTGTCAACCACGGCCTTTCCACGCATCATCGCGTGCCCGACGCCACACAATGCCGCGCAGAAAATTTCAAATGTTCCGGCCTTGGTGGGTGTAAACCAAAAGTAAGTGACCATACCCGGGACCAAATCCATTTTCGCCCGGAACTCAGGCACATAGAAGTCGTGAACGACATCAATCGAGCGGAGCACGACCTTGATTGGCTTGCCGGGCGGCAGGTGGATCTCGCTATCGTCTATAATCACGTCGTCCCGCCCATTGGGATCGTATGGGTTCACGCCCAGCGGGTTCTCTGCGGTGATGTACTGGGGATCGGAGGTTCCCAGCCGGCCGTCTTTTCCGGGGAGACGGAAGCTCCATTGCCACTGCCGGCCTACGGCCTCGATCTCGGATGCCCCTTCCGGAACGCGGACGAATTGGCCCCATAGGTACAATCCTGGCGCCAGCAAAGCGGCAACGCCAAGCGCGGTTGCCACAGTGAGCCACAATTCCAGCTTCCTGTTTTCAGGCTCGTATAGCGCCCGCGTTCCTTCCTGGTGGCGGAAGCGGTAGACGCAATAGGCCAAAAATAAAATAACCGCGGCAAAGACAATACCGGTGATCCAAAATGTAAGGCTCACGGTATAATCGATGGAACGCCAGTTCGAGGCAATCGGCGTCGACCACCACTGACTCAGCAAATGAAACAATACTGAGCAGATCTTGCCTCTTGCGGGAGGACGGAAGCTATTGCTTGGCCTTTCTTGTCTAAAATTATAGACTTTGTTTCCCGCGCTGGAAACTCCTTCCATGCCTTAAAGTTCTACAACCTTACGCTAAAGGTTCCGGCTTGGATGATACAGGCCGGAATAAAGCGTGATTCATCCTTCACCTCATCCCTCTCCCGCAAGGGGAGAAGGAACGTTGTTTTCCTAGCGGGTGAAGCTTGCGCGACGCTCAGACCACAACTTTGCGATAAAGATGCCAGCTCGCGTGCCCCAGCACAGGCAGCACGATTACGAGGCCAAGCAACGCCGGCAATGACCCTATAATCAGCGCCAGCACGATAAAAATTGCCCATGCAAACATTGTGACCGGATTAGCGGCAATGGCCTTGAGAGAGGTCACGATAGCAACGGGTGCGCTGACGTCGCGGTCAAGAAGAAGCGGGAATGACACTACGCTGATGGAAAAACTGACAAGCGCAAAGACTAAGCCGATCAAGTTACCCGCAATTATGAGCCGGATGCCTTCTGGCGTCTCGAAGACTTGACGGACGAAGCCGCCCAGCGATGTCACGGGTTCCTGGCCAAATATGCTCTCGAATATGGCTTCGGCGGTCAAAATCCACACGAAGAAGATCACCATGAGGAGCATGCCCAGCGCAAGGATGGCGCCGCGCGAGCGATGAACCACCAGGTTCAGGACGCTCGACCAAGATGGGTCCATGCCCTGCTCTCTTCTGCGGCTCACTTCATAAAAGCCGAGGGCCGCGAAAGGTCCCAGAAGGGCGAAGCCGGCCGCAAGCGGAAACAGGATCGGCAGGAGATTGTAACCGAAAGTGAGGCGGCCAAGGAAAAGACCGATAATAGGGTAGACGACCGCAATGATCAGGACGTGGCTTGGCTTATGAACGAAATCGTCCCAGCCCTTTGCCAGCGCATCGCGCAAATCGCCGAACGTAATTTTGCGGACGGCAGGCAGGACTGGCGGAGCGTAGAAACTTGCTACTACGGGCTTTTGTATCATGGTCTGGCTCCAGGCAAAAATTATCTAGCGCACCCAGCATGTGGTGCCCTAAAGACTTCGTTCCGCCCCGCTAGCCCCAGCTTCTAACTTATACTACTGCTTTCCCGCCCTCTTGTCTCGCCTTACATCCAATATGTGAGCGTTTTTTCGAAAACGCCTCGAACTGGTCTGCTATTCGCGCTCTAACTTATTGAACGCGCGCAGTTTCGATGCGCTAGCAACCACTTTTTCTCAATACTACCGGAAAAATATTCATTCATGCTTACGTTCTGATAAAATTACTGAAACTGGGGGCCGGGAGGAAATTCCAAATGGCAACCTACATCACGCTCATGAACTTCACGGACCAGGGCATCCGTAACGTGAAGGATACCGTCAAGCGGGCAGAGGCCTTTAAGGAAGCCGCACAGAAGGCTGGTGTGACGGTAAAAGACATCTACTGGACGCTTGGCGCGTTTGACGTTGTCACAACGGTTGAGGCGCCCGATGACACGGCCGTGACCTCACTCGGACTGGCGCTCGGTGCAATGGGCAACGTTCACACGCAGACATTGCGCGCCTTCGGACCGGCAGAGATGAAACTGATCCTCGACAAACTGGGCTGATCGTTACCGGTATCGATCGGCCAATTCGATGCGCTTCCGTGCCTGCGCAGCGTCACCGCATGCCGCGAGCCGCGCACGGGATGGCAAGGCCGGCTGGGCTGTAAAGGAACCGGCCGGGACGGTGCCGGGGGCAATAACAAGAAAATTATAGGTTATTAGAATAGTATATTTGAGAACAAATTAATTGCATTACAGTTGGTTACTTTTCTAGTGATTTTCTACACGGACGGTTATCCGGTAAGCGAAGAATGATGCCGAATTTCATCTCATAAGGCCCAAACTGGAAGAAGTAAAACCAGGAAATAGTGGGTCTTATCATGACAATCAGACACACAATAGCTTACGCTATAGCGGGCGTGAGCTTCGCCTTCCTCAGTCCTGCGGCGCTCGCTGAACCCCTTGCCCAGGGCAGCGCACCTGCGGTGAACCAGCAAGTGGACGCCGTGCCTCAAAGCACATTCACACTGATACGCAATGGGCGCGGCGGTGGCATGGGTATGCGCGGCGGCGGCATGGGTATGCGCGGCGGGGGTATGCGCTTCGGCGCCGCTCCGCGCTTTGGCGCCGGAGGTATGCGCTTCGGGGCTGCTCCGCGTTTTGGTATGCGCGTTGGCCCCGGTCCGCGATTTGGTACGCGCGGTTA
>CAZCIF010000031.1:9973-21408 GCA_964498645.1 uncultured Rhodomicrobium sp. | reverse complement strand
TCCATGCACGTGATGGATAGATTTTGCTGGGGATCGAGATCAACAAGCAGTACATCTTTATGGTGATGGGCACAAAAACGTGCGCCGAGTTGCGCTGCAAATGTTGTTTTGCCGACGCCCCCTTTCATATTGAACATCAAGGCCACTTCGGCCGTTTGCTCCAAAAGACCCTGAACGGTTTTGGAAAATCTATCTCGATTTGTTAGGCAATCGTCGTATCTTTCAAACTGGATGCTATTCAGAGGCATCCAATATTCGTCGAGCTCGTTGACATTAATATGTACTAGTATTGGAAGTATTTTCTTAGATAAACTCTTTGCGAGTTCGAACTCGCGCCTAACCGGATTACTTCGCTGAGATTCAGTGGAAAGCAATAAAACGAAACAATCGCAGTCATGTATCGCTTTAGAAATTACATCCCAGTAAGCGTCACCGCCCCGTATACTATTTATATCTCTCCAGACGTTGATATTTTGATGCAAGAGTATGTTTTCTACTTCGGCTGCGCGATCTATGTCGGTGCGTGTGTACGATAGAAAGACTCTCGACATGACAATTCCAAACGCATCTGAGCTAAACGCCAACTGAGCTATTAGTACCAGCATGTACGAAAGTGAGTCAAATCGACGGAGCAAATCCGGGATCAAAAAGCGTCACCGATAGGGAGCGCCATACGACAATAGGGTAGTATGCGGCTTCTCGCCTAATACCTCGATGAACGCTCGATACCGCACTGGCTTAGTGCCTGGGCTGCGGAATTTGGCGGCAATATGCCGCCACGCCACTAAGTACTACTTCTTCGCCGGCCGCAAGCTCCGCACTGGCGGTATAGACTTCAAATAAGCCGCAATGGCCTCCCTATCCCCAGCCGTCAGCTTCGCCATGTTTTCCTGCACCTTGGCCATCGGCCCGCCGAATGCGTCGCCGTCGGGCGTAAAGCCCGTTTCCAGCGCGTAGACGATGTCCTTCTTGCTCCACGATCCGAGCCCCGTGGCATCGGGCGTGAGATTGGGCGCAAAGCCCTTGCCGTCCGGGCCGGGCGCGCCGGCCAGTTTCTTTGCCGCGACGCGCGCGCCGAGCCAGTTGCGGGGCGTGTGGCACCCGCCGCAATGGCCGGGCCCCTCCACGAGGTAGGCGCCGCGATTGATCTCAGCGCTTTTCGAAGGATCGGGCGCGAACGCTCCGCCGCCAAGATAGAGCCAGTTCCATAAGCCAAGGCCCCAACGGATAGTGTAGGGAAAAGAGACCTTGTGCTGCGGCACGTCCGACGGCACCGGCTTCAGCGTGTCAAGGAAGGCCTTGAGGTCCAGAAGGTCGTCCCGCGTCATGTGCCGGTAGGAAGTGTAGGGAAAAGCGGGATAATAATGCCGGCCCTTGGGCGACACGCCTTCGGTCATGGCCCTGATGAAATCGCCATCGCTCCACCCGCCAATGCCGGAATGCTTGTCCGGTGTGATGTTCGGCACGTAAAATGTGCCGAACGCCGATTTCAAGCAGCGGCCGCCGGTGAGCGTCAGGGGATCCTTGTAATCCGGATCGCCGCATTTGGCGGAAGCCGGAGCGGCGTGGCAGGATGCGCAGCCGCTGGCATAAAAGAGATAACGCCCACTCTCCACGTTCCTTGACTGCGCGGCGCCGGCAGGCGGGCTGGCCGCCCAGCCGGACAAACAGCACAGAAGCAGGAGCACACGGGCAAAAGCCATTGAGACCTAGTGTCTTTCCGCCGGAATTGGAGTCATCGTCATTGCGACGGCGAGCGAAGCGAAGCCGGAAGCAATCCAGGCTAAGTCTCTGATATTGCTTGCGCTGGATCGCCACGGCGGCAAAGCCGCCTCGCGATGACGGCTGAAAGCCTAATTCACCCTATTGCTTATCGAAGCGGAACTTCTCATGGCAGGATTTGCAGGCCTTGCCCACATCGCCCATGGCCGTCTTGAAGCCGTCCAGGCCGCCGGCCGCCGCCGACGCGGCCTTAGCCGTGGCCGCCTCGAGGTTCTTGGCGATCTGGTCGAATTCCGCTTTGTCTAACCAGACCTCGGGCTTAGCCGCCGTTTCGCCGCCGGTCTCCGATCCTTCGGGGAAGAGTTTGACGAATTTGGCGATGGAACCGTTGATGTCCTTCATCGCCTTCCCGGCTTCCTTGGCATCGTAGGGCTTTTCGCCCTTTAGCATGGCGGTGACGCCTTTCACGGCAGCGCCGTTGCCTTTCATCAGTTGTTTCCGTTCCTTGATCGGACCGTCCGCCGCGATGGCTGCGCCGGCAGCAAGAATGCCGGAGAGGACAACAGCAACGCCGAGTGACTTACGCCTCATAGTGACTTCCTTCCCTCATACGTCTGATGGAAAATGCGGATTGCGCCGGGACGATAGTCTAGGTCTAGTCACGGCGCCAGCGGCGGCAGGGCCGGAGCACTTAAACTCTGCGTGAACGGACAGGAGCGGCGCAATGGCCAAGGTTGCATTCATCGGACTGGGCGTCATGGGCTATCCCATGGCGGGGCATATCCGCCGGAAGGGCGGACACGATCTCACTGTGTATAACCGCACGCCCGGAAAAGCGTTAGCCTGGGTGGACGAATTTGGCGGCCGTGCCGCCGCCACGCCGGAAGAGGCGGCGCGGGATGCGGATTTCGTGTTCGCCTGCGTCGGCAACGATGACGATTTGCGCGCGGTCACGACGGGCGGGCAGGGCGCCTTTCACGGTCTCAAGCCGGGAGCGATTTTCATCGACAACACGACCGCCTCGGCCAACGTCGCACGCGAGCTTTATGCGGCAGCGGCCGCGCGCGGCGCGCACTTCCTCGACGCGCCAGTTTCGGGCGGCGAGGCGGGCGCGCAGAACGGCGTGCTGACGGTGATGGCGGGCGGAGACGCGGAACCCTTCGCGCGAGCCGGGCCGGTCATCGCCCATTACGCGCGCGCCGTGAAGTTGCTTGGGCCGGCGGGCGCGGGCCAGCTCGCCAAGATGGTGAACCAGATTTGTATCGCAGGAATTGTTCAGGGCCTCGCCGAGGGCATTCATTTCGCGCAGAAGGCGGGCCTCGACGTGGCCGCCGTCATCGAAACCATCTCCAAGGGTGCCGCGCAATCCTGGCAGATGGAGAACCGCTGGAACACCATGGCCGAAGGCAGGTTCGATTTCGGTTTCGCTGTGGACTGGATGCGCAAGGATCTGGCGATTTGCCTTGAAGAGGCGCGCCGCAACGGCGCGCATCTGCCGGTCGCGGCCCTTATCGATCAGTTCTACTCGGAGGTGCAGGCGATGGGCGGAGAAAGGTGGGATACTTCAAGCCTCATCGCCCGGTTGACCCGGAAATAGTCACGGCCAGAGGCAGACGTGTCAATTATCCCACACAGTTGCCAGAACCACAGAGGGGGAGGCGGATTGGTTTGACAAAACACCTGCCCCTCATGAAAAGATGAAGGCGTTGAGGGAGCGGGGGGTGCAGGTGGCTGGCCACAAGTGGAGTTTTGCTGGGTTGAAGCAGGCCGCCGTGATGGCGCTAGCCATCGGTGTGCAGGCTGGGGCGGCCTTCGCGCAGATGATCGAGCCATATACGGTTACCAATCACCCTTTCTGGATGATCGATGAGGTCCGCGTTGGCGTGTTCAAGCAGGCGGTTGACGATGCGCCGAATGAGGGCGCAATCGCGCTGAACCTTGAGGTGCTCGGCGGCCGGCTGCCCGGCGGGTACGAAAACGGCATCCTGAATTTGTTCCTGACGCCGCGCCCGCATATCGGCACGACAATAGCCTTCGGTAAGACCGATGAATTCTACTGGGGCCTCACCTGGGATGCCAAGATCACGGACCGCATCTTCGTCGAGGCATCGTTTGGCGGCACGGTTCACGATGGGCCTTTGAATGAGCCCAACGCAGCCTCTTATGGCTGCCGGCTTAACTTCCGGGAATCCGCCTCTCTCGGCTTCGCGCTGACGCCCGAATGGCGCTTGATGGCGACCGTGGACCACATGTCCCAGGCCGGTCTCTGCCAGCCGAACCGGGGGCTAACAAATGCGGGCGTCCGTCTAGGATACCGCTGGTAAATATGCTATGCTTATCAAGATATTGGTAAGTACACGGAATGGTCGTTCTCACAAAAATCTACACTAAAACCGGCGATGATGGAACGACGGCGCTCGGAAGCGGCGAACGCGTCCTGAAAACCAGCGCCCGGATCGCGGCTTACGGCACGGTGGATGAAACGAATGCCGTCATAGGCATGGCGCGTTCGCTGCTACCGGAAGACCAAGCGGCCGTCGCGGGAATGCTATCCCGCATCCAGAACGACCTTTTCGATCTCGGCGCCGATCTTTGCGTGCCCGATAAAGGCGAGCAGTTGCCCTATACGCCGCTCCGGCTGCAGAACGCTCAGGTCGAGCGGCTTGAGCATGAGATCGACGCCATGAATGGCGAGATGGCGCCTTTGACATCTTTTGTCCTTCCCGGCGGCTCACAAGCCGGGGCGGCGCTTCATCTCGCGCGCACAATTTGCCGCCGCGCCGAACGCTGCATCGTCGAACTCAAGCTTACAGAAGGCGAACAAGTGAGCGATACCGTTTGCCGCTATATCAACCGGCTTTCGGATCACTTGTTCGTGGCAAGCCGCTATGTGAATGGCAAAGGCAGGAACGATCTTCTGTGGCGGCCGGGGCAGAATGCATAAACCCATTCGATTGGATTAGACCATGCTGTTTGTACCGATCTGGGATATGAACCGTCTCAAAACGGTTAAATTTCAGTATGTCACCGCGAGCCTGATCGCCATAAATGCAATCGTTTACTTTTTTTTTGAAACACAACTTATCTTGCAGGCACCGGCAAGCTTCGTGGACGCATTGGCGCTTAAGCCCCGCGATGTCGTTCCGGTCGAGTCGTTTTTTCAGCATATACCTGAGCAATTCAAGCTTATAACTTACATGTTCTTGCATGGAAGCGTTTGGCACCTCCTTGGCAACATGGTCTTTCTTTTTGTCTTCGGCGATAATATCGAAGATGCGCTGGGCCATGTGCGCTTTATTTTCTTCTATTTACTATGCGGCGTGCTCGCGGGATTGGTTCACAGCGCGGTCACAACGGCGCCCGATGTGCCGCTCGTCGGAGCGAGCGGAGCCGTTTCAGGCGTCATCGGCGCCTATTTGGTGCTTCATCCCAATATCCGCGTGTGGGTTCTTTTTCCGCTCCCCAAATTGCCGTTCCTGCCGCTTCGATTCTCGGCCGCCTTTGTGATTGGCATCTGGATCGCTTATCAGATCGCCGCCGCCATTTTCTTGCCTGGCGCGGCTACCGCCTGGTGGGCGCATGTGGGCGGTTTCGTCGCCGGCGCTCTTCTTGTGATACTGCTGAAGCGGCCCGGTGTCCGCCTCTTCGATATGGCCACAGGGGTATGAGAGGCTGCTCTCAAACGCATTGTTTTCTTCACAGCTGCGACTTGTTGACGCAACCCTTCGCCATTAGGCGAGTTGACCCGGCGTTGCAGTGCAGCATAATTGGCCGGTCATAAGGTTAGAGCCCGGTCATCATGAAAATTCTCGTACCCGTCAAACGGGTCGTTGACTACAACGTAAAGATACGCGTAAAGGCGGACGGCAGCGGCGTCGACACCGCCAATGTTAAGATGTCTATGAATCCATTCGATGAAATCGCGTTGGAAGAGGCGATTCGAATCAAGGAGGCCGGCCACGCCGGAGAAGTCGTTGCGGTCTCCATCGGCCCTCAAAAGGCTCAGGAGACGCTGCGTACAGCTCTCGCCATGGGAGCCGACCGGGCCATCCTTTACAGGACGGACCTCGCCATCGAACCGTTAGCTGTTGCAAAAATTCTGAAGCACGCCGCAGAGCAGGAAAAGCCGGGGCTTGTAATCCTCGGTAAGCAGGCAATCGATGACGACTCGAACCAAACGGGGCAGATGCTCGCGGCGCTGCTCAACTGGCCCCAGGCGACTTTCGCGTTCAAGATTGCCGTAAAGGACGGTGCTTTGGAGGTAACAAGGGAGGTCGATGGCGGCTTGCAGACCCTGGAACTCAAATTGCCAGCGATCGTGACGTCGGATTTGAGGCTCAACCAGCCGCGCTATGCTTCGCTCCCGAACATCATGAAGGCGAAGAAAAAGCCGCTCGACGAAGTTGACGCAGCGGCTCTTGGCTTTAGCATTGAACCGAAGATCAGGGTCATCAAAACGAGTGAGCCGCCGGTCCGGAAGGCAGGCATCAAGGTTCAATCCGCGACAGAGCTTGTGGAAAAGCTGCGCACCGAAGCGGGAGTGTTGCAATAATGGCCGTCCTTCTTGTTGCGGAGCACAATAACGAGACGCTCAACGGGGCGACAGCCAAGGCGCTGACGGCGGCGAAGGCGCTCGGAAGCCCGGTTCATATTCTTGTCGCGGGGTCGGATTGCGAGGGCGCCGCGCAAAAGGCGGCGGCGCTCGCCGGCGTTGAAAAGGTTCTCATCGCAAACGCCGCTCATTTGAAGCCCCGGCTGGCGGAAGACATGGCCGCGCTTATCGTGCCGCTGATGGAGCGCTACGATGCGCTCGTTGCGGCCGCATCCAGCACGGGAAAAGACTTCGCGCCGCGGGTTGCGGCTCTCCTCGATGTGGCACAGATCTCGGACGTCACGGCTGTGCATAGTTCGTCGCAATTCGAGCGCCCGATCTATGCCGGAAACGCGGTGCAGACTGTGGAGTGCACGCAGGCGAAAAAGGTGCTGACGATCCGGACGACGGTTTTCCCGGCAGCGCCGGAAGGCAGCCCGGCAGCCATCGAGAAAATAGAAGTGCCCGCAACCAATGGGATTTCCCAATTTGTGGGCGAAGAACTGTCCCAATCGGCCCGCCCCGAACTCACGGCCGCCAAGATCGTCATTTCCGGCGGCCGGGGCATGCAATCCGGCGAGAACTTCAAGCTTATCGAGCGTATTGCCGATAGGATCGGCGCAGCGGTGGGCGCGAGCCGCGCGGCTGTGGATGCCGGCTTCGTTCCGAACGACTATCAAGTCGGGCAGACTGGAAAAGTGGTCGCGCCTGAGCTTTACATCGCGGTGGGGATATCCGGCGCCATCCAGCACCTCGCGGGTATGAAAGATTCAAGAGTGATCGTCGCAATCAACAAAGATGAGGAAGCGCCCATATTCCAAGTTGCGGACTATGGACTTGTCGGTGATCTTTTCCAGATCCTGCCAGAACTCGAAGCCGCGCTCGACAGCCGGACGTAGCCTCACACAAACACCGGAGTTGACGATGGTTCAAGCCGCCCCTCAAACATTTCGTACAAACCCCTTTATCAATAAAAGCGAGGGGCGCGAGCCTGCTGTCATCAAGACTGTTGGAATCATCGGCGCCGGCCAAATGGGCAACGGTATCGCCCATGTGGTCTCCCTTGCCGGTTACAACGTCCTGCTTCACGATTTGA
This sequence comes from uncultured Rhodomicrobium sp., assembly GCA_964498645.1. Lineage (GTDB taxonomy): Bacteria > Pseudomonadota > Alphaproteobacteria > Rhizobiales > Rhodomicrobiaceae > Rhodomicrobium. The sequence goes on along the minus strand of CAZCIF010000031.1, from coordinate 13,999 downwards.
GCAAAGAACGCGTCGAGGCAGCGCTGGCGACCATCAACGGTAATATGAGCCGTCAAATTGCCCGTGGGAAGATTTCCGAGGAAGACCGCGACAAGGCTCTTGCACGGATTCAATATGCGGGGTCTCTCGATGCTTTCAGCAATGCCGACCTCGTGATCGAGGCTGCGACGGAAGATGAGGACATCAAACGCAAGATTCTTATCGCGCTCTGTCCTCATCTGAAGCCCGCCGCCCTCGTCGGGAGCAATACGTCCTCCATCTCGATCACCCGGCTCGCGGCCGTCACCGACCGCCCCGAACAATTCATTGGCATGCACTTTATGAACCCGGTGCCGGTGATGGAACTGGTGGAGATGATCCGGGGCATCGCAACGGATGAGTCGACATTCAGCACGTCGCGCCGTTTCGTCGAGTCTCTCGGAAAGACGGTTACGGTCGCGGAAGACTTCCCGGCCTTCATCGTGAACCGCATCCTTCTGCCCATGGTGAATGAGGCGGTGTACACCCTTTACGAAGGGGTGGGCTCCGTTGAGGCGATCGATCTTGCGATGCGGCTTGGCGCCCGCCACCCTATGGGTCCGCTGCAGCTGGCCGATTTCATCGGTCTCGATACCTGCCTTTCCGTAATGCAAGTGTTGTACGAAGGTTTGGCGGATACCAAATACCGGCCGTGTCCGCTGCTCGTGAAATATGTGGAAGCTGGGTGGTTAGGCCGTAAAACTCAGCGCGGGTTCTACGATTACCGCGGAGAAGTGCCGATCCCGACCCGCTAACATTCGGGGGCAGGCCACTGTTTGGCTAAAATTGCTGTGTAAGCGCAACGGCGCTCATCGGAACGGTCAGGTCAGCCCAAGGTCATGAAATGACGACTACGAACCATGCCGGCAACGCTGCATGGGCAGATCGCCCCTACACCGCGGCCATAGTGCTTGCCAATGGAACGGTTATTCAGGGTTTTGGAGCCGGCGCCACAGGAGAAGCAACCGGGGAGGTTTGCTTCAACACGGCGATCTCGGGCTATCAGGAAATTCTCACAGACCCATCTTACGCGGGACAAATCGTCACATTCACCTGCCCGCATATCGGCAATACCGGCGCTAATGCCGAAGACATCGAGACGTCCAACCTTGCAGCGTCGTCAGGTGTCCGCGGTTGTATTCTACATGCAGCGATCACCGCCCCATCGAACTACAGGGCCAGTCAAGGCCTCGATCGCTGGCTTGCCGCACGGGGAATCATCGGCATCACAGGCGTCGACACGCGCGCCTTGACCATTCTCATCCGCGAGAAGGGGATGCCCAACGCGGTGATTGCGCATAACCCGGATGGCATTTTCGATTTCGATGCACTTTTGGCCAAAGCCCGCGCCTGCCCAAGCATGGAGGGCGCCGAACTCGCGAGCACCGTTTCGACGGCCCAAAGCTATCAGTGGAGCCAGCGGGTTTGGACATGGAACCGCGGATTCGCGGAGCAAGCCGAGCCAGAGTTTCACGTTGTCGCAATAGACTATGGTATTAAGCGCAATATTCTGCGCTGTCTCGCATCTGCCGGCTGCCGGGTTACGGTGCTACCTGCCCATGCAAGCGCGGAGGACGTCTTGGCGCGCAAGCCCGACGGCGTTTTCCTCTCGAACGGGCCGGGCGATCCCGCCGCTACGGGCGAATACGCAATCCCGGTTATCCGCAGCCTGATCGGCTCCAGCGTCCCCGTCTTCGGTATCTGCCTCGGCCATCAACTCCTGGGCCTCGCGTTAGGCACACGGACCGTCAAGATGCCCCACGGCCATCACGGGGCCAATCACCCGGTCATGGACTACACCACCGGCAAGGTTGAAATTACCTCTATGAATCATGGCTTTACGGTTGAACGCGAGAGCTTGCCGCAAGGGGTCGAGGAAACGCATGTCTCCCTCTTCGACGGCAGCAATTGCGGCATCCGGCTGCGGGGAAAGCCTGTGTTCTCGGTGCAGTATCATCCCGAGGCGTCGCCCGGCCCGCAGGACAGCCATTATCTTTTCGTGCGATTCGCGAATCTGATGCGCGAGAGGAAGGGCCTTCCTATACAGAGCGAGCTAGCAAGCCAGTTGAGCTGAAGCGGTTTAGCCTGCGTCAATCCGGCTAAAGGCTATATATATCAAAATATGCATGTGTGGCACTTTGTAATGGGTCTAATCTCTAGACTTCCTTACATCTTCACGCCATGATCGCGTTATAGGCGTAAGCTCGCCAGCACGTATTGTCTGCTGGTGAGCTTACGCCCGGCGCCAAGGGGCCGCGCCGTCCCGCCAAAGAGGAAAGCTTATGGACTATCAGGCTAAGTTTGAGGACGCGCTCAACGCTTTGACGCTCGAGGGACGTTATCGCGTGTTCGCAGATATTTTGAGACGGCGAGGCGAGTTTCCCCAAGCTGTTCATCACACGTCAGAGGGAACGCGTCCGATAACCGTCTGGTGCTCGAACGACTATCTCGGCATGGGCCAGCACCCGGCGGTGCTGGGCGCAATGCACGAAGCCATCGACCGGACCGGCGCCGGCTCGGGCGGAACGCGCAATATTTCCGGGACCACCCATTATCACGTCGAACTCGAAGCCGAACTCGCCGATCTGCATGGCAAGGAAGCCGCGCTTCTCTTCACCTCCGGCTATGTTTCGAACGAAGCCACGCTCTCAACGCTGGTAAAGCTCTTGAAGGGCGCGATCATCTTCTCGGACGAGAAAAATCACGCTTCCATGATCGAGGGTGTGCGCCAGGGCGGCGGCCCCAAGCGAATTTGGCGGCACAACGACCTTGAGCATCTGGAGTCCCTGCTTCAGGAATATGATTGGGAGACGCCGAAGATCATCGCGTTCGAGTCGGTCTATTCCATGGACGGCGACATCGCGCCGATTAGCGACATCTGCGATCTCGCCAAGAAATACAATGCTCTCACCTATCTCGACGAGGTTCACGCGGTCGGCATGTACGGCCCGCGCGGCGGCGGCGTGGCCGAGCGCGATGGCGCCATGCATAAGGTCGATATCATCGAGGCCACGCTTGCAAAGGGCTTTGGCCTGATGGGCGGTTACGTCGCTTCTACGGCTGCCTGCGTCGACGCCATCCGCTCCTACGCGCCAGGGTTCATTTTCACGACGTCTCTCGCACCTGTCATTGTTGCGGGCGCGCTCGCGAGCGTCCGTCACCTCAAGGCAAGCCAGGAGGAGCGCACGCTTCACCAGGCGCGCGCGGCGACCCTCAAGGAGAGGCTTGCCAACGAGAACCTGCCCGTCATGCACACGCCGAGCCATATCGTGCCGGTTCTCGTGGGCGATCCCCTGCAATGCAAGGCGCTGACCGACGCGCTGCTCGACCGCTTCGGCATTTACGTCCAGCCCATCAACTACCCGACCGTGCCGCGCGGCACTGAGCGTATCCGCTTGACGCCCGGGCCTATGCATACCGACGAGCAGATGGATCGCCTTGTATTCTCCCTTCGCGTTCTCTGGGACGAGATGGGCCTGCGCACCGGAAAAGAATGGTGCGAGGTGTGGCGGGGCCGCATCGCGGTTGCCGGCCAGTTCGATCTGAGCGTCGCAGCGGGCGGTTAAGCTCTCCGTTATCCGGTGGGCCGCGAGGCGGCGAGCCACGCTTTCAATGTCATGGCCGGGCTTGACCCGGCCATCAGGCTAACAAATTGAAATCACTGCCTATTGCATGGATGACCGCATCAAGTGCGGCCATGACAATGGGGTAATAGTGCAGGCCCCCATCTAACGCCTCCCGGAGCCGGTTGACTCGCGGCCCGCATGTGCGCTTTTAGACGTAAGTTTACGTCTGGAGGCGCGTCGATTGAAGAAGCTTGCCAATAAGGTTTCGGTTATCACCGGCGCGGCTCATGGGATTGGGCGCGCGATGGCGGAGTTATTCGCGAGCGAAGGCTCGTTTGTCTTCCTCGCCGACATCGACGCGGATGGGGCCGAGGCAGCGGCCATGGCGATCAGGGATGCTGGCGGCGCAGCGCAAGCAGTCGATGCCGACGTTCGCGAAGAG
>CAZCIF010000031.1:0-9963 GCA_964498645.1 uncultured Rhodomicrobium sp. | reverse complement strand
ACCTAGCGAGGATCGCCGGAGAGCGCTTCGCCAGGCTCGATGTACTCGTCAACAATGCTGGCAATTTGATCCGGAAGGATTTCCGGCATCTCGATGATGACGATTGGGCGTCGGTGCTTGACACCCATTTTTGGGGAACGCTGCGCATGACGCGGGCGTTCCTGCCCTTGCTGCAGCACGCGGGCCAAGCCGGAGGCGCTGCGGTGGTGAACTTCGCTTCCATCATGGCGAATAAGCATGTGCGCCAAGTTTCGAGCTATTCAGCATCGAAAGCCGCGATTGAGGGTCTTTCGCGCAGCCTCGCGCTCGAATTTGCGCCCTATGGCATCCGCGTCAATTACATTTGCCCGGGCTTTATCCCCACCGCGATGACGCGGCAATATACGCGCCCCGGCTTCTCGGATGCGTTCCTGCGGCAGATCCCAATGCGGCGCTTCGGCACCCCTCACGAGATCGCGAAGGCCGCCTTGTTCTTGAGCAGTGACGATTCCTCATACATCACCGGGCAGGGGATTACCGCCGATGGCGGCATGAGCATCAACCTCGTTTGAGCCGTACAAGCAGTTGTGATTGCAGGAGGCAGAAGGGGGTCTTGCCATTCCTCTCCGGTCAAGCTAGCCCTTCAGCCAGTCCAGCCGCTTCTTCATCTGGGAGGTTTGGGATGGCTTTTAACCGGCTTCTTGCGCTCGCAGCGCCCGCGCTCCTTGCGCTGACAGTGAATGCCTCCGCCGCACCCGAGGCTTACACCTTCGACAGGAACCACACGGAGGTCCGCTTCTGCTGGGACCATCTCGGTGTTAGCCGCCAATGCGCGCATTTCCTGAAGTACGACGGCGAGCTGCTTTATGACGAAGCAAACCCGGAGAACAGCAAGGTCAGCGTGACGTTTCAGACCGGTAGTATCGAGACGCTTGTTCCGGTGTTCAACGAGCACATGAAGGGTGAGAAGCTTTTCGACGCAATGAAGTTTCCAGAGATAACGTTCAAAAGCACAAAGTTCGACAAGACCGGCGATAAAAAGGGCAGGGTGACTGGCGATCTCACCATCAAGGGGGTCACAAAGCCGGTTACGCTCGATGTGACGCTGAACTTTGCAGGCGCTCATCCCATGAGCAAGAAGCCGAGCCTTGGCATCGGTGCCGTTGCCAGCATCAAGCGCGCGGATTTTGGCGTATCGCAGGGCGCTCCTTTTGTGTCCGATGAAGTCTCGATCGAAATCCAGACCGAGATGAATAAGAAGGACTGAATAAGGTAAGCGGCTGGCGCCGCGCCCGTCATCCGGCTAAACAGTGGCATGCTACAGCACAGTATAAATCTCATCCCGGCGCCGCTGAGCCGCGAGGAACTGCCCCAGGATACGGTAGCAATGGCGCGCTTCCTGATCGGAAAGCTCGTCATCCGTGCCATGCCTGGCGGATGGGCAACGGCGCGCATCGTCGAGACGGAAGCCTATCTCGCGGACGACGAAGCAAGCCACAGTTTCCGGGGGCCGACGCCGCGCAACAAAGTTATGTTCGGGCCGCCTGGATATGCCTATGTCTATCTCGCCTACGGTGTTTCATTCATGTTGAATGTTTCCAGCGGTGCGAACGGCGCGGGAGAAGGCGTTCTCATCCGCGCCGCGGAGCCATTGACCGGGCTTGAAGCCATGATGCGACATCGGGGTGAAGTCCCGCCGCGCGATCTTATGCGCGGTCCGGGACGCCTCGCCCAGGCATTGAACATCGACCGGAGCTTTGACGGCGCCGATTTATGCGCGGGGGGACCGCTGGGGCTTGCTGCGGACGGCCATGAGCCGCAGGGAGTCGGGATAAGCGTGCGCATCGGCATAAGCCGTGACGCGCACCGTCCTTTGCGCTTCTTCCTGAAAGGAAGCCGGTTCGTGAGCGGGCCTGCATCGCTGAACCGCGCTGTTTAGTGCTATGTGGCCCTTCATCCTTCGAGACGCCGCTTTGCGGCTCCTCAGGATGAGGCCAACCCTCATGGTGAGGAGGCCAAAGGCCGTCTCGAACCATGAGGGTGGCCCTCCGCGGCGCGGCGCGAGGACAACTCATCTGTGATATTTTGGTGCACAGCTTCCGGCGGGCGGCTGTAATCGTAACGGTCAGGGTTGACGCTGCCCGCGGTTAGGGTCATATATGCGTCAGCGTCAGGCTGTATTCAGCTTTCTGTCTCGCGCCCAGCTTCCGGTAAAGCACCGTCTTTCATGTGATGCGCCGCAGCCTGCTGGCATGGGGAACGCGAAAATATAAACGGCGCCTGCAATTTGTCATCATTCCGCATTGTGCGTGTGGTGATACTCACTGAACCTCAACCGTGTGGTTCCAAGAATTCAACAGGATATGACTTTTAACGAACTTAAGCTTAGCGAAAAGGTGCTCGCTGCCATAGAAGCGGCCGGGTACAAAACTCCCACCCCTATTCAAGCCCAAGCCATTCCCGTGGCCCTCGATGGCCGCGACGTTGTTGGGATCGCCCAGACGGGCACAGGCAAAACCGCCTCATTCGTCCTCCCGCTGCTCACAATGCTGGAAAAGGGACGCGCCCGGGCCCGGATGCCGCGCTCGCTCATTCTGGAGCCGACGCGCGAGCTCGCGGCGCAGGTTGCCGAGGCGATCGAAACGCTCGGCTCGCAGCACAAGCTGACGGTCGCGCTTCTGATTGGCGGCGTGTCCTTCGAAGATCAAGAACGTAAGCTCGAACGGGGCGCGGATATCTTGATCGCAACACCCGGCCGGCTGCTGGATTATTTCGGACGCGGCAAACTCCTTTTGAGCGCGGTCGATTATCTCGTCATCGACGAGGCCGACCGGATGCTCGATATGGGCTTCATTCCCGACATCGAGCGAATTTGCAAGCTTCTGCCGCCCTCGCGCCAGACCCTGTTCTTCTCCGCCACCATGCCGCCGGAGATTCAGAAGCTCACCGAGCAATTCCTGCGGAACCCCGAGCAAATCCGCGTCAGCGCTCCGGCAACCGCCGCAAAGCTCATCACTCAGAAGCTGAAATTCTCGCCCGCCGATTCGAAGGCGAAGCGCGAGATCCTGCGCGACCTGATGCGCGGCGAGGCAGGCTCCGTCAAGAACGCCATCATCTTCTGCAACCGCAAGAAGGACGTTGCGATCCTTCATAAATCGCTTGTGAAGCACGGCTTTAACGCCGCCGCCCTTCACGGCGATCTCGATCAGCGCCAGCGCATGGCAACGCTTGATGCCTTCCGCAAGGGCGAAGTCACCTATCTCGCCGCCTCCGACGTGGCCGCGCGCGGCCTCGACATTCCGGAAGTGAGCCACGTCTTCAACTTCGATGTGCCGGTCAGCCCCGAGGATTACGTTCACCGCATCGGCAGAACCGGCCGCGCGGGCCGCGAAGGCTATGCGGCGATGATTGTGACGCCGAAAGAGATGAAGGCGCTGAAGGCCATCGAGACGCTGTGCAAGGCGAAGATCGAATGGATCGATGGCGAGCCTTCGACCGAGAATCTGACCTCGGCAGACTTCAGCGAGCGGCGGGAACGCACGCGCCGCGAACGCGGCAAGGGAAGCCGCGAGGAGCGTAAGGACAGCACCCGGCGAGAGGCCGATGTCCGCCCATTACGGGGAAACTCGACCCGGCGCGACAGGGACAGCAGCGTTTCGCGCTATCACCGCGAGCTTCTGCCGCCGGCGACTTCCGCTCCCGTTGTCGGCCTCGGCGACCATGTGCCGGAGTTTTTGAAGCGCCCGGTGCGCGCCGCGAGCTAAGCGAATTCAGCCGGCACCGGTTGTCATGGCGGGGCTTGCCCCGGCCATCCAGCAGAAGGTTTGCTGCAACCGTTTCGGCGAACGCCTGCTCGATCCATCGTGGGGATGTCCTCCCCCCCGATAGCGGGCAACCCCATTCTTTTCGAATGAGGTTGCAATCTCAGCTTCTTCGCGGGCTGTTTAAGCGGTGTGCTTAATGACGAAGCGGAACGTGTCGCCGTCCTTGCCGGACTCGACGAGTTCGTTTCCGGTTGTGCGGCAGAACGATGCGATGTCCGCCACGGAGCCCGGGTCGGTCGCAAGAACCTCAAGCGTGCCGCCGCGCGGAACCTCATTGAGCATCTTCTTCGTCTTCAGGATGGGCAGCGGGCAATTCAGTCCCTTCGCATCCAGCAATTTGTCAGCCATCTAGCTTCTCCCCTCAGGTGAGTTGTTGTTAGGTTTGTGTGCTTCTGTAGTTAGATGTAAAGATTGACGTCGGACTTCAGGGCATTCTCCATATAGGTCGCCGCGCCGCCCAGCACCGGCCCGTCGATCATGTCCTCCGTTTTGTACTCGAAGAGGTCCATGGTCATCTGGCAAGCGATCATTTTCACGTCCGCTTCGATCGCCATTTGGCGCAGTTCCTCAATGGAGGCAACGCCCTTCTTCTTGATCATGTCTTTCATCATGCCAGTCGCCATCGAGTCAATGCCCGGTATCGCGGACAGCCAGTTGGGCATGCCCATATGCATTCCCATCATCGGCATCTTCATCGCTGGGTTACCGAGCGGCGAAATCTTGAGATCGAGCTTCTTTAGAAGCAGCGGCAGACCGTAGAAGGTAAAGAACATAGTTGTGTCCACGCCCATTGCCGCGGCGGTCGTCGCCAGAATAAATGGCGGGTAGGCCCAGTCGAGCGTGCCTTTAGTGACGATGATCGTCATCTTCTTCTGATTAGCTGCACCGTTACCTTCTGTCATGGTCCGTCTCTCCCCCTGCTTTTTTGCAGTGAATAAGTTCTCTTACACATTCGAATATCTCTATTGGTTTGGCTCGTGTCAACATCCGCCTGATATTGTCAAGCGGAAGCATGAGATGAGCCGCAGCGGCGCCAGCGGTGGAGGCGTACGCCGCGATCAACTGACGCGTTTAAGCTTGCCGATACCGAGAAGCTGCAAAGCCCATTTCTCGTAGAAAGGCTCGCTTTCGCCGCGCCGCATCTTGCGCAAGAAATACGCCTCGAAGGCAATCTTGGCCCTATGCACCCACTTGCCCGACGACGACCAGTTCACATTACGCGGCGGAATCTGCGGCTGCGCAACGAAGGCTACGCCCGTGTCTCCGAAATCGGCAAGGCAGACGGCGTTCCACGTCGCCTCGTAGGTTGGCTCTTTGCCGCGCAGCAAAGCCCCAATGTTAAGCACCGCCGCGGTCACCATGGATTCAATCATGAACCCGGTCTTGGGCACGCCGCAAGGAACGGGCGTCGGACCCATGGGGGGGATTGCGACGCAAACGCCAGCCGAGAAGATGTTTTTATGGGTGGGATTGCGCTGGTTCTTGTCGATCAGAATGAATCCGCGCGGATTGACTAGGCCCTCGACGCCGCGCACGGCTTCAACGCCCCGGAAAGCCGGGAGCATCATCGAGAAAGCGAAGGGCAGTTCATGCGTCTTCTTCACGCTGCCGTCTTCTGCGACTTCCTCGACCGTCATCTTCTCCTTCTCGGCCTTTTTCAAGCGGGCATTCGTGATCCACTTGATGTGATGGTCGCGCATCGCGCTCTCGAGCAGGCCCTTGGTATCGCCAACGCCGTCAAGGCCCAGATGGCCAATGTAAGGTTCGGCGGTGACGAAGGTCATCGGCACGCGGTCGCGGATTTTTCTGCGCCGGAGTTCCGTATCGAGAATGAAGGTATATTCATAGGCGGGGCCGAAACAGGACGCGCCTTGAACCGCACCAACCACGATGGGGCCGGGGTTCTTGCAGAATTCTTCGAAGGCGGCAGCGGCGGTCAGCGCATGATCGACGTGACAGACCGATTGTGTGTAGCCGCTATGAGGACCGAGCCCTTCGATTTCATCGAAGGCTAGTTCGGGGCCGGTAGCAATGATAAGGAAATCGTAGGAGAGGTTCGTGTTGTCCTCGAGCTCAAGGCGGTTCTCGGCCGGGAATACACGCCTGACCGCCACGGCTTTGAAGTCGATCCCGCGCTTGGCGAACGTGCGCGCAAGGTCCAATTCAATGTCGGAGCGCTTCCGCCACTTTACGGCGACCCAGGGCTTGGATGGGACGAAGTGATACTTCGCTTCCTTGCTAACGACGGTGAGCTTGTCGCCCCGGCGCATTTGATCGCGCATCTCGTAGGCCGCGATCACGCCGCCGAGTCCGGCGCCCATCACTACGATGTGTGCCATTTTTCTCCCTTACGCTTCCTCGCGCTCGCTGCGGAAAAACTCCGGCGGACGCACTTGCATTATTTGATATTCATACATCCTGATATAAAAAACCTAGCTTGGAAATGAGCTTATTGGCTAGCTTTGCTACCTGCGGCAGATCTACGCCTCAAACAGGAGATTCGAGCCCGAGCGGGTGCGAATTCTCCGGCGCGGTGACGATCCCGCCAGGCGCCGGCGATCCCTGTGGAAAGAGCTTCTCCCGCAAAGAGACAACGGTTCCGATGATGATCATCGCCGGACCTTGCAACTGCGCTTCGGCTGCTAATTCCGCAATATTTTCAATGGTTCCGGTGACGACTCGCTGGTTCGGCCGCGTGCCGTTGTCGATGATGGCGGCCGGCATGCGCGGGTCCGCGCCATTAGCGATGAACTCCTTCATCAAGCCGGGAAGCTGACCAAGCCCCATGAATATCGCGACAGTTTGCCGCGGTTGTATCAGAACGCTCCAATCGACGCTGAGCTTGCCGCTCTTGGCGTGGCCCGTGACGAAGACGCAGGCCTGAGCGTGATCGCGATGGGTCAGCGGAATGCCGGCATAGGCCGCCATGCCCGACGCGGCCGCAATACCGGGAACGACCTGCACGGGGCTGCCTGCCGCCGCCAGCGCCCCGATCTCCTCGCCGCCGCGGCCAAACATGAAGGGGTCGCCGCCCTTTAGCCGGAGGACGCGCTTGCCTTCCTTCGCGAGCCTTACGAGCTTCGCCGTGATCTCTTCCTGGGGTACGATGTGATCGTCCGGCAGTTTCCCGACATAGATGTGCTTCCCGCCGGACCAGGTTCAAGATTCCGTGGGGAAGCAGCCGGTCGTAGAGCACCACGTCGGCGCGTTGCATGAGCCGCAGGGCACGGAATGTAAGAAGATCGGGATCGCCGGGGCCGGCTCCAACAAGATAGACTTCTCCAACCGGCGGGCTGGCCGCACTATCCGCTGCTGCTTCAAGCGCCCGCTCAAGCTCCTGCCTTGCTTCGTCCTCATGCCCTGCGAGGAAACGGTCGGCAACGGGGCCTTCCAGCACTCGCTCCCAGAAGCGCCGCCGCAGAACCATGTTGTTGATGCTCGCGGCAAGCCGTTCGCGATAAGCGCCGGTAAAGGCAACGAGGCGCCCATAGGCAGCCGGGATCACGCTTTCCAGCCGCGCGCGGATCATGCGCGCGAATACCGGCGAAAGCCCTCCCGTCGAAATGGCAATCACCAGCGGATCGCGATCGACGATGGATGGCATGATGAAGTCGCACAGTTCGGGAGCGTCCGCGACGTTGATGGGAACCTTGGCCTGTTTGGCAAGGCTCCAAACCGCGCGGTCCGTTTCGGGATCGCCGGTCGCGCAGAAGATGAGGGCACAGTCCTGAATGGCTGAAAGGGTAGGGGCGCTATGGACGTGCTCGAAACTCTCATGACTGCTGATGGCGCGGAAGTCATCGCTCAGCGCGTGGGCGAAAACGCGGACCTTGGCGCCTGCCCTGAGTGCAAGCTCCGCCCTGCGAGCGGCAACGGTGCCTCCTCCCGCGACGCCGGCGGATTTGCCTTTGATTTGAAAAAAAACCGGAAGCTGTTCCACGATTGGGTCCTTACCCTGTTTGCTCTTCTGACTGCCCGGCCCATTGCTGCATGACTTTTCCCCAGGCGAGCGCCGTCGCGGCATCAAGATCGAGGATGGTAATGCGCCTGCCTTCGCGAATTGTTACGCGCAAAAGGCGCATGCCGCTTTCGAAGCGCACGTCATCAAGCCTCACCTCCCGGCCGTAAGGCGCGATGATGGTTTCGAGGCGTTCTTTCACTTCGTCTGTCATGGCCTCGTGCCGCCCTTTATCTGTTAGTGCCAAGAATAGAGGTGAAAGCGATTTCAAGACGATCCTGCCAGCGCCGCGGCGTGTCCGCATATTCCGGCTTGAGATCGAAAATAAGATGAATCTCACCCCGGCGCGCGGACTCCTTCACGAGCTCTTCAAGCTGCTCGAAAGAGGTGATCTCGGGATGATGGATTATGAGATCGCTGATCTGAACCATGGCGTTTTCCCCTGTTTTTGCGCGAATATGAAATTTTGGCTGCCTGCGCGGCTTTTTCAAAGGCTCAGCCTGTCATGATAGCGCACGCGGTAAAGAAGCCGGCCGGGACCGCCTGCGTCCTCATTCTTAAATCCCGACCGGTTATGGAGGACATTATTACATATCAAGCCTTCGCCGGGACGCAGCTTATGCGTAAGGATGAGAGGCTCGCTCTCCAGCACCTCCTCCAACGCTGCCAAGGCACGGCGTGTTGTCACATCCTCGCGCCAGGAAACATGGCGCTTGCGCGCGGTGTACCTCATGGCAAGAACGTTCCGGACAGGATCGATGAAGAACACGGGGCCGGTATTGTCCGGCCGGTAGTGCCCTTGCGCCTCCTCGCCCTCCGGGATGGTCATGGCTTCGGGATGCATGAGGGCGGCGATAAAGGCAGGATCGCGGTCGCGAAGGCGGATATAGGCGATCTCATGATCGAGAAGGGCGTTGACGCCACCCTCGGCAGCATCGCGGACACAATGAAGCAGCATCGCGTGAACGCAATGAGACGGCCCATGATAATTGTAATAGCCATCCGTATGCCAGCTTATGGGCCGGTTCGAATAAGGGATGTAGCCGGCGCGCCCGCCGGTCTCCGTAACCTCGATTGCGACGACTCCGTCCGCCTCTCCTGAGCGGTGATCCTCCATCTCGCGCAAGCGGAGAGAATCGGCCAGCGCGCGCAGCGCGGGGCGGACCTGAACCGGGTCCATGCCCTGCGGCCCGCTATCGTAGATCGCCATATTCGCCCTGCCGCACAGATCCAGAATGTGGGCGCGCTCGGCCGCGGATGGCGACGCCAGATCGCGAATTGCGACACGAAGTTCGCCTGCGGCCTTGGGATAGCGCGCGAGCTTGGCCGCCCGCCATGAGGTGTAGCTATCCACGTCTTCTAAGCAGAATGGCCCCGTGTCCGGCCATAATCTGCGTTCCTGCCCGCTTTTCGTTTCCATCTATTTTATTCTGATGCCTTACAAATTGCCAAAAAGTGCGCACAAATCATCTTATTCACAAATATGAATATTGTCATTAGTCCGCGAGCGTGCTAGCTTGGGAAAAATTCGGCCTGAGATAGGCCGCTTCGTAACAAGAAGCAAACAAATGACGGTCTGTCCGGTTTCGGGCTTGCCGCCAATGGGCAGGAATCTCAGGCTGCGAATTTCCGCGATACTCGCAGCCAGGCGTAGCGAACCAAGGAGGCTTGATAATGAGTGACGATGTGACAAAGACTGCGCAGGATGGCTGCGGCTCCTCTGGAGGCTGCGGCTGCAGTCAATCTCAGAAGCATGCCACACCGCTTCTCGATGAACTCGAATCTGGCCCTTGGCCAAGCTTTGTAACTGGCTTGAAGCGCCTGCGCGATGCGGAAGACAAGCCCTTCGCGCCGATGATGAACGACCTGCTCGGCCAGCTCGAGCACTCCTATGAGGAGCGGCTGGGCTTCTGGAAGGGCGGCACGGTTTCGGTGTTCGGCTATGGCGGCGGCATCATCCCTCGCTTCTCCGAAGTTGCCGACAAGTTTCCTGAATCGAAAGAATTCCATACGCTGCGCGTTCAGCCGCCGGCGGGCTACCATTACACGTCCGATCTCCTTCGCCAATTGTGCGATATCTGGGAGCGTCATGGCTCTGGCTTGATCGCCTACCACGGTCAAAGCGGCGACATCATGTTCCAGGGCTGCTCGACCGAGAACACCCAAACGGCATTCGATGAGCTGAACGAGATCGGCTTCGAT
>CAZCIF010000030.1:19529-21676 GCA_964498645.1 uncultured Rhodomicrobium sp. | reverse complement strand
TCGCTTCCAAGAGAGCGATTCGTCCCGGATAAGCAGAAAGCTTTCGCTTATATGGATGAGGCGCTGCTAGCCGTGCCTGCTTCAGCCAGTTCTCCCGCTCGCTATCTCCTCCCGCCCATGGTTCTGGCTCGCCTGCTGCAATACGCTGACCCGGCGCCAACGGATCGTGCTCTCGATATTGGCGGCGTCACGGGCTATTCCGCTGCCGTCCTTGCAAAACTGTGCGCAAAAGTGGACGCGTTGGAGGCATCCGAATCGCTAGCCGAAGGCATGGAGAAATGCCTCGAACGCGCAGGAAATGGCAATGTTACAGTTCATGCCGGCGCGCTGAACAAGGGCCTCGATAAATCCAAGCCCTTCGATGTCATTCTCATCAATGGCGGCATCTTAGAAGAACCGAAAGAGCTTTTCGGCCAGCTTGCCGAAGGCGGGCGGCTAGTTACGATATTGCGGAAGGGTTGGTTTGGGCAAGCGTATCTCTTCACCAAGAATGCCGGTGCTATTTCAGGGCGCGCGATTTTCGACGCGGGCGCCGACATTCTTCACGGTTTTGAAATAAAACCTCAGTTTGTCTTTTGATAACGAATCGCTGCAAATCGGCAACGCGTTCGTTAGAAAAGCCTCCGCTTGTGCCGGATAAAGCTTTTGCTTTCGGGCGCTGGCGATTACTTTGTGGCGGGCGCAGCTTTGAGTCGCCGTGTGGGGCATCGGGTATGTGCTGATTTGTACGCATCTCGAAGCAACGGGAACAGTCCATGCTGTCTACAAACATTTCCCATTTCCGCTTTTCGCTTGCGAGGCGAACTTGGGGTTCGTTGGCGGCTCTCCTGCTATCGTCGAGCTTCATATCGCCCGCGCATGCGGAAACGCTCAAGGAAGCGCTTACGGCGGCCTATCTTTACAACCCGACCCTAAAATCCGCGCGCGCACAATTGCGGGCAACCGACAATCAGGTCTCTATTGCCAAATCCGGTTATAGGCCGACTATTACGGCCACCTTCCTAGACGGGTTCGAGGACACGCGCACAAAAGTCCGGAATAATTTGACCGGGGTCCTGCCGGTCTGCCAGGGTCCGCTAGCATTTGACGGCACTTGTCCCAGTGGGGCGACACCTTTGCCGCTGAGCACTATCGGAGGCGGCGGCGGCCTTAACGGCACCTACAATCCGCGTTCCGCTCAGATCGCGCTGCAGCAGAACATTTTCGATGGGTTCCGCACTTACAACGCGGTCAAGGGAACCGAAGCGCAGGTCGAATCCGGGCGCGAGGATCTCCGCTCAGCGGAGGAGAACGTTCTTCTGAATGCAGCCACCGCCTATATGGACATCGTGCGCGACCAGGCGATCGTGAACGTGCGCCAGAACAATGTCAGAGTGCTGTCCGAACAGCTCCGCGCAACGCGGGACCGGTTCAGGGTGGGCGAAGTGACTCGCACCGATGTTGCCCAAGCAGAGTCCGGTCTCGCGCAGTCGCAGGCAGATCTCAGCATCGCGCAAGGAACACTTTACGGGGATCAGGCGCGGTTTGCCCAATTTATCGGTCATCCGCCGGGCACGCTGCGGGACCCTGGGCCTCCAGCGAAGCTGTTGCCTAAGACCCGCCAAGCTGCGATCGATATCGCTCAAGCCGAGAATCCCGGAATCCTTGCCGCGATCTTCCGCGAGCGCGCTCAACAGCATCAGGTCAAGCAAGTCAAAGGACAGCTTCTCCCGACCCTGTCCTTGAGCGCGAGCTACACGAAAAGCGCGCAAGTCGGCGGCCCTGAAGTCCTTGAGCAGGACGACACACGCGTGTTCGGCCAGCTGACCGTCCCGCTCTATCAGGCAGGCGCCGTATCCGCGCAAATCCGGCAGGCCATCGAAATCTTGTCGCGGCGCCGCCAGGAGATCGATGAACAGCGCGAACTTGCCCGCCAGAATGTCAGCTCTCAATGGGGATTGATCGTTGCGGCAAAAGGCAACGTCCGTGCCGGTAAGTCGGCGGTAGAAGCGACGAAGACCGCGCTGCAGGGCGTTCGCGAAGAAGAAAGAGTCGGCCAGCGCACGATTCTCGACGTGCTCAATTCGGAGCAGCAACATTTGAATGCGCAAGTGAATCTGGTCTCATTCCGCCGCGACCCTGTCGTTGCATCCTATGGCGTGCTGGCG
>CAZCIF010000030.1:17920-19453 GCA_964498645.1 uncultured Rhodomicrobium sp. | reverse complement strand
CAAGCAGAACTCTACGATCCTACCCGCTATTATGGCGAGGTGGCGGATGCTTGGTTCGGTTGGGGCGCGTCTATCGAAGACAGCCAGGATCCGCGCGTCGCTCCTGTCGACGATCCGGGCCGCACTCCCGGACAAGAATCCTCCGATGGTCCGGCTTACACGCAAAAATTGCCCCAAATCCCATGCATCGGGTAGCGCTCGGCGGCGGAAATCTCTAACCTCCGCTGCATGCCGGGCGGATGATGACGAGTCGCCCGCAGAGAACGAAAGTGTAATGTTATTAGGGGAAGCGCGCTGGATCTCAGGCGCGCCGCACTCGGGGTGAATTAGCATGAACCGCGCAGATCAGGCTCCCGAGCCATCGATGGAGGAGCTCCTCGCGTCCATTAGGTCCATCATTTCCGACAGCGATAAAGCGGGGACTTCTGAAAGAGGGGCGAGCCTCGTAGGCCTTGCCCCCAACGGCGGCGCGAAGCCAGAACCCGCGCAGCCGGCCTCACTGCCGGATGATGTGTTCGATCTGACCGATGAACTCGTTTTCCCCGAGGAACTGGAGGCGCCTTCGGCGGCGCCGTTCCGCGCGCAAGCCCCTGCCGAAAATCCCGCTCACGCGCAAGCCGCCTCCAGCGGACCGGCTCTGCCGTTTCCGGGAAGTGACAGCGCAACGCTTCCGCCCGGGCCTAGCGGGCAGAGGCGCCCTGCGGCCGTTTCCGTACCCCGGCAGGAACAGCCACCGCGCGCGGTTTCCCACTCATCGCAACCCATTTGGTCACGCCGCGAGCTTCCCAAATCTGCAGCCCCCCATCAATCGACTCAAAGGCCGCGGCAGGACGCGATGCCTCCGAAGTCCCCGCCCAGAAACTGGGCTCAGGATATCCAGCTTCCGATCCCCGACAATGGCCCGGTTCCACTCATCCCCTCCTGCGAAGCGGAGGCTCGTCCACGCGAACAGGTGGAACAGGCGCCCGCCGGCGCCGGGGTTGCGGCTCCGGCTAAGGGCCTGGACGGCAAGGAGGAAGCCGCTTTTGCAGCCTTAGCCGAGAAGCTTGCCCGGTCGGCGGTTGGCGCCATGGAGGCGAGCGAGCTTAAGGACGCGCAGCAAGTGGACTTCGAGCATCTCGACGAAGATCGCAAAGCGGATGTAACCGAGAAATTTGCTGAAGTTATCGAGCGGGAAACTGTGGCGGAGGCAGCGGACGCACCGCTTCCAACGCTGTTGAATGAGGTCTTTCGCCGGGACTTCGTTAGAGAAAAGGAGCCGCTACCGGAACCGGTAAGTGAGGCGCCTGAGCAGAAAGCCAGACCAGAGGCTGTTCCTGGGCCGGTGCCGCCCGCCGCCGAATCCTCCCGCGCAGCCGAAGTCACAAAAGAGGTCGCGGCAGCAGCCCGCCCCGCCCGGGCGCCGGTGCCATCCTACCCGGTCGCGCCTGCGCAATTCCAAGGGGCTAAGCCGGCGCCCGTTCCCGCGCAGACAGCCGGGACGCTGGAGGATGCCGTCCGCGAGATGCTGCGTCCGCTGCTGGTGCAATGGCT
>CAZCIF010000030.1:12396-17910 GCA_964498645.1 uncultured Rhodomicrobium sp. | reverse complement strand
TCCGCGAGGAAATCGCGACGCGGGGACTGGTGCCGAAGCCGGACGCTTGATCCGGAATAGATCCGGATTTATCCCATGTACCGCTTCGCTGATTGCAGGCGCGGCCGTGCTTCCCTATAGCTAGCGGAACGAAACCTCTCCAATCATATTGCTGCCTATGCTGGAAAAAACTTACAATTACGCCGATATCGAAGCGCGCATCTCCCGGCTCTGGGAAGAGGCGCAATCTTTCCGCGCGGGGCGCGCGCTCGCCAAAAACCCCAAGGCAAAGCCATTTTCCATCGTGATCCCGCCGCCGAACGTGACGGGATCGCTTCATATGGGGCATGCCCTTAACAACACGCTGCAGGATATCCTCGTCCGTTTCGAGCGCATGCGCGGGCGCGACGTGCTTTGGCAGCCCGGAACCGATCATGCCGGCATTGCGACGCAGAGCCTGGTTGAGCGGCAGCTCATGGAGAGTCAGCAGCCCGGACGCCGCGAGCTTGGGCGCGAGGAATTCCTGAAGCGCGTCTGGGCCTGGAAGGAGCATTCGGGCGGGACGATCATCAACCAGCTCAAGCGCCTTGGCGCGTCCTGCGATTGGAGCCGCGAGCGCTTCACCATGGACGAGGGCCTTTCCCGTGCCGTTATCAAGGTCTTCGTCGAGCTTCACCGCGCCGGCCTTATTTATAAAGACAAACGCCTCGTCAACTGGGACCCAAAGCTGCAGACCGCGATCTCGGACCTGGAGGTGATCCCGGTCGAGACCAAGGGGCATCTTTGGTATTTCAAATATCCCATCAAAAATCCAGGCCGGCTCAAACACAAACACATTATTGTCGCCACGACCCGGCCCGAAACAATGCTTGGCGATACGGCCGTCGCGGTTAACCCGGACGATAAGCGCTGGAAGCCCTATGTGGGTAAGACTGTGATCCTGCCGCTGGTTGGCCGCGAGATCCCGATTGTGGCCGATGAATACGCCGATCCTGAGCAGGGTTCGGGCGCGGTTAAGATCACGCCCGCGCATGACTTCAACGACTTCGAGGTCGGGCGCCGGCACGATCTGCCGCTTGTTAATATCCTGACGGATACCGGGGCGCTTAACGATAACGTTCCCGAGGCTTATCGTGGCATGGATCGCTCCGAGGCGCGCAAGAAGGTGGTTGCCGATCTCGAAGCACTCGAACTCGTCGAGAAGATCGAGCCGCATGTGCTCAAGGTGCCCTATGGCGACCGCTCGCATGAGGTGATCGAGCCTTACCTCACCGATCAATGGTATGTGGATGCGGAGACGCTGGCGCAGCCCGCGCTTGAGACCGTGCGCCAGGGCAAGACCACTTTCATCCCCGAGAACTGGCGAAACGTCTATTTCCAATGGCTTGAGAACATCCAGCCATGGTGCATCTCGCGCCAGCTCTGGTGGGGGCATCAAATCCCGGCATGGTACGGCCCGGATAAGCACATTTTCGTCGCGCATGACGAGAAGGAAGCTGCGGCCCTCGCCAAAAAGCACTATGGCAAAGCGGTAAAGCTTGTCCGCGACGAAGACGTGCTCGACACCTGGTTCTCGTCCGCGCTCTGGCCCTTCTCGACCATGGGCTGGCCGGACAAGACACCGGAGCTGAAGCGCTATTACCCCACTTCCGTACTCGTCACCGGCTTCGACATCATCTTCTTCTGGGTTGCCCGCATGATGATGATGGGCTTGCACTTCATGAAGGAGGTGCCGTTCCGCGACGTTTACATCCACGCGCTCGTCCGCGACGAGAAGGGCGCCAAGATGTCAAAGTCGAAGGGCAATGTCGTCGATCCGCTCTCGGTGATGGACGAGTACGGCGCGGATGCGCTTCGCTTCACCATGGCGGCCATGGCTGCGCAGGGGCGCGACATCAAGCTTTCCCTGCATCGCGTCGAGGGCTACCGCAACTTCGCGACCAAGCTTTGGAACGCGGCCCGCTTCTGCGAGATGAACGGCTGTGTCCGCCAGCCCGGCTTCGATCCGGCGAAAGCGAAAACCACGCTGAACAAATGGATATTTGCCGAAACCGGAGCCGCCGCGGCCGCCGTGACGGGGGCGCTCGAAGCTTACCGCTTCAACGATGCGGCGGGCGAAGTCTACCGCTTCGTCTGGAACAAGTTCTGCGATTGGTATGTGGAATTCGCAAAGCCAGTCTTTATGGGTTCCGATGAGGACGCCAAAGCCGAAACTCAGGCAATGGCAGCATGGGCGCTCGACGAAATCCTGAAACTGCTTCACCCCTTCATGCCCTTCGTCACCGAGGAACTGTGGGCCGTGCTTGGAGAGACGGGGCCAAAGCGCGAGACGCTTCTGTGCCTCGCGGACTGGCCGAAAGCGGTGAAAAAAGTGGACCGCAAGGCTGTGGACGAAGTGAATTGGGTGATCGGCCTGATCAGCGAAATCCGTTCGCTGCGCTCCGAAATGAACGTTCCCGCCTCTTCGATGCTTCCGCTGACGATCACCGGCGCGGATAGGGAAACAAAGGCCCGAGCGAAGCGCTACGGAAGTTTTATGAAGCGCATGGCCAGGCTCAGCGATATCACGCTGGCCGAGACGCCGCCCTCCGGTTCAGCTCAATTTGTGCTCGGCGAAGCCACAATGGCGCTTGCGCTCGCGAGTGTCATCGATCTCGCAGCGGAGCGGGATCGCCTCTCCAAAGAGATCGGCAAGCTCCAGCAGGAAATCGACAAGATCGACGCGCGGTTTGCAAATGAGCAATTCATGGCAAAGGCGCCGGAAGAAGTGGTTGAGGAGAACCGCGAGCGCCGCGCCGAGGCCGAGGCCGCCGCTCAAAAGCTGAAGGTGGCGTTGCAGCGGCTTGCGGCTGTCGCCGCCTGATCCGCAACTTCTGCTTGCCATGGCTGGATCGCTTCGATGACCTTCCGTTGCTGCGGCGCCACAAATAAAGGCAAACTTCCGGTTTGGGCATATCCCCGGAAGCCATTCCCTTGCCTTTTGCGCTCCAGGCCGTTGTATACCTGCTCGCAACAGACGGGGTACGGAAAAATGATGTCGTGCTTCGCGGGGCTTATCGCGGGCTTGTTCCGACGGTAATGGGCTCTGCGGATATGGATCACGAGACGCTGCAAGCGCTCATCGAAGTTTACAGGGATCGCGCCAGCGCCGATCTTCTTTCTATTATCATGGATGAAGCGGAAGGGCTGCAAGGGCGTGCGGCCGTGCTTGGGCTTCTCCGCTCGCTTACGCCCGAAACCCTCTCAGACAAGGAGTTCGCGCTGATCCGGCGCAAAGCTTGTCAGTTCTGTCTCAACGCCGCGGATTTCGAACTGGCAGAGCGTTTGGCTCGAGGCTCGGACCTGCCCGAGGATCGCGCCATGCACGCGCGCGCGCTCCACGGCCTTGGGCGGGAGCAAGAGGCCATCGCGCTCTACCGTCAGGCCATCGCGCAAGACCCAGCGATGCGCAACCGCGAGCTTGAACGCTTTCTTGGCATTAGGCCGGGGTCCAATCTCACCTCGCCGCCGGCAAAAATCATCTCGCTCACCACATATTCTTCGCGCCGCGAGAACAGGAACGAGCCAGTCCGAGAATCGCCTGCCGATGCTTTTCTCGATGACATCGATGATGGGGCCGTAACTTTCAACGATGTCGTAGGCCTCGACGATATCAAGGCCGAAATCCAGCGGCGGATAGTGCTACCCTATCTGAAACCGAGCCTTTTCGAGCGCTTCCGGCAGAAGCCAGGCGGCAACCTTTTGCTTTATGGCCCGCCGGGCTGCGGCAAGACCTTGATTGCCCGCGCTGCCGCTGGCGCATGCGATGCGCGCTTCCTGTCGGTCAACCCAGAGGAAATTCTCGACAAATATGCCGGAGAAGCCGAGAAGCGCCTGCGTGTCTTTTTCGATGAGGCGCGGTCGGACCCTCCGGCCATTTTGTTTTTCGACGATTTCGATGTTCTAGCCTTCAAGCGTAAAGGACCCGATCTAGAAGCGGCGCCAGCCCTGATCCCGGCATTCCTGTCGGAACTTGACGGAACGCTACGCAACAATGGCGGCATTCTTGTCATCGCTGCGACCAATGCACCCTGGGCGCTCGATCCGGCTTTCTTCCGCGCGGGGCGATTTCATCGCTTGCTCTTCGTGCCTCCGCCTGGGCTCGAAGCCCGGAAAAAGATCTTAAGCACCTCAATATCCAGCGTGCCAGGGCACGACAAAGTTGCACTGGACCGCATCGCCCGGAAATCGGATGGCCTTTCCGGCGCCGATATTCGCGCACTTGCGGATTGGGCCAACAATGCGGCGCTGACAAAAGCGCTGGCGGGAAAGCCGGATGTCCTCATCACGACCGCGCTTTTCGAGGAAGGCTTGAAATTGTTCGGCCCCTCGGCCTTCGACTGGCTTAGCCTCGCCCGTGCGGAAATGAAGCACATGCAGCGCCAGGCGCGGCTCTTCCATCCACTTTACCGCGTATGACTTATCGAGCGGCGCATGGGGAGCAACCAGAAGTTTGTACGCTTCCCATGCGTCTGTTGCTCTAGAGTTACAGACTGAGGCGCCTTTGCCTAGTTTAGGCCATAAACCCCGAACAGATTGGCGTTCATCGGAGCCTGCTTGGGGTCCGGTACGAAGTACAAAAAGCGGCTCACGCCAGTGAAGCTGCCGTCGTTTTCGAGTATCCGGCGCTTCTCTCCATATACAAAAAAACACATGTAATTCGAAACCGGGTTTCCCCGGTGGAGGGTGCCGTTGTGGTCGTCAGGATGTTCGATAAAGCGAAGCTGCCCATCAGGCATGGTACCGTGGGCCCCGGAGGCCAGCTCTTCCGCCGCTGGAATGCCTGGACTCCGCCTAAAAATAACTACACCTCAGGAGCACTGTGGAAATATAGGCAGCAGGCTGGGCCGGTACGGTGTGGCGTTGTCACCCATTCCGGGGCAAGCGTAGAAGTTGTGTGCTATGCAGATATCTAGCGTTATTCGTGCTTTGAAGATGGCGGCCGTTCCGGTCTTGTTTTCCGCGGCTGCTCTTGGGCTTGCAGCAGTGCATGTTTCGCATCAGCGCAAAGCCGAACGCTTGAAAGCCAGGGCTGCGCAGATTGCGTCGTCTCATAGCACAGCTCCGGACAAGATGCTTAGCCTCAAGTTCCGGGACGTGGCAGCGGCTGCGGAGAAGGGAGATCTTCAAGCCCGGATCGAAATGGGCCGCCGCCTTGCCCTGGGGCAAGGCGTGAAGCAGAATGAGAGCCAAGCTGTGCTCTATTTTCAGGCCATTATCAACCAATTCAGAGAGGTGGGCGCGCGCGATAAGCGTTCCCAGCTTATCGCAACAGCATTCCGCTTCATGGCGCGCTTCCATAAGGCGGGCGTAGCGGAGGCTAATATTGCGCCGGATCCAACCTATGCTTTCAGCCTGCTTCATCACGCGGCAAGCTATTTCGGCGATCCGGTAGCACAGTTTGAGCTTGCAAAGCTCCTCATAAACGGCGATGGCGTCGCGAAGAACAGCCGGGCTGGCGCACAATGGCTCTTGAGCGCCTCCCGGAAGGGCTAT
>CAZCIF010000030.1:0-12386 GCA_964498645.1 uncultured Rhodomicrobium sp. | reverse complement strand
ATGCCCCGGCGCAGGCTTTGCTGGGCCAACTGCTATGGCGCGGCGACGGGGTGAAGCGCATCGCGGGCGACGGGCTCGGCCTGCTTGCGATTGCGCGGCGGAATGCTTCCCCCGATGATAAGGCCTGGGTAAGCAAGATGTTTGAAACAGCCCGCGCGGAGGCATTGCCGATCGAAATCCTCGAAGCGAACGCCTTCATCGTGCAAGAGGCGAGCGTTTCACATTTTGGGCCGGCACGCGGCTCGCTCATCAGAGGAGAGGTTAAGGAAGCACCGCCATCCCCAGACGCGGCCGCGGTCAAGCCAGCCGCTCCATCCGCAGCGCAACTTGGGCGGGAGCAGAGCTCACTTATTCAAGGCTTTTCGCAGGTTCTTTCCGAATTGCGGACTAACCCGATGATCCTTGCGCCGGATTCCTTCGAGCGCCAGCAGGCCCTCGAAGGCGAGGGATCTAGGGTATCGGCCGGTATCATACAGATGTACAGGCCAAAGGACGGCGAGGCGCGGACTGAAAATCCTGTGCCGGTCCGCTTTGCCGGCGTGCCGAACCAGAGCAACGAACCTTAACGGATCGCCATGGCGGCAAAAGGCGCCTTGCGATGGCGGCTGAATGCACATTGGCAGGTTTCACTCGAGCTATAGCTAGAACCGGTCTTTGCGCCTCCGCAGCTCTTCGAAAACCTTCGCTTCGGGCACTTCTGGTCCGAAGCCAAGGCTTTGGCGGATGGCCGGGTTGTTAACCCGCAGGAATGGGTTCGTCTCAAGCTCCAGGGCGAGTGAGACCGGCAGCGATGGCCTGCCTTGGCTGCGGAGCTCATCCACTTCGCGTTTGCGCTTAAGAAGCGCCTCGTTTTCGCCATCCACCGTAAGCGCGAAGCGGATATTCGATTGCGTGTATTCATGCCCGCAATAAATGAGCGTATCGGCGGGCAGCGCGATGATCTTCTCAAGCGAATGCCACATTTGGGCATGCCGGCCCTCGATCACACGCCCGCAGCCAACCGAGAAAAGAGTGTCTCCGGCGAAGGCCACGCCGGCTTTGCCGCAACCCGCGGGATCCGGAACGGCGTCCGGGATAAAGTAAGTGACATGGCCTCGCGTATGGCCGGGCGTCTCCAGAACTCGCACTTCGAAAGAACCGAAGGGGAGCCTGTCGCCCTCCTTCACCGATACATCGATAGCTGGGATATCGGCGGCCTCTTGCGCGGGGCCGTAGATCGTGCAGCCAGTCTCGCGCTTGAGGCCAAGATGCCCCTCAACGTGATCGCGATGGTGGTGCGTCGTGAAGATATGTGTGAGCTTCAGACCCGTCCGCTTCAGCGCTTCCCGCACCGCATTCTCTTCAGGCGCATCGATGGCGGCGGTAACGCCCGCGTCCTTATCGTGAATCAGGACGCCGTAATTATCCTCCCAGCACGGAAACTGAAAAATTTCGAGGGTCGCCATCGCCTTCGTCCCTGTTGCCTTATTGAGACTGTCTTAATGGAAAAACCGCGAGCATTAAACCCGGATCGAGAAAATGCTATTGTCCGCCCATGTATGACGATGCCGCTCACATGCGCGATTTTTACGACTCGCCGCTCGGACAGCTCGCGCGCCGGATCATCGCGCGCCGCATTAGGGCACGGTGGACGAATGTCGCAGGCATGGATGTGATCGGCCTCGGCTACGCTGCGCCCTATCTGCGCATGTTCCATGGCGAGGCGCGCATGACCGCGGCGCTGATGCCGCAATCGCAAGGGGTGGTCAAATGGCCGCGCGAGGGGCCTTACCGCTCGGCGCTCGTGCCGGAGATCGAGTTGCCGCTGCGGGATATGTCGGCGGAATGCGTGCTCGTCGTGCACGGCCTGGAGCATGTCGAAAGCCGGGGGGCTTATTTGCGCGAAATCTGGCGCGTGTTGATGCCGCAAGGCCGCGTCATCATGGTGGTTCCGAACAGGCGCGGTGCCTGGGCAAGGCTCGAGACAACGCCTTTCGGCCACGGCCGCCCCTACAGTTCGAGCCAGATCGAAAGGCTGCTGCGCCAAGCATCGCTCGAGCCTGTTGGAGTGACGCCCTGCCTCTTTGCACCGCCGTTCCGTGCGCGCGCGCTTCCTTTCGCGGCGCTCGCCTGGGAGCGAATCGGCATCAGGCTTTGGCCTGCATTCGCCGGCGTGATCATCGTCGAGGCCATCAAGCAGCTCTATGCGGGTATCCGGGCACCGGCAAAGAAGCCGGCGTTTGTGCCTGCTCCGGCGCTTCAAGGCTTAAGCCCCGCCCGTTATTGACTCCTAAATGGCGCATCGCTGCTTGCGTGTGGCAACGCAGGTTGCTAACCAAGCGCTGGGATAAGATAGAGGGGGCGGCTATGCATGGATCGGGCCTTTCTTTGGTAGTGTGGCAAGGGTGGGGGGTGCTCTCCGTCATGGCCGTGCTCACCGCCCTCCTCGCGACCATCCTGGCTTGGCTGCTCCCATTTCCGGAACGCTCGCTCAGCCGGCAGCTCGACTGCTATGCAGACCGCATGGCGCTGAAGGACCGGCTCGGGGCTGCGCCGCCGTTCCGTGCTTATCTCATCACTATCCGGCGCTTCAACGATTGGCTTATGGAATGGTTCGGGCCTGCGTTTAGCGGGCAGGCCTTCGAGCGCTGCCTCGCCATCGCGTTCGTGTTTCCAATTGCACTGTTTCTGATCACGCTCATCACGAACGGCATAACGGCCAACCGGATCTCTATGCCAGAGGTCGTTCTCTTCACCGCGGCTTTCGCCGTCATAGCCTATGTGATCGTAGCCGCCTTCAAGAACCTGCTGGGCTTTATCGAACGCGGATGGAAGATGTTCGGTGGCGATCAGGGCACGGCGCAAACAATCGCGCGCGTGCTCTTGGGCGGGTTTGCCGTCATGGTAGCTTTCACGATCTCCTTTGCCATCGCAACGGCATTCTCGGGCCAGGTCTCGGATACAGGCTCGGTTCTAGGCGCCATGGCCGGCGGATTCGCGCTGGCTTTTGCCTTTGCGCTGGCGTTCGCGCTGGCCGGCGCCACGCTGTTCACCGTCGTAATTGCTATTCTGGCCGGGGCAGCGCTGGCCTTCGCAAGCCAGTTTGCCTTTCTCCTCCTCCTCTTCTTTATCCTGCTTCCGGCTGTGAATGCTTGCGTGGATTGGCTCTCCTGGGGTGTGATGCGGCATTTTCTCAAGCAGGCGGAAACTGCCGAGCCGGACAT
Organism: uncultured Rhodomicrobium sp.; assembly: GCA_964498645.1. Lineage (GTDB taxonomy): Bacteria > Pseudomonadota > Alphaproteobacteria > Rhizobiales > Rhodomicrobiaceae > Rhodomicrobium. The sequence continues at coordinate 9,183 of CAZCIF010000030.1, read as the reverse complement.
TTTCGGGGAACTCAAGGTTGCCGGTGCGATCTTGGGTACGTTCATATCCGGCGCGATCCTCATGATTGTATTGTCGGCGCTTTTGCCGAACGTGCTCGAAGGTATGAACCAGATTTTCGCGCTAGCGCACCTGCCGCCCTTCGACTGGGAAGCGATGGTGCGCAAGGCGGTTACCGCGCCCTGGACCGATGGATTATTCGTGACCGGCATGCTGATGACGGCGATCGTGCCGGCGTCGTCTCATCTTGTCGTCGGCCTCACCGGCATGCTGGTGCGGCTGACTCCTGGCGCCCGCACCGCCGCAGCAAGCATTTCGGATCACCCCGAGATGCCGCTTTCTCCGGGCGAGCAGACGCCTGTAAAGCTGACGATCATCTTCTCCAGAGTCTGGTATCTGGTTGCGGCGGCGATCACAATTGGCATCATCGCGGGCGCGAGCGCTCTCATCTACTTTACTCATACCCCGGTCGCGGCGTTTCTATCGAACGTCGCGTTCTGCGCGACCTCCTGGAGCCATGGGCAGTGCGCTTGGTTCTGACGCGCCCCTTCAGTTTTCGCTTGTGGCGGTTTGCCAATCCGGATGATGCAATGGAAGCGTGCCGCTACCGCCCGTGAAGGCGCGGTGATCCATGTAAGGAAGACACATCTCGAATATGAGCGGTTCCGATTTGCTCCCGCCGAGAGGGAAGAAGCCTTCGCGGCGCGCCGTCAGGAGGTGCATGACAAACTTGTAATGGCCCGCTCTTTCAACAACTTGAGGAACGCGCGAGTCTTCGCGGGCATAAAAGAGCACGGCTGCCGATTGCGATGTGTGTCCTGCGAGCGAAAGCGGCATGAACGGAAGCAGGCCCTCGCCTTGTGACTTGGCCAAGCTCCAAGTGCCAAGTCCAGCGCTGTAAAAGTGCTTCGAAACCCCGGTCTGCGGGTCCGTCACTTCGAGATTTAGCGAGAGAACTGTCCCCGTCCGGGCGCCTTCATTGATGATCGTCAGCGGTATTTCGAAAACTTCAAAGATGCTGTTCTGGTAAGGCGATGCGTAGCGTATGAGAGGAGGAACGAAAACCTGCAAATCCGCCCGTCTTAAGGATGTCTGCCAAAGGCTATAGCCGGAAACCAGCACGGCCACGCCGGAGAATATTTCGGCCGTGAAGCCGCTGAAGTCGATCATGGTTACCCCCTCTGTTGCCCCGTGAGACTTTTTTCAGATTGGGGATATGGCCGTCAACCGCATAGCGCTCGCCGGTACCTGCTCAACTCAACCCCTGTTGATAAAAGCTAGCATGAATAAGAGCTGATTCACCTTGCCTATCGCGTCGCGACGATGAACAGGCGCGGGAAAGGCAGGATGACAGTGCCATCGCCGAGCGGCTTATAGGCTTTTGTCAGCTCGTCCTTATATTTGGCCAGGAATGCTTGCTGTTCCGCTTCCGATAGCGGCTTGAGGAAGGGTATGAGGCCGGTTCCCTTCAACCATTCGACGATGGCGTCGAGGCCGCCGGCAAGGGAATGGAAATAGGTGGTTCTCCAGATATCGACGCGCGAGCAGAGGGGTTTCAACAGCGCATAATACCAGCCGGCGCCGGCAAGCTCCGTGCGCGCCTTGGCCGCACCGCCGAGCTTCGCGGCGAAAGGCTCCGTCAGCGCGGCGGCGCGCATCGCAACATGCGATGGCTCGTTCAAATTGTCCGGCATTTGAATGGCAAGGCTGCCGCCGGGCGATAGCCGCTCCGCAAGCGCCGGCAGCAGGCTCCCGTGATCCCCTACCCATTGTAGCGAAGCGTTGGCGAACAGAAGATCCCACGGCCCCGGTTCGCTCCACTCGCCGATACCGCACATCTCGAAACGGACCGCGGGCAGGCGGGCCTTCGCGGCCACGATCATGTCCGGCGCGTTGTCCACGCCAACGATGGCGGCATCCGGGAAGCGGGCGGCAATGGGTCCTGTGGAGTTGCCGGGACCGCAGCCGAGGTCGGCGGCGCGTTTCACATCCCTCGTTGGCACGGCTTGCAAAAGGTCGCGCGCGGGCCTCGTGCGCTCGTCCTCGAATTTCAAATATTGCTGCGCTGACCAAGCCATTTCCGCGTCCCCGAGATTGCCCATAGGCGCTAATTTAGGCTTGGTCTTGTCCGGCTCGAATGGCGCCATCATAGCGGATGCGCTATCGATTTCGCCAAAGAAGCGCACTTTGCCTTGGCGCCCGCCTCGGCAATCGCGACCGCGTTACGCAGTTTCGATGTATCGATACCAACGAAGACTTCTGTATAATCGTTCACGGCTCGTCCCCCTTGCGTTGAGGATAGGCCCGGACCATCCGGGCAACCCTCGATTGCTTTCGCATCGGGGATGAGTCGCCTCAACGCTCAGGAATGGACATACGGTCTTCACTACGCTTGTAATGACGTTCGGTTGCGCAAAAGAAAAGGCCGCCCGGAGGCGGCCTTGGCGATGGAGGCGAAGCCGGCTTAGAACTGGAGCCGGGCACCGCTGACCACGACATCCGCGTCGTCGGGGCTGCGCGCAACCGGATCGACAAGGATGGGTCCGATGGGCGCGAGAACGGGCGTCCGGGTCGTGATGTCCGTGCTGTAGTGCTGATACATGGCGTAGAGCTGAAGTGCCGAGCTATCGAACATTTGGACGAAGCCGAGGCCCCAGCGGTTGACCTCAGAGCTGGTCACAATGTTTACCGTGCCGGGATCCTGCCATAGCGTAGCCCCGTAATTGTCTCCCACGGCGTAGTCCTGATAGTTACCGAACTCGGCGTAGAGCGTGGTAGAGCCAACGTCCAGGAACCGCTTGGTGATGCCAAGCTGGATGTAGAAATAGGCGGCATCCTTGTTGTCGAAATTGTCATAGATGAACTCGGTTGGCATATTGGTCACCGAGCGGGTGCCTCCCGCAAAGGTTGCGTAAATGCCCGTTGGAACGTGCATCACGGAGAGCGAGCCCGCTACGACTTCCGACTTCGTGCCGATGCACTCATTGTAAGGCGTACCAAACGAGGCATTGGCAGGCGCGGGATTTATGCACTTACTGAAATATTGTCCCGGCGTGTTTGGCAGGAAGCCAGCCGTCATCAACTCCGCGTTCCGGCCGCCATCGTTGATGACGTTATCGGTCAAGCGGCCAGCGATATAAGAATAGGCAATGCCGCCGGCGATACGGATCGAGTTCCACTCCTTTTGGTAGCGCAGTGCCGCACTCCAAAAATCGTTCGCGGCGAACGAAGTGGAAGCGACAAAGCCGAAGAGCGATGGCGTATCGTAGCGGATCGCCTCCACGCGAGTCGTCTCCATTGCATTGAAGACGTTGCCGAATTTGACGAAGCTCGAATTCGGGATGACCGCGAAAGTGTTGCTGCTTACTACATTCGCCCTGAGCGTGTTGTCCCGGATCCAGAAGTTCGACATAAAGTCGTTCTCGGGATCGGAGCCAATGCTGCCGCCGAGGTTGATGAAAGTGATGTCCTTAGACGCCGGGTTCTGAAGGCCAACGGTCACGCGACCGAATTTCTCGCTCTCAATCCATACATTTTCCTGGCGCATGCGCATCGCGATTGTCAAAGGGCTGCCTGTAACGACGTCGGGGCCGCCTTCAAGGCTCTTCACCACACTGTCGAACTGATTGACGCTCGAAGAGTTCGAATCGCGCATCTCATATTCGACATAGAAGCCGGCTTTCACGCCTGGCAGCATCTGGCCGCTGCCCTTCAAGCGCATGCGCGAGGTGGTCTGATAGTTATCGACGATATAGACGTCGCTATCGATGCCGTCATCCCATCCCATCAACGCCTTGTTGACCTGCCCGGAAAGCTCGAGCGAGACTTTCCTGTTGCCCTTGCGGACCGTAGTCGCTTCAAGCTCGGCGACGCGCTCTTCAAGGTCCGCGCAGCAATCGCCGCCGAGATCTGCCGCTTTCGCGGACATATGCCAGCCACCAGCCAGTAGGCTGGCAGTGGCGGCAAAAGCCAAAACGCCTGTCCTCTTCATAAGTCCCTCAATCATCTCTATCTCCAGTTGCGCCCGGGACGGCTGGCCTACACATATGCCGGGCGTTATCGCAGAGCGGAAAGCCACGCCGGATTCCAGGGCCGGTGAGGTGCCAGGCTCCTTTTGCTGGAGGAGCACCCCAACTCACTTTCAAGGACAATGCGGGCACGCGTGGTACTCAGCTCCGCTCAACATGACTATCTATGGTTGTTAACCGAAAAGGTTGCATTCGTAAATATCACAATTTTAAATTGCTAAGCCATCGAGGCCGCTCTGTGGCGCTTGAGCAACGAAACCGCCGTTGTTGTTGGTGGAATCTGTGGCTGGGGACCGGATCGCGCGCTACAACCTGCGATAAGCGAAAGACATGCGGCGATAAGAACGGCTCGTATGATTCGCCGTTGATCGCTAGAATATCCCCGCCGGAAACAGAATCGCCGTCATTGCGAGCATAGCGAAGCAATCCAAGACTAAGTCTCTGATACTAATATGGATCGCCGCGGCGGCTGATGCCGCCTCGCGATGACGGCGGCGAAACGCATATCGGAGCGAATGTATATGGCTAAGCGGTCTGAAACGGACGTTATCGTTGTGGGCGGGGGCCCGGCCGGGCTAGCGGCGGCATTGGCATGCCAGCAACTAGGGCTTGTTCCGGCGGTTGCGGACACGTCGAAGAGCGCAACCGCGGACGCGGCCAAGGGTAGAAGCGCGGCCCTGTTCAATCGCACTGTCGCATTCCTGCAGAAGCTTGGCGTTTGGGAGGCATGCGCTGAAGCGGCGGAGCCGCTCCGCACGCTGCAGTTCATCGATGACACGGGCCGCCTCTTGCGCGCTCCCGACTGCGCGTTCCATGCAAGTGAGATCGGCGAATCCGCTTTCGGCTATAATATCAGCAATGCCGATCTGGCGCGGGTGTTTAAGGCGGAAGCCGGGCGGCGGGGGCTGGAAATTCTGTTTCCAGGCCGGCTCGTGAGCCTCGAACGCGACGAATCCAAAGCCTGCGTCACCTTCGAGGACGGCACGGAACTGCGCGCGCCGCTCATAATCGCAGCCGACGGCAGGGCGTCGCCTACGCGCGAAGCGGCGGGCATCCGCTCGCTCGGCTGGTCATACGGCCAGACCGCCATCGCTGCATCATTCTCCCATAAGCGCCCTCACAACGGCGTCTGCATCGAATTTCACCGCGGTGCTGGTCCGCTCACGCTGATACCGCTCCCCGGAAACCGGTCGAGCCTTGTCTGGAGCGAGCGCACGCCCGAAGCGGAGCGGCTGCTTGCGCTCGATGACTTGTCCTTCGCCGGAGAGCTTGAAAAGGCGTCCCGCTTCGCGCTCGGCCGCATCTCCGGTTTGAGCGAGCGGGCGGGGTTTCCTCTTTCCACTGTTCTCGTGCGGGAATATGGGCGGGGGCGCGTCGCGCTTGCGGGAGAGGCGGCGCACGCCGCGCCTCCGATCGGCGCGCAGGGGCTCAATCTCGGGTTCCGCGATGCCGAGACGCTTACCGGCTTGCTGGCCGAAGCCCGGAGCCGGGGCGAGGATATAGGTAGCGATAGGCTGCTTCGCGCTTACTCGGCGGCGAGACGGGGTGACATTATGAGCCGGACCCTCAGCCTCGACCTTCTTAATCGGAGCTTGCTCTCCGCGTTCCTGCCGCTCCAAGCGGCGCGCGGCCTGGGCCTTTACGCGCTCGGTACGATCGGGCCGTTGCGCCGCGCCTTCATGCGGCGGGGCATCGCGCCGGCGGGCTAGCGTTAATTGCTTGACGGGTCCGCGCATGCTTGCAAGACAAGCTGACCTCACCCGCAACCCTGTCACATCCGGGACCATGCTTCTCGATCTCCGCCAACGGCTCGAATATGGCATCTTACTGGCGATCGTCTTTTTCATACGGGCCATGCCTCTTAGCATGGCGGCCGCCTTCTCCGCACGCACCTGGAGGTTTATCGCGCCGAAAACGAGGCGGCATAGGCGCGCTTTGAAGAACCTGGCGAAAGCCATGCCGGAGAAAACGCCCGCCGAGCGCGAGGCAATTGCGCTTGGCATGTGGGATAATCTCGGGCGCGTGATGGCCGAAACGTTCCAGCTCGACCGCATTCTCGAAGATCCCTCGCGCATTGAGTTCGAAAATCCGGCCCTGATCGACCGCTACAAGGATAAGATGGGCGCGGTTGTGATCGCGGGCCCCCATATGGGCAACTGGGAAATCGGCATTCTTCCTGCGCTTGCGATCAATTCTCACCCTGCGGGCGTCTACAGGCTCGTCGAGAACCCTTATGTCGACCGTTTTCTATGGAAGAAGCGTTCCGTCCTTTACCCGGGTGGCCTTTTCGCTAGCAAAAGCGATGCGGGGCTGGCCACGGTCATGCGTATCAGCCAGCACCTTCGGGGAGGCGGAGCGCTCGGCATGCTGGCCGATCTCGCCGACTGGAGCGGCGTCGAAGTTCCATTTTTCGGGCATATGATGTGGGCCACAACGGCGCCGGCTTGGCTTGCCCGCCGCGCGGGCACGCGCCTCTGGGTGGGCCGTTGTATCCGGGTCGGCAAGGAGTCGCGGTTTAAACTCGCCTTCAAAGAGCTGAAAGTGCCGCGCACCGATAGGCCGGACGAGGACATCCGGGCCTTGACCGCGGAAATTCAGCGGCATTTCGAAGCTTGGATTAGGGAGCATCCCGAGCAATGGATGTGGTCGAACAAGCGCTGGAAAGATCGCGATATGCCGGGCGGGACACAATATTAATGCAGATGGCGGTTCTCCAGCATGTGCCGTTCGAGGGGCCGGCCGCGATTGCCGATTGGGCCGGAGCACGGCATGCAAAGATGGCGGTTACTCATCTTTATAAGGGGGAGGCTCTGCCGGATTTGGCCGCGTTCGATATGCTGACCGTGATGGGCGGCCCAATGAGCGCCAATGACGAAGCGCATCACTCGTGGCTTGCGCCTGAAATTGCGCTCGTGCGTGACGCGACCGCCGCGAACAAGACCGTCTTTGGCATCTGCCTCGGCGCCCAGATCATTGCAAAGGCGATCGGCGCAAAGGTGTATGCTGCGCGGCAAAAGGAGATCGGCTGGTTTCCCGTCCGCCAAATCGATTCCAAGCATGCCCTTTTTGGTGGCCTGCCCCAGGAGTTCACGCCCTTCCATTGGCACGGCGAGACCTTCGACCTGCCGGCGGGTGCCACACGCCTGGCTGAAACCGGTACGACGCCGAATCAGGCTTTCGCCCTGAACAGCCGCGTTCTCGGCCTTCAATTTCATATGGAAGCGACGGCCGGGAGCGTGAATGCGCTCATCGAAAACGCCGCCGGAGACATCGGCAGCGGGCCTTTCGAGCAGAAGCCGGACGCTGTCCTGGCAGGCATCGGCCATTGCGCGGCGCTACGGCCTCAGCTCTACCGCCTGCTGGATAACTTGACCGGCCTTGCCCCTGACGGCAAATAATCCGCTAAGTAGCGGAGAATCCCCATGGCAGCGACACGTACCCCATCGAAATTCTTTAAGGCTCTTGCCGTCGGCGCCCCGGCTCCCTTCGTGGAGAAGCCGGTACGCCTTGAGCGCATGATCCATTTCGTGGCACCCCAGGTGGAGAATATCCGCGCGAAGATTCCGGACCTGATCAAACAGGTCGATGTCATCTGCGGCAATCTGGAAGACGCGATCCCAGCCGCCGACAAGGAAGCGGCTCGCGCGGGCTTTATCGAGATGGCGCGGGCGAGCGAGTTCGGGCGCACGGGGCTCTGGACCCGCATTAATGCGTTGAACAGCCCTTGGGTTCTCGACGATATCGTTGAGATCATGGCCGCCGTGGGCGGTAAGCTCGATGTGATCATGCTGCCTAAGGTCGAGGGGCCGTGGGATATTCATTATCTCGATCAGTTGCTCGCACAGCTCGAAGCGAAACACAGCGTCACCAAGCCGGTGATGATTCACGCGCTCCTGGAAACGGCGGAGGGCGTGAACAATGTGGAGGACATCGCGGGTGCGAGCCCCCGTATGCATGGCATGAGCCTTGGACCAGCGGATCTCGCGGCTAGCCGGGCAATGAAGACAACGCGGGTTGGCGGCGGTCACCCCTCCTATGGCGTGCTCGCCGATGCTGGCGGCGCCGGTGCGCCCCGGGCCTTCTACCAGCAAGACCTATGGCACTATACGATAGGGCGGATGGTCGATGCCTGCGCGGCGCATGGCATCAAGCCATTCTACGGCCCGTTTGGAGATTTCTCCGACCCCGCTGCCTGCGAGGCCCAGTTCAGGAATGCATTCCTGCAAGGCTGCGCCGGAGCCTGGACGCTTCATCCATCCCAGATCGAAATTGCGCGCCGCGTCTTTACGCCCGACCCGGCAGAAGCGGCTTTCGCCAGGCGGATTCTTGAGGCCATGCCCGACGGTACCGGAGCCGTTATGGTTGACGGCAAGATGCAGGACGATGCAACTTGGAAACAGGCCAAAGTCTTGGTTGACTTGGCCGATATGGTCACGGCAAAGGATGGGCCTGCGGCGTAACGGCCAGCGTTTTAAAGAGTGCGAACCGTTGTACAATATGCGAAATGATGCGCAAAACAACGCCATGGTGAAAGAACGGCGTGCGAGATATGCCATCGGGGAGGTCGTCAAACACCGCTTTTTCCCGTTCCGCGGGATTATTTTCGATGTCGACCCCCAATTCAGCAACTCCGAGGAGTGGTGGCTGTCGATCCCTGAGGAAATCCGCCCGTCGAAAGACCAGCCTTTCTATCATCTCCTCGCCGAAAACGACGACACGGAGTATGTCGCCTACGTCTCCGAACAGAACCTCCTGCCCGACGATAGCGGCGAACCGCTGAGGCATCCGCAAGTGGGCGAGCTCTTCGACGAGCTTGAGGATGGCGGATACCGTTTTAGGGGATCGAGCGCAAATTAGGGCGCAGCCATCGTCGTGAGTCGGCATTGGCTGCCGTGGCGATTCAGTGCAGCATCAGAGACGTAACCCTGGATTGCTTCACTTCGCTTGTAATGACTGTGAAAATAATAGGGCCGCCCGGAAGCGGCCCTATTAAGAAAGACTTGGAAGTAAAGTTACTTCTTCTTCGGATCCGCGGCCTTTGCGGCAGGAGCGGCAGCTTGACCGTTCTTTGCGGCCTCCGCGCGCTGCTTTTGAATCTCGCCGAGACGCTGCCTGATGACCTCAGCGATCTTATGCTGATCCTCATTGTACTTTTCC
>CAZCIF010000029.1:0-21900 GCA_964498645.1 uncultured Rhodomicrobium sp. | reverse complement strand
CTATTTCGATGGCGACCCCGTGATCGCGACAAAAAAGGGCGTCAATATTCTGGAACGTGGCAGCCAAGTGCACGCCATGGCAGAATTTCAGGAGCTTCTCGACTTTCCGCCCGCACCTAAGCTCGACATTTTCGGCCGCCTCGATCCGGCCAAAGCCACCGAATCCGAATTGCGGGGCGAGGCCGTTTTCAACGGCAAGGGCAAGTGCTCAACCTGCCATGTTGCGCCCTATTACACCGACAATCTCATGCATAATCTGCGCACAGAACGCTTCTATAAGGAGCAGATGATCAACGGCCGTTTTGCCTCGGCGGACGGTCCGATCAAGACATTTCCGTTGCGCGGCATTAAGGACTCGCCAACTTATCTTCATGATGGCCGCCTGCTAACGCTCGAAGATACGGTCGAGTTCTTTAACTTGGTGCTGGGTGTCAAGCTTAGCGCGAAGGAGAAGGCGGATTTGACGGCTTTCTTGCGGGCTCTTTGAGCCAGCCAAGCAGCTCCAAGACAACTTGCCCAAAACTGGGCGGCTAGAGCATTTTCAACAAAAGCGGAGTCACCGTCATTGCGAGCGTAGCGAAGCAATCCAGGGCCAAGTCTTTGACATTGCTATGGATCGCCACGGCGGCAAAAGCCACCTCGCGATGACGGCGAACGCACATCAGTTGACTCCGGCCGAGTATCCGAAAAAACTCAGGTCAAAATTTTTCGAGCCCTTTGTCACAGCTTCCACACAAGATTCCTTCGCCGCCGGGATCGCCTTGCCTCAACATTGAACGCGCCCAGAGCGCAGGCTAGCCTTGCATAAGCGGTCTGATTCGCAGCGCATGACAGTGGAGGTTGTCTTGGAAAACGGGGTCGATTCATCATCTCAGGCCAGCAGCTTTGCGCAAACGGCCAAAGATCAGCTTCGCTCATTCGTGGAGCGGATCGAGCGGCTGGAAGAAGAGAAGGCGGCGCTCGCCGGGGATATCAAGGATTTGTTCGCGCAGGCGAAGTCGTCGGGCTTCGACACGAAGGCACTGCGGAAAGTGATCCGGCTGCGCAAGCAGGATGCCGCGGAGAGACGCGACGAGGAGGCCGTGCTGGCGACTTATATGCACGCGCTCGGCATGCTCGATGGGGAGCAATAGGCCCTTCGAAGATCCAATGAATGGGCGTTCAGCCGTCATCGCGAGGCGGCTTTAGCCGCCGTGGCGATCCACGAAACCCTGCATTGCGCTTGTGTTTGTTGCCTCTGGATTGCTTCGGGGCGACGCCCCTCGCAATGACGGTGGGCGCTTGGGCTACCGCGTGGCTCGAACCGTGCTTGCACTCATTGCAGCGATCATCCGTGCCTTCTGCCTTTGTAAGAAGGCTATGGCGGGACCTTTGAACGTGTTCGCTTCGTATAGGTCCTCGATCTGCAGGCGGTGATCGAATTCCTCGCTCGCAAGCACACTTGGGGACGACATCAAGAGGCCGATCTTTTTCAGAACGGGCGGCCGGGCTTGGCCATCCGGCACATCCGAATAGGAGAGCGGTTTTTCCGCCAGAAGGAATGTCGCAGGCAGCGGCTCGAACGAGATGTCGTCTTCCTGCTCGTCGCCCTCCTCGGCAAGCCGCGGCTCGGGAGCTTCGTTCGGCTCCTGGGCGCGGGAATCCGGCTTGGCCAACGGCTCAGGCTTGACCGGCTTCAGGCTCGGGGCCGCGCCGGGGAATGTCAAGCTCGCCTGCTGCAAAACCGGCGCACCATTGGGGCCAAGGCTCGCTAGCATCGGGCCGCCGGCGTGCTTATGTGTCAAGGCCCAGGGCAGTTCCTTGCCGCTTGCCTCCCACTTTGCGAGCGCGATCCGCGAATCCGCAGGCGTTAGCGGACGGCCATCCGTGGGTACATGACGCGAGTGTCCCTTCGGAAAGAGAACGGCAAGCTCCGGGCGGGGCATGCGGGGCCAATGACGCACATTGCCAGTGTCGACATGGATGAAGGGCACGCCCGATGCCGGGTAATAGCCGACGCCGCCGCGCTCCTCTATCAGCGCGGAGTAACGGAGCTGCTTCAGCGGAACGTCCGGGAACATAAGATCGGCGGCTTGACCGGTGATGTGCCGGCTCTGGCGCGCTTGACCGCCAACGGTACGCCTAAGCATCTCGTTCGTGCCGGCCGAGCGGTAGCCGCAAATCAGATGCACAGGCTGCTTTGAGCCAAGCTCCTCGTGTAGCTGCCAAATGAGATCGATAAGGGCGGGGTCCATCTTGATTGCCATGTTCCGCCGCCAGTCCCGCATGAAGTGGTTGAGCTGTTGCAGCCCTTCGGGGACGTATTTGCCGTTCCGCTTGAAGGTGACGGTCATCGTCTCCTTCGTGTGGATGTTGTACATGGAGATGGTGCGATCTTCAGCCGACGCAGGATTTGTCAGCGAGACCAGAATGAATGCAAACCCAAACAGCAGCCACAGCCTTTGCAGGCCGGCGGTAATGCCGCAAGTTACTGACTTCACTCGATACGCCCTCTGAGACACCCGCCAGTGTCTTCGCTTCCCTATGGTCTGGTGCTTCTTGGTTGATAAAAGCAAGACCGCACGCCTAAGTAGTTAGCTCATGGTGGTTAACAAACCGTTACAAATGAAATGCGCGGAAAACGTGGCGCTGACGCTTGAGCAATGACAATTTTGCATCTCTGCAAGCTAAATCGCGGCAAAAGAACGAAAAAAAACGCCAAGCATCTAACAATCGGGCGCCACGAAAAATTTTTTGCCCGGAACCAAATCGTAAACAAGAGGTCAACGGAAAGGTGCAATTGCGGCCCTTCCGGTTAGGCAAACAGCTCTGGAAACTCTTAAGTATGGATTTTATCGAGCCGCGCGGTTGACCGGCTGAGGGAAATCGCCAAATGCATTCGGGACGAAACATAATCAGAAATGAAGGATAGCCTTATGATCAGACATTCTCCGATCGATCCAGCAATGCTGCCGCATGCGCTCGAAGCGGGCGGCGGATTTCTGGATGTGGCGCCGCAGCCAATCGGAGATATGCCCGGCTGGGACTTGAGCGGGCTCTATCCCGAGGGCGGTGCTCAGCTTGCCGCCGATCTCGAAACGGCTGCCCGGGATGCGGCGCAATTCCGCGAAAGCTATGCCAGCAAGCTCGATGCGCTTGCCAGGCAGGATGCGGAGGCCCTTGCAAAGGCAATCGCGGCTTACGAGGCGCTGTCGGACCGGATGGGCCGCATTGGGTCTTTCGCCTACCTCAACTATGTAACGAACACAGCCGACCCTGCGCGCGCCAAGCTTTTCGGCGATGCTCAGGACAAGCTCACCAGTATCAGCTCGCAGCTTCTGTTTTTCGAGCTGGAATTGAACCGTATCGATGATGCGATCATGGACGCAGCGCTTCAAAATGCGGCGCTCGCGCATTACAGGCCCTGGCTCACCGATCTGAGAAAAGAGCGGCCCTATCAGCTTCCGGACGATATCGAAAAACTCTTCCATGAGAAGAGCATGACCGGCGCAGCCGCCTGGAGCCGGCTCTTTAACGAGACGTTGACCGGCCTCAGGTTCGAGATCGACGGCGAGAAATTTACCATTGAGACTGCGCTGAACTTCCTGACCGACACCAATGCAGAAAAGCGCGCCGCGGCGGCGGAGGCGCTGGCAAAGGTGTTTAAGGGGAATGTCCGGCTGTTCACACTGGTGATGAACACGCTTTCCAAGGACAAGGAAATCTCCGACCGCTGGCGGAAGTTTCCCGATGTGGCCTCCTCCCGGCATCTCGCAAACAGGGTCGAGCCGGAGGTCGTCGATGCGCTCGTGAGAGCCGTGCGGTATAGCTATCCGCGGCTGTCGCACCGTTATTACGCGCTGAAGGCGAAATGGCTCGGCATGGACCAGCTCAATTATTGGGACCGGAACGCGCCCATCAGCCGCGATCCTGAGCCGGTCATCGAATGGAAGGATGCACGCAGCACCGTGATCGGGGCCTACCGGCGCTTTTCGCCGCGCATGGCCGATATCGCCGATGGCTTCTTCGCGAAAAATTGGATCGACGCGCCGGTCCGCGAAGGAAAATCGCCCGGCGCGTTCTCGCATCCGGCCGTGCGGTCGGCGCATCCTTACATCATGATGAACTATCTCGGAAAGCCGCGCGATGTGATGACGCTTGCGCACGAGCTTGGCCATGGCGTTCATCAGGTGCTCGCCAATGCTCAAGGCGCATTGATGGCCTACACGCCGCTGACGCTGGCCGAGACCGCGAGCGTGTTCGGCGAAATGCTGACCTTCAAGGCGCTGGTCGCGCAAACGCAGAACCCGCGCGAGAAAAGGGCGCTGCTTGCCCAAAAGGTCGAGGACAAGATCAATACCGTCGTGCGTCAGATTGCGTTCTATCAGTTCGAGCGGCTCGTTCATGAAGCCAGGCGCGAGGGGGAGCTGACCTCGGACCGGCTTGGTGAGTTTTGGCTGCGCGTGCAGGGCGAAAGCCTGGGACCGGCGATCAGGCTCAATGACGGCTACGGCACTTATTGGACCTATATCTCGCACTTCGTCCATTCACCGTTCTATGTATATGCCTATGCGTTCGGCGATTGCCTCGTAAACTCGCTCTATGCGGCTTACGAGCGTGCGCCCGAAGGCTTCGAGGGCCGTTATCTCGATATGCTGCGCGCAGGCGGCACGAAGCATCATAAGGAGCTTCTCGCGCCGTTCGGGCTCGACGCTTCGGACCCCGGCTTCTGGGCTATGGGCTTGAAGGTGATCGAGGACATGATCGCCGAATTGGAAGCCTTGGACGCTTAGCGCCAGCTTACCGGCCGTTGCAGAAACTTATCAGTACATCCGCAAGGCTGTGCACAACAGGGCTTGCTCCGCAGGCCGCAATGAGCGCCAGTTCGGTGGACTCGATCGCGGGAAAGCCGCCCGCCTCGTCCAATACCTTGTGATCGGAAAGGATCGCGGCGCCGGGCAAAATGCTGATCCCGAGACCGGCTGAAACCGCAGCCTGAATCCCGGAGAGATTGGTACTGTTGTAGGCGACGCGCCACGCCCGCCCTGCCGCTTCGAGAGCATGCACAGCCCGGTTGCGGTAGAGACAGCCCTGCGGAAACACCGCCAGCGGTACGGGGTGGATCTCAGGGTCCACGGGATGGCGCGCACTGGTAACCCACCTTAGGGTCTCCGGCCATGCTGCGAGCGCGCCAGACTCGCCCGCGCGCCGCTTCACAAGTGCAAGGTCGAGCTCCTGGCGCTCAATGCTGGCAGCGAGATCAACACTCATGCCGCAACGCACATCGAGGCGGAGTCCAGGCCGCGAACGGGCGAAATCCGAAAGCAATTCCGCAAGGTGGTATGCCGCGAAGTCTTCCGGCACGCCAAGCCGCACTGTCGCGTGGACGGCCTGCTGCGCGACCGCTGCCCGAGCCTCGGCGGCGAGCGCGAGAATACGCCGGGCATAGGAGAGGAGCCGCTCTCCCTCCTCGGTCGGGCTTACGCTTTTTCCGTCGCGATGCAGGAGGGGGCGGCCAACGCTTTCCTCCAGACGCCGGATCTGCTGGCTCACGGTGGATTGCGTCCGGTGAACGCGCTCGCCCGCGCGTGTAAAACCGCCAGCATCAACTACGGACACGAAACTGCGCAGGAGATCGAGATCGAGCATTTGCATTCATATTTCCACTGGATATCATCCTATCATTTAATTTCTAAATGAAAAGGCGGGACTGTATATCTGGGCGGCAACCAGAACCGGATTCCCACCACAGCGCCAGACGGGTTCCATGGCAAGGCTTTCTCCCTACAGGCTCTCCCTTCTCGCCGCCGTCTTTTGCGCTTTGTATAGCTCAGCCTTCCCGGTTGCGAAGATCGCGCTCGCGGATTCCCCGCCGCTTCTCTTCCTGACCGCGCGCTTCTGCCTGGCCGGCTCCATCATGCTTCTCGCCGCCGCGCTCTATGGACAGGCGCTGCCGGGCCGCCGCGAGATCATGCTTCTCGCCGTCCTCGGCACGTTCAACAACGCTATGTATCTCAGCCTGAGTTATATTGGCATGCGCAGCATCTCTGCGGGTCTTTCTGCTTTGATTATCAGCGCGAATCCGATCTTGACGGCGCTCGCAGCCACGGCGCTTTTGCGCGAGCGCATGACGTTACGCAAAGCCGTTGGTTTGGTGCTCGCTTTCTGCGGCGTCGCCTTCATCGTGCAGGCCCGGCTCTCAGGGGGCACAGAAAGCGCGCACGGCATTGCAATGACCTGTGCTGCGCTCCTGGCGCTCGTTGCGGGAACCATCCTGTTCAAGCTACTGGCACCCCGGAGCGGCCTGTGGGTGGGAAACGGCATTCAGAATTTGGCCGGGGGAATAGCCGTTGCGCCCTTTGCTTTTGGTTTGGAGAGTGTGAGCAGCATAAGGCCGGGCTGGGCGCTGCTAACGGCTCTGCTCTATGTGGCGCTGTGCGTTTCCATAATAGGACTGCTCATCTGGTTCTATCTATTGACCGCCGCCGGAGCAACTGCCGCAAGCTCCTATCACTTCCTGACCCCGCCCCTTGGCGTGATGTTCGGCTGGCTCCTGCTTGGGGAACACATAAGCGGCTTCGACTTGCTCGGGACCGTGCCCGTCGCCTTTGGCATTTATCTCGTGACGCGGTCCGATGTTCGCCTGCCTTCGCCGGAGCCAGTCGCTGGACACCCCATAGTGCAACCAGATAGGAGAGTATCGTGACCACTGCTGTAATAACGCTGATCGGCGGACCGACGGCGCTTATCGAACTTGCGGGCTTCCGGCTGCTGACGGACCCGACATTCGACGATCCAGGCGATTACAGGCTGCCGCACGTGATCCTGAAGAAGACCGCGAAGCCAGCCATACCCGCCTGCCAGATCGGCCCCATCGATGCAGTCCTCCTCAGTCATGACCAGCATGCCGACAATCTCGACAATGCCGGCCGCACCTTCCTTGCCAATGCAGGCCGCGTTTACACAACGGCCGCAGGCGCGGCCCGGCTTGGCGGCAATGCCGAAGATCTTGCGCCTTGGGAGAGCCGCGAGCTTGCGGCGGCGGAGGGAGACGCGCTCTGCATAACGGCAGCGCCCGCGCGCCACGGCCCCGCCGGCATCGAGCCGCTATCGGGCGATGTCATTGGCTTCGTGCTTTCCTCGAAGAGGAATGCGTTCAAACCCCTGTATATTACCGGCGACACGGTGTGGTTCGGCGGGGTTGCCGAGGTCCAGCGGCGGTTCCGGCCGGGCCTTGTGCTGCTCTTCGCGGGCGCGGCGCAAACGCGGGGCAAGTTCAACCTCACCATGAACGCCAATGACGCAATAGAAGCGGCGGCCGCCTTCGCCGATGCTTTGATTGTGCCTCTTCATAACGATAGCTGGGCGCATTTTACGGAAAGCGCGGACGAGCTGGAGCAAGCGTTTAATGCGCTCGGCTATGGCGAAAGATTGCGGCGGCTGCAGCCAGGAAAACCGGCGGCCTTTTCACTTTGAGCGGCATCGGGACTAGCCATCGGACTCGATGAGGCGTAGCTTGCCGCTTTCGCGGCTCTGATCGTCGATTGCGGTGCCATCGAAATCAAGCCCCTCGATCTCCTGCAGAGACCGGCCGGCGATGCCTTGCATGTCTCCCCACATGCCGGAGGTGGCCTGAATGATCCCTTGAATCTGCTGTTCGCGTTTGGCCCACGCTTTCTGCATCGCCCTGCGCTCCTTTTCGAGGTCCGCCTGCATGTCCTGAAATTTCTCGACGATTGCTTCAACGCGGTGCCGGAAGCGCGGCCCCGTGAGGTAGTGATACATGGCCTCCATCTTGGTCTGCTGGCCTTCTCCCGATTTGCGCGCCATGGTGACCTCGATCAGCGCGTGCCGGATCGCCATCGCCACCGCGACCGCGCTTTTCGGCGATGTGATCCAGATGCCGTCGATCTGGCCGAAAATATCGACGGTCTTCGGAAGCGCCTGCGAAACGATGATCGCCGCATCGGCTTTCGCGGTCCGCTGGTCGTCGCGCAGCTTTTGCAGCCAGCCGTCGCTCCAGTTCCGCGTCCGCTTCGATTCCCATAAGATCTTGCCGCATTGCTGACCGAAAGGCGTGGCGACAAGCTGAAGGGCGTCGCCGCCAAACTCCCCCTTGGGCACTGGCGTCACCGTGTCATGAGGAAAGCTCGCGCGCAGCAGAGCCTCAAGCTGCAATTCCTGCACTTCCCCTTGTAGCTGCTGCGATCCCTGCTCCGCCTTCCGCTTCAAATCCTCGATCTGCTTTTGCATGCCGAGGATGGTCTGTTCTTTCTCCTGTACTTTCAGCAGCAACTGAGCCTCGGCCTCGGCCTTTGCGCGCGACTGGATTTCGGCCTGCTTTTCGAGCACGCGCTTTTCGATGGTGAGATCGAGCTCCCGCTTCGCTTCGGCCAACTCGCGCTCTTTGCGCACCGCCTCGGCTTGCGCTTTTTGCGCTTCCACGAGCTTGGCTTCGCGCTCGTCATAAGCTTTTTTCAGTTCTTCGAGCTGCTGCGCCTTATGATGAAGATCGAGCGAAAACGCTGCGCGCGCCTTTTTCGCCTCTTCCTCCGCTACCTTCGCGCGTTCGGCTTTCATACGCTCGGCAAGCTCCGCGTCCATCGATTCCCTGGCTTGCTTGACGGCGTCCTGCTGCGCGCGGATGGCGGCCTCGCGCTTGGCGATCTCGGCCTCTTTCAGGCGCAGCTTTTCGTCGCTGTCGCGCTTCACCGCCTCAATCAGCGGTGCCGCCAGCGTCTCGGTGAGTTTGATCTTAGTCCGGCAGTTCGGACAAATGATGGATGGTTCCATGAGCAGCCCCTCCGCGCACAATCTGCATTGAGACTATTCCGAGTCGATGCGAACGTTGCACTCGTAATCGAAGGACTCTATCCGGTTCAAGAAGTAGTCCCCGCAGCAGGCCACGCTCACAGCGAACAAGGGCGCATTTTCCGGACATAGCGCCGGATATCCCTCGCCATGCGGAGAGACCGGCCATATGAGTGGATCATGCGTGGCGGCGACGGGTTCGCGGCTAGAGGAGGTGCAGGGGATGCGCACCGTGGCCTCCTTTGAGCGCGGGACTGGCGGCGATGAGTAAAGGTACTGCAAGGAATTGGAGAGCAACGCCGAAAAGGGACCATGTGCTTGCCTACCCGGGAAGGAGGCAAGCACAGGCACTATTCGAGAGAGCCAGAATACTACTTGACCATTCTTTACACTTAGATCTGAGCACCTAAGGGCTTACCGCCAGGTCATTCGCCACAAGACCGTTGTTGTTTCCGCTAGTCGCAACGGCCATCCCCGCAGCGGCGAAAAGTGCCAGGCCGCCAACGAAGAGTCCCGTTTGGGTGTCGGGGTTATTTCCGGCGAAACCTGGAGCGCCCGGATTGCTTGACATCACGGCCGCTACTTGATTTTGCTGGACCGGCACGGTGTATCCATTCTCGTAGACAATATTGGCTGTACCGTAGACGACCCGGATACGCTCGCCGGGGAGCACTTCCATGTTATCAACGGCTGGAACAAAACCGCTGCCGCGGTCGATGACCGCGCTGCCTTGAACTTTTAGCACTGCAGATTGGGCACCGGCGGTGAAAAGAAGCAGCACCGCTAGCGCTGCAATTGCCTTCCGGAACATGCCTTGTCCTCCTAGGAAATGAGTATGCTTAGCTCGGAATATGTTACCTGCCGCTGCGGTTGGCGGCATGACATCGGGTGCAACCGAAATATGGTTTTTTTACGGCAACGAAAATCTCTTTACATTTTTTGGAATAAGTTAATTCTAGTGTAGATTGTTAGCAGCGTAAACGCTATCTTAGGTAGAAATAGCCGGTAGAATGCCGCAACTGCACCGCCTTGCCGCACCTTTTAAGGTGCTGCGCGGCGAAACGGGTTGTGTGAGGTGCAATGCTGGATGGTGACGGAGCTGTCTAGAATACCGGATATGGCGCGGTAAACATTAGGGGAGTTGCGCGGAAATGATGGTGCTGCTGAGACTTTCGATTTTGGCGGGGGCGGCAGCCTTGGTCAGCGCATGCGCCGTCCCTCCGGTTAGTGAGTCTGCGAGCGAAAAAGCGCTTGCTTTATCTGCCGCTCCGAACAGTAAAGAAGATTCTGCTAAAGAAGCTCCTCCTCAAAAAGACACCGCGCCAGGCGATCGGGAAGCGGCGGTGCGCAAAGCCGCTCTGTCTTATGCGGCAGTTTCAGATCCGGTCAGCAAGTCTTACAAAATAGGGCCCCTCGATGTTCTGGAAGTGACGGTGTTCAAGGTGCCCGATCTGTCCAAGAAGATCCAGGTCTCGGAAGCCGGTACTATCAACTATCCTCTGATCGGTGAGATGGACGCAGGCGGGAAGACCGCGCGCGAAATGGAACAGACGCTGACAAGTAAGCTTGGCGCAAAATATCTGCAAAAGCCACAGATATCCGTGTTTGTTAAAGAGCATAACAGCCAGCGTATTACTATTGAGGGCGCGGTGAAAAAGCCTGGGGTAATCCCTATCGCAGGGGGAATGTCCCTTCTTCAAGCCATTGCGCACGCGCAGGGGCTGGAGCGAACGGCAGAGTCTTCCGCCGTTGTACTCCGCCAAGCCAACGGCAAACGTACCGCCGCGAAGTACGACGTTGCGAGCATTCGCGAGGGACAGGCGGACGACCCTCAATTGCAGGCAGGCGACGTAATCATTGTACCTACTTCGGACGTGAAGGAGGGCATCAATGCTGTCCTTAAGGTCCTGCCGCTCGCACAAGTCGTCCCATTGCTCTGATTTCTAGAATTTACAGATTTTGGCGTGTCCGCTGCGAAGGGCTGCAAGTCACGGACACGCTTGCTGCAACTTTTGCACAGCCTCGGCAACGCCATCTAACGAATATTGATCGGTTGTTAGCGTTCCCCTGGCGGAAGTTGCCTTGACGGTCATAGGGCCGCCGGCCGCCATCGCTGCCAAAAGCTTACGCTCCTCGGCCGAATCCCTCGCATAGGCTTTGTCATCCTCCGCGATCAGCGCGAATTGCTGACTCCCAACCGTTACCGTGGGCACCGGCTGTGCCTTCATCGAATAGCCGAGCTTGACACTCAGCTCATTGCGAACGCCGTCCTTCTGCCAGGTCGTGACGTAGAATATAACGGGCGAGCGCTTGGCCGCCTTGGGCTGCATATCGGAAGGCGGGGCTGCAGCGAAACAAACGCGGCCATTGGCGTCCTCATAGATAAAGACAGACCAGTCTTTGATTTTTTCAAGAAGACGGGCTTTCACGGTGGGCGTCGCCGTGGCGGCGGCTGCGGGAGCGGGCTTCTTCGGCGCAAACTTGGGCTTGGCTACCGCGGGGTGGGGCGGCTTGGCAGGCTGTGGCGCGCTTTGTTGCGTCTGGGCTTGCTGCGCCGCGGCGAGCGGAGCCCATAGCGTGATCGACAATGCCGAAAGGAGCAGACGGAGCTTCATCTAAGAATTCCAGGTTTAAGGAATCATAACCTGTGTCAATCGCGCCGCAAGCGTCAAGGGCCTGAATTCTTGTTCATTTGTCTGAGGCCGGATTGTCCTGCGGCAGCCGGACGGATGCTTCCATCCGGCCGGGAAACGATCCCAGGCTGCGCATGCGGTCATACATTACAATTGCTCCAGCCATCGCCATGTTGATGCAAAAAGCCGTCGGGATTTTGATCACGTGATCGCAGCGCGAAAGAAGCTCGTCCGAAAGCGTACCAAGCTCCGGTCCAAGAACATAAGCCGCATGCATCGGATGACGGAAACCCGGCAGTTCCGTTGCGCCTTCGATCAGCTCTATCCCGATCAGCTTGCACCGGAGCGGTAAGACCATCTCACTGGCTGTGGCCCAATTATAGACGGGTAAATGAAACGCAGCCTTGGATGTGTCGGACCTCGCCTCGAAAGCCCGCGGATGCGCGCCGATCGTGAAGAAGAACTTCGCGCCGAAGGCATGCGCTGAGCGCAACAAATTGCCCAAATTCATGGGCTTCGAAATCCGCTCGGCTCCGATGGCAAAGTAACCGCGCATTTCCGCGCCTTTTCGCGTAAAGTGAGGGCGTGGTCATAGAGGCAGGCGATGAAGGCGGTTTTGTGCAAATCTCTTGGCGGTCCGGACGCGCTTGAGATGGGCGAACTGCCCGAGGCCGCGCCGGGTGAGGGCGAGGCAGCGATTCGCGTCACGGCGGTGTCGCTCAATTTTTTCGATACGCTGATGGTGCGCGGGAAGTACCAGAACCGGCCTGAGCTACCGTTCTCGCCCGGCGGAGAAGTAGCGGGTACGGTTGCGCGAATCGGCTCCGGTGTGGAGGGTCTCACCGCTGGCCAGCGTGTTCTTGCCTATACAGGGTATAATGGCTGCCGGGAGCAGGTGATCGCCTCCGCCAGATTTGTGATCCCGCTGCCGGAGGGCATTTCCGATGAAGCGGCGGCGGCCATTCCGATCGCTTATGGAACTGCGCTGCACGGGCTTGAAGATCGCGGCCGCGTGCAGGCCGGGCAGACGGTCCTAATCCTCGGCGCGACCGGGGGTGCGGGCCTCGCGGCCATCGAAGTTGCGGTGCGGCTCGGCGCGGACGTGGTAGCGGCCGGCACCTCGGACGAAAAGTTGAAACTCTGCGCGGAACGTGGTGCCAAGCAGCTTCTTAATCTCACAGGCGCCGATGTCAAAGAGGCCGTCCGTGCCCTGAACGGCGGCAACGGGCCGGATGTCATCTACGATTTCATCGGCGGTCCCTATACCGAGCCCGCGCTTCGCTCTATCGCCTGGGGCGGCCGCTATCTGGTGGCCGGCTTCGCTGCGGGGGACATCCCGAAAATCCCGCTAAACCTCCTGCTGCTCAAAGGCTGCGAGCTTGTGGGCGTGAATTGGGGCCGCCATGTGAAGCAGAACCCGCCCGCCTTCCGCGATCAAATAGCGAGGCTCTTGGGTTGGTGCGCGAAGGGCGAAATCCGGCCCCATATCGATCACGTGTTCCCGCTTGAGAAAACGGCGGAGGCGCTGCGCATGATCGGCAACCGGCAAATCAAAGGCAAGGTCATCATAAGGCCGTGATGCCGGCGAGCCGGGCGCGGAAGCCTTAGCGGACACCTATCGGGAGTTCTGAAAACCTCGCCTTCAGCCGCGGGCCTGCGAAATCGAGAAAAGCGCGTAACTTCGCTGGCAAAAGTCCGTGACCGGCATAGACGAGACTTACAGGCGCAGGCAGGGGCTCGAAGCTCTCAAGCGCCGGTACAAGGGTCCCCGCTCTAAGTGCATTTGCGATCTGGTACGAGAGCACGCGGGTAATGCCAAGCCCCGCGATGGCTGCGTCGATGGCGGCTTCGGCGGTGTTGACGGTGAGCCGCGAGTGAATGGGGACAGTTGTGCTGGATTTACCGGTCCGAAAGGTCCAGGCCTTAGGGGATGTCAACCCTTCAAAGGTGATGCAGTCGTGGGAGGCGAGTTCATGCGGGCTTTGCGGCATGCCTCGCTCGCTGAAATAGGCTTGGCTGCCGCAGACGACCCGGCGGATGGAGCCAACCTTGGCCGCGATAAGGCTACTATCGGCCAAGTTGCCGATGCGGATGGCAAGATCGACAGGCTCCTCCAAAAGGTTGACCACCCGATCAGCGAGAACGATCCGGATATCGATCTCAGGGTAGGCTTTGAGGAAGTCTATTGTAACCGGCAACACGTGCAGGCGCCCGAAAACGACGGGCGCAGTGATCGTCAAATCCCCTTTCGGCGCGCTGTACTCGCCCATGGCGGCGCGCTCGGCTTCCCCGATATCTTCCAGGATTTTCTTGCAGGCTTCGACATATGAGCGGCCGGCGCCGGTCAGGGTAAGGTTCCGGCTTGTGCGGTTGACAAGCTTGGTGCGCAGATGCGCTTCAAGCTCGGACACCTTGCGGCTGACGGTTGCGAGCGGCATCCCGAGTTTGCGGGATGCCGCGGACAAGCTGCCGCCTTCGACGGCTGCCAGCAGCGTTGACATCGATTCGAGGCGGTCCATTGCAGGTTTCCATTATTTGGAAGGATAGCTTCAAAACATAGCGGATACTCATTCTGATTGGAATGCCTCAAATAGCATTCACCGGTCACACCGGTGCCATTGAAAGGAAAACCGCTATGTCGCGCATCCCAGCCCCCACAGCCGTGCAGCCTGCTGTCATCCGAAGCGCCGGAAGTCACGACCGGTCCCAGCGCCGGCCTCGCCTCCGCTCTATCCCGCTGATGCGGGCAATCTTCACCGTCGCAATTACCGGATTTCTGCTGGAGTCCGGCCCTGCCGGAGCGGGGCCGGGAACGGCACTGCAGGGCACACCGTCAATGCCTTCTCCTATCGCTTCTCACAGAACCGCTGAGCAGGTCACTTTCGGCAGTATCAATGTGGACGGGCTCAACATCGCCTATCGCGAGGCGGGAGACCCGAAGAAGCCGAAGCTCGTGCTGCTGCACGGCTTCCCGGCCTCCTCGCATCAATACCGCAATCTAATCCAGGCTCTTTCGGATCGCTTCCACGTGATCGCGCCGGACTACCAGGGGTTCGGCAATAGCGACAGCCCAGATCCCGCAAAATATGCCTACACGTTCGATGGGATCGCACAAACGATGGAGAAGTTCCTAGCCGCCAAGGGCTTCGATCATTACGGCCTTTTCGTCCAGGACTATGGCGGTCCGGTCGGCTTCCGTATTGTGGGACGCCATCCCGAAGCGCTGGACTGGCTGATAGTGCAGAATTCGAACGCCTATGAGGAGGGCTTCACCCCGGCCTGGGACGGCTTTCGGGGGGCGCTCTGGAAAAATCGTTCTCCCGAGACGGAGAAGCCCTTGACGGCCTTCCTGACCCGCGATGCGATCAAGGGCATCTACTTGCATGGCTCCGCCCATCCGGAGTTGATCAGCCCAGACAATTGGGAGTCCGATTACGGCTTCATGCAGCGGCCGCATGCGGTGCGGATCAATCTCGACTTGTTCTACGACTACCGGAACAATGTCGCGCTTTATCCCAAGTGGCAGAAGCTCCTGCGCGACCGGACGCCGAAGACCCTGATCTTCTGGGGCCAGGACGATGTATTCTTCACGCGTGAGGGTGGCGAGGCCTTCCTGCGCGATCTGCCGGAGGCCGAGATCCACCGGCTCTCTGCTGGCCATTTCGCGGTGGAAGATAACCTCGATTACATCGCGAGCAACATCAAGCGCTTCTACGACGGGAAAGTCCGGCAGTCGAAGTAACTGGCGCGCAAATATCACTGGCTGCCCGGACGCCGCCCCCAGTGACCGCCTGGGGTTGAGCGATCCGCGCTTACAACCGGGAATTCCAATGGAAACCGCACCCGTTTATTCCAGCGACGTCGCATTCACCCCGGCCGTCAAAGAAATCCAAACCCGGAAGGGTTCGCGGCGCGCCTATGCGCGCCTGGAGGAAGGCGGCTCCTGGGAGACCACGATCACGCCCGGCCTCGCAAGTTTCATCGAGCAGCAGACCAGCATCTTCCTGGCGACCGCAACCAGGGAAGGTCAGCCCTACATACAGCATCGCGGCGGACCCAAAGGCTTCTTGCGGGTGCTTGACGGGAAGACGATTGCCTTTACCGACTTCGCAGGCAACCGGCAATATATCACGCAGGGAAACCTTGCTGAGAACCCGAAAGCCTATCTTTTTCTGATCGACTATGCCAACCGCAGGCGCATCAAGATCTGGGGCGAAGCGCGGGTGGTCGAGGGGGACGCGGAACTCACCGAGCGGCTCATGCCCGGCGGATACAAGGCGCACCCCGAACAGGTGATTCTCTTCACCGTCTCCACCTGGGACTCGAATTGCCCGCGGCATATACCGCAGCGTTTCGATGCGGCTGATGTCGCAGCCGCGCTCGCTGAACGCGATAAGCGTATCGAAGAGTTGGAAGCGGAATTAGCGCGCTTGCGGCAAGTTTAGGCTGCGGGCGTTCCCGGCCCCATGCATCGGCTATGCTGCAGGCCGCCTTCGGCCCATCGGCGCGATTTACAGGATGAGCGGCGAAGGGTAGGGTGCGGACGTTGGTCCCGTAGCTCAACAGGATAGAGCACCTGCCTTCTAAGCAGGGGGTTGGGGGTTCGAGCCCCTCCGGGATCGCCACTAAGAAACAATATGCGCAGACTATTGAAGTTAGACTCTATATGTCGCCCCTTTGAGGGAGAAAGGGTTTCTGCGAAGCGTTGTCGATAGCATTGTAGGGAGTGAGGAACATATCGACTACTGCCGCTGCGAGCGGGATAGGAAACCACCACTGCATAGCATTATCTGCGAGAAGCCATGCGCCCCACGCGACCAAAATGACGCCGATAAGATTGCTACGGAAGCAATCGATTTGCAGCCTCAACGTAGTCGTTTTGCGATGACCAGCCTTAACAGCTTCCACAACCACCCAGACCGCGGCAGCAACTATCAAGATGATAATCGCCACGAGCCCTTCGAAGCTTGGTTTGGAAAAAACCGGAACTCGAAGGTGTGGGATCAAATATCCAATGCCTAGAAGGAGGGTTGGAAACCAGCTCCATAGGAATGATAGAACGCCCAAGGCCTTACTCCACCCCAATGTTGGTCCACGTTTTGTCCCCTAGGACCCTGTCTGAGACTGAAAAAAATGGCAAGAATTTAATTGCAGGCATGTTTCATGAGGGCAAGCCGCCGGAGCGGGCTCTTCTGTGTCTTTACAGTCAAAGACACCATGAGCGCCGCAAGCTTGCGGCCGTGGCTCCAGACCAGCTTCCCCCCGGCAATCTGCGCTTACCTTCATCATGCTGTTCGAGCGGCGCAATGATACGGTGGTTTCCGCTTAAGCGCTTAGTCGCAGAACAAAGGGTTCTAGCCCGGTGTGCGACGGTATTTTTTCTTGACTTGGCGCCGGGGCGCCCATATTTCACACGGCGGGACACCTCCCCCCAACGGGAGGCAACTATCTGAAAGGGTAGACCGCCATGACGGCCTCCAAGCCTGCTGCGCGCCCCCATGTGGCGCATTTTTCTTCTGGCCCCTGCGCAAAGCGCCCCGGCTATTCTCTTGAAAATCTGAAATCTGCCGAATTAGGGCGGTCGCACCGTTCAAAGCCCGGCAAGGCCAAGCTCAAGCTCGCGATCGATATGACGCGCGACGTGCTCGGCGTACCCTCCGATTACCTGATCGGCATCGTTGCGGCGTCGGATACCGGCGCGTTCGAAATGGCGATGTGGTCCATGCTCGGCGCGCGCGGCGTGGATGTGTTCGCATGGGAAAGCTTCGGCAAGGACTGGGTGACGGACATCGTCAAGCAGCTCAAGATTCCGGGCGTCCGCGTTTTCGATGCGCCCTATGGCGCACTCCCGGATCTCTCGAAAGCCGATTTCAAGAACGATGTCGTCTTTACCTGGAACGGCACGACATCCGGCGTGCGCGTGCCTGACGGCAAGTGGATCGCCGCGGACCGCGAAGGGCTGACGTTTTGCGACGCCACCTCCGCCGCGTTCGCCCAGGATCTCGACTGGCCGAAGCTCGACGTTGTCACTTTCTCCTGGCAGAAAGTGCTGGGCGGCGAAGGGCAGCACGGCATTCTCATCCTTTCTCCGCGAGCCGTAGCGCGGCTTGAAAGCTATGCGCCGTCCTGGCCCATGCCGAAACTGTTCCGCATGACGAAAGGCGGGAAGCTCAACACCGACATCTTCGAAGGCGCGACCATCAACACGCCATCCATGCTTTGCGTCGAGGATTATCTCGATGCGCTCAATTGGGCGAAAGGCATCGGCGGTTTGAAGGCGCTGCAAGAGCGGTGCAACGCCAATTTTAAAGTCATCTCCGATTGGGTTGCGCGGACGCCGTGGGTAGATTTTCTCGCGGCGGAACCTGCAACGCGCTCGAACACATCGGTCTGCCTCAAGTTCGTGGACCCCGAGATTGGCTCTCCTGATGCGCAGGCGAATGTTGCCAAGCAAATCGCATCCGCCCTCGAAAAGGAGGGGGTTGCTTTGGATATTGGCGCGTATCGCGATGCACCTCCCGGCTTGCGGATTTGGGCTGGAGCCACAGTGGAACGCTCCGATCTCGAAGCGCTGATGCCCTGGCTCGACTGGGCTTTTGCAGGTGCGAAATCCGGCCTCGCGAAGGCTGCTTGAGTTTCCCTTTCTTGTCATGGCCGGACGTGATCCGGCCATCCAGAGCCGGAACCTCCAGAGCCCGATATCCTGGATTGCCGGGTCAAGCCCGCCAATGACATCGCTACAATGTCTCTGGATTTCAGGAGACAGATTATGACAACTCCTCGCGTTCTCATCGCAGACAAGCTTTCACCCGCCGCGGCAGCGATCTTCAAAGACCGCGGCATCGAGGCCGACACAAAGACCGGACTCGATAAGGATCAGCTCGCCGAAATCATCAGCCAATATGATGGTCTCGCCGTCCGCTCCGCCACCAAGGTGACCGCGAAGGTCCTCGCTAAGGCGAACGGCCTGAAGGTTATCGGGCGCGCCGGTATCGGCGTCGACAATATCGATGTGCCGGCAGCTACAAGCCGCGGCATCATCGTGATGAACACCCCCTTCGGTAACTCCATCACGACAGCCGAGCATACGATCTCTCTCATGATGGCACTTGCGCGGCAGATCCCCGAAGCGGACCGCTCGACGCAAGCGGGCAAATGGGAGAAGTCGAGATTCATGGGCGTCGAGGTGACGTCCAAGACGCTTGGCATCATCGGTTGTGGCAATATCGGCTCCATCGTCGCCGACCGTGCGCAAGGCCTTAAAATGAAGGTCATCGCCTACGATCCTTTCCTGACCGAGGAGCGGGCACTGGATTTGGGCGTTGAAAAGGTGCCGCTGGAAGAGCTTTTCCGCCGCGCGGACTTCGTCACGCTCCACACCCCGATGACCGAGAAGACCCGCAATATCATTAATGAGAAATCGATCGCGTCCATGAAGAAAGGCGTGCGCATCATAAACTGCGCGCGCGGCGGGCTGGTCGTCGAGACGGCGCTGGCCGAGGCGCTCAAGGCGGGCCACGTGGCGGGAGCTGCCATTGACGTGTTCGAGACCGAGCCGGCAACCGAAAATCCGCTGTTCGGCCTGCCGAATGTGATTTGCACCCCGCATCTGGGCGCTAGCACAAATGAGGCACAGGAGAACGTCGCCCTGCAGATCGCCGAGCAAATGGCGGATTACCTATTGCAAGGCGCCATCTCGAACGCGGTCAACTTCCCCTCGATCAGCGCGGAAGAGGCCCCGAAGCTCAAGCCCTTCGTCAAACTCGCCGAGCAGCTCGGATCGTTTGCCGGCCAGCTCACGGAGACAGCACCAGGCTTCATCCGCCTCGAATATGCGGGCGATGTCGCGGAGATGAACACACGCGCACTCTCCTCGGCTGCGGTCGCCGGCGTACTCCGGCCCTTGCTGGAGGACATCAATATGGTGTCCGCGCCAATTGTCGCTAGAGACCGGGGCATCAAGGTCGAAGAGGTGCGCCGCGGGCAGGAAGGCGCCTACGAGACCTATATACGCGTGACACTCAAGACGGAAAGGCACGAGCGGATCGTAGCCGGCACCGTGTTCTCAGATGGAAAGCCGCGCATTATCCAGATCAATACAGTGCCGATGGATGCCGAGTTTACGCCCAACCTGCTCTATACGGAAAATGCCGACAAGCCGGGCCATATCGGCGCACTTGGAACGCTTCTCGGCAATGAGGGTGTGAACATCGCGACGTTCAATCTTGGACGCGAAGAGCAAGGCGGCAAGGCCATCGCACTCGTCAGTGTCGACGAGCGCGTCACCGACGGTGTTCTCGACAAGGTTCGCGCGCTGCCGCATGTGGTTCGCGCAGCGCGGCTCAGCTTCTGAAGGGCAGCTTTTGGGGGCGGCCTACCAAGCCGCCCCTTACCTTTCGCGCCGGAAGCCATTTCTTGGGCGCGGCGGGTTCTCCCCGTTACGCTTGCGTAAAAAAAGTTCTCGTACTGGGCAGGATTTGGGAAAGATTTTGTCAAATGATTGCCGCGCGGGCCGCTGGTAGCCTTGCCGGCTGCTATAAATCCAGGTTAGCGCAGGCTTCAAGCCATAATATGCGTGCTGGATTTGGACCAAGAAACTAGAATTCTGTCTGTTAAGCTGGGCATCATTGCCCCTCGACAAGGCATGACGCCTACTTCTTAGGCAGCATTCCGGCTTTTGCGAAGTCATTGGGCAGAAGTCTTTACCGTCTTGACCTCGAGATGGTGAATTTACGGTTTTTTTGCGCCTCTGGAGGGCGGTGGCGCCGAGTCCGCTTTTGGCACAGCTTTTGATTACAAAGAGCCAGCCACACGGGAACTTAGGGGACCGGTGCGGGCGATGGACTAATCGGCAGGTTTCGAATGCAGAGACTTTGATGGAGGACTCATTATGAAGATGGTGATGGCGATCATTAAGCCGTTCAAACTCGAAGAGGTCCGCCAAGCCCTCGACGGCATCGGCATCGAGGGGCTGACGGTCACCGAAGTCAAGGGGTACGGCCGGCAAAAGGGGCACACCGAGATTTACCGCGGGGCTGAGTACGAGGTTAACTTCGTACCGAAGCTCAAAATCGAAGTGGCTATCCCCTCGGAATCTGTCGAGAAGGTCATTGAGGCAATCACCTCGATGGCGAAAACGGGGCAGATCGGCGATGGCAAAATCTTTGTCACGCCAATCGACCAAACGGTGCGCATCCGCACCGGCGAAACTGACGCAGATGCACTCTGATCGAAAAAGGGAAAATGGAATGAAGACCGTTTGGCGTAGTTTGGCTCTTTTGGGAGCTGCAGGACTGGCCGCGATGGCAATGGTTGAGCCATCGTTTGCCGAAGCTGCCAAGGCTCCAGAACTCGTAGTGAACAAGGCCGACGATGGGTGGATGATGGTGTCGTCCCTCCTCGTTTTGATGATGACGGTTCCCGGCCTGGCGCTGTTCTACGGCGGTATGGTGCGAACCAAGAATATGCTCTCCATGCTCACGCAGGTCTTTGCGATCCAGTGCATCGTTTGCGTGTTGTGGTTCGTTTACGGCTACAGCCTCGCCTTCACCGAGGGCAGTGGCGTCACATCCCCATTCTTGGGCGGTCTATCGCGGCTGTTCCTGGCGGGAATCGATCCAAAGTCGCCAGCCACGACCTTCTCGGTCGGCGTCGGCCTCGATGAGCTTGTGTTCGTTTGCTTCCAGATGACGTTCGCGGCCATCACTACAGCCCTGGCGATTGGCGGTTTCGCGGAGCGGATGAAGTTTTCCGCAATCGTGCTCTTCGCTATCTTGTGGTGCACGATCGTCTACATCCCGATCGCTCACTCGGTTTGGTTCAACCCAGGCCCTGCCGCGCTTGCTCTGCAAAACGAAGCAGCTCTCGCGAGCTCTGGTTACGGCTTCCAAATGGGCGCACTTGACTTCGCTGGCGGCACGGTCGTTCACATCAACGCCGGTATCGCGGGGATGGTCGGCGCGCTTCTGCTCGGGCGCCGCATCGGCTTCGGCAAGGAGCCAATGCCGCCCCATTCGCTGACACTCACCATGGTCGGCGCCTCCCTGCTTTGGGTTGGCTGGTTCGGGTTCAACGCAGGGTCTAACCTCGAATCGAACGCAACTGCGGTTCTGGCCATGGCGAACACCTTCGTGGCAACTGCTGCCGCCGGCCTTTCCTGGATGCTGGTCGAATGGCTCTTCAAGGGTAAGCCCAGTCTTCTTGGCCTTGCTTCGGGTGTCGTCGCCGGTCTCGTCGCCGTTACCCCGGCGTCCGGCTTCGCCGGCCCCATGGGAGCACTCATCCTCGGCCTCGTCGCAGGCGCTGTGTGTTTCTTCTTCTGCACGGCGGTCAAGAGCGCTCTTGGCTATGACGACACGCTCGACGTGTTCGGCGTCCATGCGATCGGCGGCTTGATCGGCGCGATCGGCACGGGCATCGTGGCCGCTCCCATCTATGGCGGCTCTGTCGTGATCGACTACACGAAGTGCGCTATCAA
>CAZCIF010000028.1:10036-22599 GCA_964498645.1 uncultured Rhodomicrobium sp. | reverse complement strand
AGCGCCACGACCAATAAGGGCTTTGAGGTCGATCTTTACGATGGCGGCCCCATCGGCCGCGAATGGAAAGTGAGCAAATACGAAAAGCCGGGTACTCATTTCGCGCCGCATATCGGGACGCACATCACGGCAGGCGGGCGGCTGCTGCTTGCGATGTGCGAGCGCCTCGCCGCCGATAGGGGCATCTGCTACGTTTTTTGCGATACCGACAGCATGGCGTTCGTGCGGCCGGACACGATGGAGTGCAATGCATTCGAAGGCCACGTCAGAGAAATCGTCGCATGGTTTGCGCAGCTTTACCCCTACTCTCCCCGGATTAATGAGAACGGCAAGCCGCTCTCGATCCTCAATTTCGAGGATGTGAACGGCCATTTCAACAAGAAGGCCAAAGAGGCGGCCCCTCCATTGTCTTGTATCGCGGTCTCGGCCAAGCGCTACGCGCTGTTCAATCTGATTGACTTCGAACAGGCGATCAAGAACGCGACGCCTTTCGAGCGCGAGCATCTTGATCGCTTCATCGATGAAGGCTTAGACGGCGAACAGCCCCGCAACTATCCCTTGTTCCGGAAAGTTAGCGCGCACGGGACCGGCTTTATCACCCAGCCGGGCGATTACAAGCTCTGCCTGCCGAAATCCGAATTTGAGGCGCGGCGGGAACTGGACGAAAAAGGCAAGCCAACCGGCAAGGGCAAGGCGCTGACCTCCAACGCCAGAGCCGACGAACTCTTAACCGGCATCTGGCGCCGGTTCGTGTTGGCTGAGCTTGGGGACAAGCGTTTGCATCTTGCTGATGATCAGCTGGAGCATCCCATTATCGAGCATGTCACGCTCGGTTCTCCCGATTACTGGAAACGGTACCGCCATTTGCCCGGTCGCAGGCCTTTCGCGTTCTTCTCCGTGATCCCGCCGCTGATCATGCGCTCTTTGACCGGGCGGGACGAATTTACAGACGAAGACCGCGCCTTAGCGAAAACCAGCCTTTACGGGCCGAACGCAGATAAGTTCGCGGACTTGCGGGGCGAGCGGTATCGCAGCGACAGCCATGAGCGTTTCGATCTCGACGGCTTCTTGAAAGCCTTCGACGGGCGTGACGATGTTGAAGTCCGGCTTCTCACTCTGGGGGATTTCTTTCGCGGCGTGCGCAAAAGCGCTGGCGTTGTCCGGCGCGGCTATTTCGAGAGCTGGGAGAACAAATCCTTTCCGCCGCATGAGACAGGCTTGCTCGCCCGCAAGCACATCATCGTTGCTGAGACCATCCTGATCGGCAAGGAGAGCAACGAACTGCGAGACGATCAAGCGGAAGAAGCCTTGAGCGCGGGCGAAACCGAAGAGACTTTGAGTGCGGGGCCGGAAAGCTTTGAAGACGAGAGGCTATCCGGCCGGGCAAGCTTTTATGCAAACGCGCTCCGCCATTTTGATCTTCGCAAGGTTGCCGATCTTTCGAAGCTCTCCGTCATCAAGCTTGAACGCTATCGCGACGAACCCGCCGACGTGCCGCCCCATGCGGAGGCGAAGAAGATCGTGCGCGCCCTGAAGGATATCACGAAGGCAAAGCAGCGGGGGCGTGCCATTGTCACTGAGCAAGGCAAAAGGCGGACAAAGCAGGAAGAGCAGCAAACGGTACGCGATGCGATCAGCAAGCTAGGCGTCGCATGGTGGCATGACAGCCACGAGATCAGTCAGCGCGAGGAGTTCGAGCTTCCCCGCCTGCCCGGCGAGCTGGATTACAGCGACAACGAAAATCCAGGCAGAGCCAGAATTGTGAAAAGGCTGCTTCGGAAAGACATCGATTACAGGAAGTCGAACGCGACCAAAGAAAACCTGCATGCGCTAAAAACTCTGATCGGGAATTTCATGCATCAGACCTTGCTGGATGAAGACGATTTCAAGCGAGTCAGCAAAGCGCTCAAGGAAGAGATCGGATTAGAGAACAGGATCAACGCATTCATGCGTGAAAACGGAACGCTGTTCAAAGCAAACCGGAAATTCATTTGGCACGAGTGCGGCGGCGGTCCCGGCCTTGTTTGGGAGCGTGAGCGGGACCGGGAAGAGCTTGTCCTTGGACTTGGGAATGCGAGTGCGCATCACTCGGAAAAAGAGGTATTTTGAATGCCTTATTGTAAAGCAGCTATCGGGCGAGGAATTCGAGGCGCTGTACCGGCGCCTTGGATGCTTGCGAAAAGAGATCGCCGAAGAACGAGGAATAATCCCATAGGAAAACCGCAATACACATTTGTCACGCCCGGTCGAACGAAGTAGATGGCTTTATGCGTGCCATGGTTTGCCGCACCGTGGGAAAAGACTGAAATCTTGAGGGCTTTATGTCTGGCGATTCGGATGGTGAACAATGGATGAGCGTTCGCCGCATGGTGCTGTTAGATTCATTCCCATTCGAGTTTGAGCCTCTATTGCGCGGGATCGACATCTCTGACGACGAACTTGAGATTCTTGTCCGGGAATACAAAAGAAGCAGCGCGCTCGGGATTCAGAACATTCTCCAACGCATTTACGCCGCTCGAATGAACAGCACGCCCTACGGCTAGGTCCGGGCGGATGCTTGATAGCTCTGCAGCGAGCCATACTGAAGCTTAAAGCGAGCCAGAGCCGAGCATAACCGCGAAGCGGTTGTGGCTCAGGATGGATTGATCAAAGTGTCGATGTAGGAGATTTCGGCGAGGATCAGGCTTGCAATCGACTTACAGCGCTGCGCGGCATGCAGGTCGCCCACCATTTCCAGTTTCTCGTTCACGGACCGAATGAGGATGTAGGCTTCTTTCAGATCGCGCTTTAACGCAATCAATCGCTGCGTGGTGTGATGCATGGCCCGGCCTCAGAAAACAAATTGTGAACAAGTACCGATACGCCTATCGCGTTACGATGATATCTGTATCGATATGAGTACACCTGTATCGTAACCAGGGCAAGCAGCGGCGTTGCGTCAACTCCCGGTTTGACGTTTGTTGTCGCTAAATGATTACACCCGTACAAAGCAAGATGGCCCGCGCTGCCCTTGGCTGGACCGTTCGCGATCTGGCGAAGCATGCGAAGGTGACGCCCAACACCGTGTCGAGATTTGAAAGCGGCAAGTCGTCGCCAAACGCTTCAACGCTCGCCGTTATTAAGCTCGCTTTCGAAACTGCGGGCGTTGAATTCATCAACGGCGAAGCGCCCGGCATTCGGTTGCGGCGAAGTGAGTAGCGGGAACCATGTGCGCCGAGAGGCTGCAATGGCCAGACGCCGATCACGACTAAAGCCTGTAACCTCAATCCTGGCTCAGCTTATGGAGACGAGCAAGATCATAGAGAATCTTAAGCCCCGTGCGATGAGTGGCAATATGACCCCGGCGCTCCGCTGGGCAAGCCCGGCGGCTTCGGCGAGGTCTTCCGCGGCGGTGGCCCTGAGGGAGCGGTGGTCGTCAAGCGGCTCAAACTGGCAGCCTCGCAGGCGGTCCATCGCGAGTTGCTCGTTAAGAGCGATCAAGTAGAAAGCCCAATTTTTCGCATGTCCGTGTCCTTATTCAACCGATTGCTGCCACCAGCGATACAACGTCTTATGGCGCTTAAGGCCGGGAGCAGACGCAAAAGTCGAAAAGGTTAACTGTCGATAACGGATGAGTAGCGGACCCTCTTAGCCTGCGAGGTCCAGCAAAACGTCCCTGATACATGATAGCAAATTGCGAAAGGCTTCGCTAGGATCAGCAGATGGCAATTGTACCTCCCGGCAGCGTAAAGATAGCTCTAGAGAGATGCGACACGAGCGCCTTCGAGAAATACTCTCAGGCAGTTTTCGGCGCTGTCATAGGGAACACTTTCAAACCGCTAGGTGGCTACAAGGACGGCGGCGCGGATGGTTTTGTCGACGCAGACATTCATCAAGATATCCAAAAACCCACGATATTCTTCCAAGCATCGAAAGAGATTGATGTCGAGGGTAAAATTCGGCGAACCATCGCTCGACTAAAAGAATTTGGTCGTTCACCGAAAACTTTGCACTATGCAACATCGCGTGAAGTAAAACACATTGACAGAATTCAGAACGAACTAACCGAGGAATTAGACGTTAATATTCGAATTTATGACTGCTCATATTTCGAGCAGCGCGCCAATCACAGTGAAGACGCAAAGGCCGCTTTCTTTCAATATCTGCAACCATCATTAGCCTTTCTTGAAAAGGCCTTTGCACCGTCGTACCCATCCAGCCCCGTCCTTAAAGACGCCCGCATTGTTTGCGCTTTTTTAGGTCAAGAGGTGGAACGCCGTCTTGGTACAACCAAAACACTAGAAAGTGTATGTGATGCACTAATCCTCTGGGCACTTGAAGGCACCGATCCTGCCAAGAACACTCTGATGTCTGCAGAGGAAATTATAGCCAAGGTCGAAAACGTTGTTCCTACCGCCAAACAATTCCTGCGCGGGGTGATCGAGCACCGATTAAAAGTTCTTACAAAGAAGAGCAAGGGTGTTCGATTGGTGAACATTTACGCAAAAGACGGCAAATATTGCCTACCTTTCGAAAGTCGACAAATACTTACGACCCACACTATTGAAGATGAGGCATTGAAGGCATCTGTCACCGCCGGATTTGAGCAACGAATTCTGAACGCCAGCGGTTCAATGTATGGCACAAACGTGGTTGAAGCTCTAACTGGAACGCTTCATCGAGTTCTGGAGATCGTGTTTGAGAAACGGGGCTTCGATGCCGCACGCCATTTTCTCAACACGGAGGGACAGATAGAAGATGCGCTAGAGGCCAGACCCATAATCGAAATAGCAGAAGAGGAATTGGAACGCGCCGGGTTCAAAATAGCCAAGGACCCTTATCTTTTGAATGTGATGAAGCGTGTGCTCCGGGATATATTTTACAGTAGCACCGATAATGAGAGAGGCTACTGCGCACGACTGGCGCGAACCTATATTCTATTATTTACAATTCGCAATACGCCTGAAATAATAAATTATTTTAATACAATGTCAAAGACGTTCCACCTATATGTTGGCTCCGACTTACTGGTCCGCGCAATATCTGAATTCTACCTGCAACCAGAAAATCAGATGACAGTTAACGCTCTTAAGATAATTAAGCAAGCTGGTTCTCGCCTGATTCTAACAGAGGCCATGCTGGAAGAGGTGCATAGCCACATTTACGCTTCCAGCCTTGAATATAGCAATCATTATCTTGAGGTAGATTTTTTAGTTGATGAAGCTCTTGCCTCCCAGGCGTCCAAAATACTTATCCGTTCTTACTACTACGCAAAGCTGGATGCTGAGAATCCCAAGCGACCGAAGAATTGGGCTCAGTTTCTAAATAATTTCGTTTCTCCAGGAAACCTAACTGGACCGCTCTCGCCAAGATCCTTAAAGGAACTGCGCGACACCCTTTGTAATCGATTTGGGATGGAGTTCGAGGCGCGGGACAAGAATGATGCGCTGATTGACAAAGATGAAGTGGCAATCCTTGCCAAGAAAATTCGTGAGAAACGCAGCCCCAAAAAGCGGGAAGAGCTTGCCGAAAACGACGCGTACATGATACTTCGGATCGACGCTTTACGTAAGAAAAAAGAACACGTCGTCGGCAACCCCTACGGATATCGAACGTGGTACTTGACTCAAGATAGTATTAGCAATGTGGCGGCATCTATTTGTTTCAAGGATAGAAGAGGGGTCAAATATGTTATGCGCCCGGAGTTTCTAATAAACTATATCGCATACAACCCGACCGATGAAAACGTACGGGAGAGCCTCAAGACTATTTTTCCATCAATATTGGGGTTGCGACTTGGGGCAAGGCTCGACGCGAAAACTCTCACGCATGTTATGGATAACATACGAAAAGCTCATGAAGTCGACCCGCCACGAGCAGCAGCTATTGTGGCGGAGCATGCCGACGCTCTGAAGTCAGACAAAATGCGTGACTTCGCTCTCAAGTATACTTCGACGAAATAGGCTATTGCGATGCCTTCTTGCAAATGAAACATCCGTTAGCGGGAGTATGCTGAGTAGACTTCCGAACATTGTCCGGGTTGCGAGGTGAAGCGGACGACGGTGCCCAAGTGGAGACTTTCCCGTTTCGACCCTGAAGAGCCTTAGGGTGCGGCGGAGCCAGCGGGCATTCGACGCCACGAACCTGCTAAACCTTCTTGCTGCAAATCCTTTGTCTCGCGCCACGGCTCCGCCGAAGATATGCGTGCCAAACACGCCGCCCAACATCGCCGCATTTTTCTCCGCCTGCAAAATCATGTCTGCAAATCCCGCTGCGCAGAACGCGAGCGCGCAAATCATGCGCACGCAGATTGAGCGCACGCGCCGAAAGGGGGGAGGGGGGAGGTCGCCTGCGAAATGCTAAGGTCTACGTAAGCAGCCCTCTGGCGGAGTGGGAGGGATTCGAACCCTCGGTACGGCTTTTCAACCGTACAACGGTTTAGCAAACCGCCGCCTTCAGCCTCTCGGCCACCACTCCAGAGCAACCAGCTATTATCAGTAAATTGGCCTTCTGCGTATAGGCCGGTGCTGTCTGCCGGTTCGAAACCGTGGAGATCGATAACAAATCCGGGCGGGCAAGGCAATACACGAGAGTGCTTGGCTTCTTCATTGAATCCAGCCCGCCGCTTCTGGAAATTCCGGGAGCATTAGCCCACGGCCTTACGGCAGACGATCACCTTGGACAGGAAAGCTGGATAGGTATCGGCGGTTTGCAGGCCCGCATTCGCGAACATGCCCTCGGGCCCGCCGAGCTGGGTGCTCAGATAGCCGGGAAAATAGGGCTCGTGAAAGCGCTGCGGAAAGGCTTCGAGCAGCCCATCATAGGCCTCCACGTCGCCCCACTGCAGCGAGTCGACGAAGACGAAAAGACCGCCGGGCTTCAAAATACGGGCGATCTCCGAGGTCACGAGGCGGCGCACCTCGTCCGGCAGCTCATGGTAGAGGTAATCGAAGCTTTCCGCTTCGAAGGGAAGCGCCTCCGCATTCGCCCGCTGGAATGTCACGGTGCGCCGTCCTTCCAGGAAGCGCATAGCCTCCTCAAGATAGGCTTGGCTCAAATCGATGCCCATCATGGGCATTGCCGGGAACGCCTGTGCGAGCTGATGCAGGAAGCGGCCGCTCCCGCATGCTACATCGAGAAGCCTAAGCCCGCGCTGATCGCGGCCGCGCACGAAATCCGCGATGGGAGGAATGCCCTGGCGGCGCATGGCTCCAGCCGCGCCCATGAACAGCGTCTCGACTTGAACGTCGTAGAGTTTTGCGGATTCCTCCGTAAGGTAGCCGCCGGACTGATAATGGAAATTCTGCGCGTAATAGGCAGGCAAGCCTTCCGCCTCCGGCAGCAGCGCCGCCTCATTCACTCTCTTTCCTGCGCGGCGTTCAGCCGATAGCGGAAGATCGGCGAACATGCGCTTGACGGCCTCGATATGGCCCGCCAGCGAACCGCCCTCTTCGAGCGGAGCGGGATAGAGGCCCTCGCGCACGTTCCGTGCATCTTTCGCTTGCAGCTTTAAAACATCTTGCAACAGCGTCCAAATGCCCGGAACCGGACGGGTGACTTTAACGCGGCCGCCGCCCGCGCCGAGCTGCGCCGCGCGCCTGTTTGAAATACGATAGAGCGCCGCGTAATAGCCCGTGCGCAGCGTTTGGGCCGCCAAATGCGCGTAAGCTTCAAGCCGGTTTGACATGAGTTCACCTTACAGGCCATTACATGGCCATGACAGCTTATAGCAAGATCGTAATTTTGACAGGCGCCGGACTTTCTGCCGAGTCGGGCCTCCATACCTTCCGCGACAAAGACGGGATTTGGTGCAAATACGACTACCGCGACGTTGCGACGCCTGAGGGCTACGAGCGAAACCCGGCGCTCGTGCTGGACTTTTACAACCAGCGCCGCCGGCAGAATGCCGATGTGAAGCCGAACGCCGCGCATCTGGCCTTGGCGCGGCTGGAAGCCGAATATCCGGGCGATGTCCTGATCGTGACGCAGAACATCGACCCGCTGCACGAAATGGCGGGGTCCAAAAACCTCATTCACATGCATGGAGAGATCACGAAAGCGCTCTGCGAGAGGTGCGGCGCGCGCCATTCGATCGGGCTTGAGGATCTTACGGTTGATGCGGTCTGCCCGACCTGCGGGAAGCAGGGCACGTTGCGTCCCGATGTCGTCTGGTTCGGCGAGATGCCCTACCGCATGGACGAGATCTATGAGGCGCTTGGCAGATGCGATCTTTTCATCTCCATCGGGACGAGCGGCACGGTCTACCCGGCGGCCAGCTTCGTCTTGGAGGCGCGCAACGCGGGCGCCCACACGGTCGAGCTGAACCTCGAACCGTCGGAGGGCATCGATGGCTTCCGGGAGGCGATCCACGGGCGTGCGACAGAAGTCGTGCCGGCCTATGTTGAAAAGCTGCTGAGCGCGGCGCGGGCTTGACCAATGTTGGGTTGATGCGCCAGCAGGCCGAGCCAAACGTTCAGCCCGCAGCGAGCCGGATGCGGACGGTTTGCTTACGACGCGATGGGCCAAAAGCAGCCGCTCCCGCTTTTCGCGGCTAACCTTGGCGGCTTGTGGGTTGACGTAATGTTTGCCACAGACGGGGAGACGCGTCAGGGGTTGGTGGATGCTTGGCATCCAAGATTTGGGACTAACAGATTAGTAATCGCGAACTTCAATTTGCCGGGATAGTATGAGCTAATCGCTACTTGTTCTTTGCCTGCATTATCCCGCATTTTCGTCCAACTGACCGGCCCGCCCATCGGTGTGTTATTACGCATTCGGAATGGGAAGAGTCACTCGATACATGACCTGCGGATGAAAGCAGCACAAGCGTTGGCGCAGCCATGCAATCTTGCTTAGCACTTGGGCATTATTGCGGGGCGCCGGGCGCGACACAGCAATCCGGAGGTTATTCGCATTGCTCACCGCATCATCGCCACGGCGACACGCTGCCACGCCATGACAGCCCTGGCGCAACCCGCGCATAGACAACGCCCTCGCGCCGGGCTATCACCGCCCGGCAGTTTCAGAGAGTGAACCCATGCTCCGGCGCCTTTATTCATGGACGATGCGCCTCGCGGAAGGGCGGCATGCGCTGCCTGCGCTGATCGCGGTCTCGTTCGCGGAAAGCTCGTTCTTCCCAGTCCCGCCCGACACACTGCTCGTGCCCATGGTGCTGGCGCAGCGGCAGCGTGCGTTCACGCTCGCGCTTTGGTGCACGGCGGCATCGGTCGCGGGCGGCATATTCGGCTACGCCATCGGCTCGCTGCTCTATGAGAGCCTCGGCAAATGGATCGTCCAACTCTACGGCTATGGGCAGAGCGTGGAGGCGTTCCGCGAGACCTATGCCGCCTGGGGCGCGTGGATCATTCTCTTGAAGGGCATGACGCCCATTCCTTACAAACTTGTCACGATCGCGAGCGGATTTGCGGGTTATAATTTCGGCCTGTTCGTGCTGCTGTCGGTCATCACGCGCGGCATACGGTTTTTCTTAGTTGCGGGGCTATTATCTTATTATGGCGAGCCGATCCGCAATTTTCTGGAGCGGCGCTTGGAAGCGGTCGTGCTGGCGACGGTGGCGATCATTATCTCGGGCTTTGTGATCGTGAAATATGTTATATAGGGTGGAGAAAACGCGGGCGGGCTGGCCCTGCCTGACCATCGGCAACGCGGCGCTGTTCGTCGCGGCGGTGAGCTTTGCGTCGCTCGCCGGCGCGTGGATCATCGATTGGGCCGGCTATAAGCCCTGCCCGCTCTGCCTCGAAGAGCGCATTCCCTATTACGCGGCCGTTCCCGGCGGGCTGATCGCGGCCTATCTCGCTACCAAGGCGCCGAAGCTGGCGGCGCTTATCCTCGCCGCGCTTTGCCTCGCGCTTCTATACAACGCCGGGGTTGGGGTTTATCACGCAGGCGCGGAATGGCATTTCTGGCAGGGGCCAAGCACTTGCTC
This sequence comes from uncultured Rhodomicrobium sp., assembly GCA_964498645.1. Classification (GTDB taxonomy): domain Bacteria; phylum Pseudomonadota; class Alphaproteobacteria; order Rhizobiales; family Rhodomicrobiaceae; genus Rhodomicrobium. Next base: position 12,674 of record CAZCIF010000028.1, on the reverse strand, counting down.
CGGCGGCGATGTGCAGGCCACTTCGTCGCTTGCCGAGCGGCTTAGGCACAACGATGCCGTCCGCTGCGACGAGGCGGCGCTGCGCATTTTCGGAATTTCGCTTGCGGGATACAGCGTCCTGCTTTCCGGCGGACTTGCCGCTATCGGCGCTGCAGCGCTTGCACGCGCCTGGCGGCGGTAGCGCCAAACGGCGCGGCAAAGTTCTGGCTAGACCCGTGAAAAAGATGGGACGATCAACGGAAGGTGAATGCCAGCTGTTCAAAGTAAAATTCGTTATTTTTTATCCTTTAAATTGCTGTGTTCGAGCCTTGAGTGAAAGCATCGCAGCGAAGTCACTCAGACTTGAACTGGAACATTAAGACTTCGCAACGTTTTATCGGGTGTAATTGACTTTCAACTTTGGAGGACACCCATGAAATGCTTTACAGCCGCTTCTATCGCGCTTTTGATTGTAACCCCCGCCTTGGCTCAGATGGAGCCTGAAACCGGGACACCCGCGCCCAGCGCTACCACCGCCCCCGCACCCAGCGCTGCGCCGGCCGCAGCCCCAACAAAGTTCCTGACGACCGAGGAGCAGGATCAATGGCTTGTCGGCAGACTGTGGAACAGGAACGTTTACAACGCAGCCGGAAAGCCGATCGGCGATCTCAAGGACGTCTTGATCGGCCGCGACGGCAAGGTTGCCGCCGTAATTGTGGGCGTTGGCGGATTCTTAGGCATGGGCGAGAAGAACGTGGCGGTCGGCTACGACCACCTCATACAGAACGGCAGCATCTCGCCGAACCGGATTGTGCTTAACATGAGCGAGCAGGACCTCCGCGCGGCGCCGGAGTTTAAGCGGACTCCCAGCCCGGGCAAACGCTAGCTGGCTGCGGAAGAACTGGGAATCGCGGCTTCATCCTTCGACGGGCTCAGGATGAGGCTTCGGCAAGCTCTGGATGAGGCGGCGTGGCCTCAGCATGTTTCTTTTTTATGCGAAGGCGGGCTCTGCCATGGGCCCGCCTTAGTTATTTTGGAATCGGAGGCGCTAAATGGCTAAAAGCCAGGCCGGAAAGGCGGACATACAAGAGATCTAATCAAGTGAGGGGCAGAATGGAAAACGTGGTGAGCGCCGTTTGGGCATGGCTCAGCAAAGCCCGGGGCAGCGATGACGGCGCCGAACTCGCCATTTGGGCTTTGCGCCTGCGGGAAAGCGAGCGCAGCGTGAAGGCTGACGCCAAAATAGCGGGCGCAGGCCCGGCGGCACCGGCAACGTCATAACCATAGACGTGAGCGAGGACGAAAGCCCCTGGGCGGATCTCTCCGGCCGACTTACAAGCGCCGGCCACATCCTTCCCGTCCGCGTCTATTTCGAGGACACGGACTTCTCAGGCCTGGTCTATCACACCTCCTATCTTCGCTGGTGCGAGCGCGGACGGACGGATTTTCTGCGCCTGCTCGGGATCCGGCATTCGGAGCTTGCCGGCGGCGCGCTTGCGGGCGAGCCTTGCGCATTCGCGGTCAGGCGGATCAACGCCGATTTTTTGAAGCCCGCGCGCATCGATGAAATTCTCGAAGTTCATACCAGCGCGGCCGGGATCACCAAGGCGAGCATTACCTTGCGCCAGTCGGTCACGCGCGAAGGTCAGGCTATTTTCCGGCTTGAGGCGCAATGCGTGCTCGTCAGCCTTACCGGCCGGCTTATGCGCTTTCCTGCCCATCTTTTTGGAAGGTTGTAAGAAGCGCGGGAAGGGCGCAGCCGTATGTCTAAAAGCACCCCGTCAATGCGCCTCCGAGGTCGAGGAACATGGCGGGGCCGCGCTCGATCGTAAGATAGGCCGCTCCCAAACAGAGAAGCGCGACGCCTCCAATCAAGCTCCACTTGACACTTTGCGGCACTTTTCCCTCGCTTCTATTCCGCAGGCGCCGCTGCCGGTACTGAGGAAAGCCCTGGCGCCGGATGTTCCCTGATGGGCAGTTGGAGTGCGGCGGCAAGAACCGCGACAGCGACCGCCGCCCACCACAAAAGATCGTAGGAGCGATAGCTATCATAGAGCCAGCCGCCAAGCCATGCGCCCATGAAGCTGCCCGCCTGATGCGAGAAGAACACGATGCCGTAGAGCGTCGACAGCCAGCGCGCTCCGAAGAATGTCACGATAAGCCCGCTCGTCAGAGGGACTGTGCCGAGCCAGAGCAGCCCAAGCAGAAACGAGTAGATTAAGACGCTGGCCTGGCTCAGCGGCAGCCAGATCAACGCGAGAAAGATGGCGCCGCGGGCAAGATAGATAAGCGCCAGCGCCAAACGCTTGGGCATAGTGTCTCCGATCCGGCCGCATAGATAGGTGCCTAGAATGTTGGCGGCTCCGATGGCGGTCAGCGCAATGGCCCCAAGCTCAGGGCCGAAGCCCTTGTCCGCCAGAAATGCCGGCGGATGCATCGCGACGGCGGCGATGTGAAAACCGCAAACAAAAAAGCCTGCGGTCACCAAAAGAAAGCTCGGATAGCGGAGAGCCTCGATTACGGCGCTTTTCAAATTTTGCCCGGACCTGGCGCCCGGATGATGCTCCAAGCTTCCGGCGCGAGCGAGCGGCAGGGCGAGCGGCACCATGAGAGCCGCGGTCGCCGCTATGATGAATAGCGATGTGACCCAGCCGGTGGC
>CAZCIF010000028.1:2941-9966 GCA_964498645.1 uncultured Rhodomicrobium sp. | reverse complement strand
ATAGCGCCGCCCATCGTTGTAAGGCCGAGCGCGGAGGCGCGCTTGTCCGGCGGAGCGGCGCGGGCGATCACGCCGAACACGGCCGTGAACCCCGTGCCGCTGACGCCAAGTCCGATCAATACGCCGGAGAAAATGAGCTGGCTTTCGCCAGCTGCCGTCGCCATGAGAACGAGGCCGCCGATATAGCAGGCGGTCCCGCCTAACGCCACGCGGACCGCGCCGAGCCTGTCGCTCAAAGCCCCGGCAAAGGGAGCGCCAAGGCCCCAGATCAGGTTCAAAATCGCGATGGTGAAGGAGAAAACCGCACGGTCGAGATCGAGATCCTGGCTAACGGGCTTGAGGTAAAGCCCAAATGTCTGGCGAATGCCCATGTTGATCGCAAGCATCGCACCGGCGCAAAGAACGAGCGTCCAAATTGGGTGCATGCGGCGCATTCGATCGATCCTCCGGGATGTCAAAATGCGCGTTCACACGCATTCCGGGCTTGCGAACTTGGCGGAACTTGGCAATGTGGCTCAGGTCCCATGTCCCGGCCGGAGCCAATGCTACGCCGTATCCCCTATACTCTTGCCGCGGCATATTGGCGCCTGACGCGCGGTGCAACCCTTGGCGCGCAGGGCGTTGTCATCGGCGAAGATGACAACGTGCTGCTTGTGCGTCACTCCTACAGGCCAGGGTGGCATTTTCCGGGCGGCGGCATCGAATGGGGCGAAACAGCTGAAACGGCGCTTTGCCGCGAACTTCTGGAAGAAGCCGGCGTGGTCGTGAAGGGCCGCCCGCAACTTCACGGCTTTTACGCGAATTTGACGGCTCTCCCAAGTGACCATATCGCTCTATTCATTGTGCGCGAGTGGGAGCGGCCCGCTATCCCTCCGCCAAACAAGGAGATCGTGGAAAGCCGGTTCTTCTCACGCACGGATCTGCCGGCGGACGTCACCCAGGGGACGGCGCGCCGCCTGAGAGAAATATTCGGCCGTGCTCCGGTTGAGCCGCACTGGTAGCACGTCCCCGCAAGGCCGCTTTGCCGCCGCATCATACCGGCTAGGTTGTGGAAAAGGCGGAATTTCCGTCAGCCGATCCCGTTATTAGTTATCTACGGCGCTTCAGTTCCGGCCGTAATCCGGGTTAGTTGAAATGACCATAAGACCGGTGTTTAGGTCCCCGCTCCTCGAAAGCGTCTACCGGGACGGAGCATCTACGCCATTGCGGGTAGCGGCTCCCCTAAAGGCGCTTCAGCGGATTGCATTCGTAGCGAGCGAAAGCTGCGAAGCGAGCGCCGCAGTAGCCAGCCTCTCCGCCCGCTATGGCAATGCCATGCCCGAAACAGCCGACGTCGTCGTCGCAGTAGGAGGGGATGGTCTCATGCTGCAGACGCTTCACCGCCATTTGTGCGAGCGCAAGCCGGTTTATGGCATGAACCTGGGCTCCGTCGGCTTTCTGATGAACGAGTACCGTGAAGAGGGCTTGATGGAGCGGCTGCTCGCGGCCGAAGTCAGCACTGTCCATCCTTTGCGCATGAACGCTGTGGACGCTAACGGCGAGAGCCATGAAGCGATTGCGATCAATGAGGTGTCATTGTTCCGCCAGTCCTGTCAGGCCGCCAAGCTCAGGATCTCCGTGGACGGTCAGGTCCGGCTAGAGGAGCTTATATGCGATGGCGTGCTCGTGGCTACGCCAGCGGGATCGACCGCTTATAATTTGTCCGTTTCCGGTCCCATTCTGCCGATAGACTCACCGCTTCTGGCATTAACTCCCGTCAGCCCCTTCCGGCCGCGCCGCTGGCACGGAGCCGTTCTGCCCAACACCGCACGCATCAAGGTTGAGGTTCTGGAACACGGCAAGAGACCTATGACCGCCGTCGCCAATCACCGCGAGTTCCGTAACATTGTCGAGGTTTCGATCGGCGAGGTGTCCGACATCAATCTTTTTCTGATGTTCGACCGGGGCCATGCGCTGGATGAAAGGATACTCGCCGAGCAGTTCCGCTATTGATGGAGCAAGAAGCAGGCTGCTCGAATTAAGCGCTTCCAGTATGCTATATATCGGGCAATATAATATGTAGGCGGGGGAGCGCTTCCGCGCATATGAGTTTCGCTCTATAACCAATGCGCAGGGCCCATGCTGAAGAGAGCGTGAGGATCACGATGTCCGGTACCGGTAAGAAGCACGCGCGGATTCACCTGCGGCTTTCATTCCCAAATGGCGGCAGCCTCGATGAAGCCGATATCGCGCTGATCGAGACCATTCAGCGATGCCGCTCCATTCTTGGCACGAGCAAGCTCATGGGCCTTTCCTATCGCAAGACTTGGCTCATGGCCGATGCTCTGAACCGCACATTTGAGTCCAAGGTCATCGAGACTTTTCCGGGGCGGCGCGGGGCTGGCGCGGAGATAACGGTCTTCGGCCAGCGCCTTGTTGCACTGTTCCGGTCGATAGAGCGCCGCTCATCTTCTGCAGCCGCTGCCGCTACCGGCGAGCTTACAGCTGCTCTTGACTGGAGTTACGAGGAGCGAGGGGCGGCCGGGGAGAGGGAAGCTCGTCAGGGTTAAGATCCATATTGGAAATCGCAACTGTCTTAATCATCGCCCAGGCTCTTACGCCGGGCTCCAGCGCCAGGCGCTCCACCGATTCCCAAGTGACAAGGGCATGAATGCGGGAGGTGCCGAGATCGAGCGTCACGCGCGCATAAGGCGCAGCGAGATATTCAACCTCGGCGACCGTTCCCGGAAAGCGGTTGGTAATGGAGACGTCCATGGGGCGCGACAGGGCGATGGAAACGTCACTGGCGTCAATCTCCACGGCCACTCCCGAACCGGGAGGGGCATCGATCTTGGGGACCCGCAACTCCCCATCGCCGAAAAAGAGCGTCGAAAGCCCGATTTCCGCATTGTGGCGCAAGACGCGCGCTTGAAGCGTTGTAGATAGCCGGATCATGGCTTCGCATAAGCCGCCGGATCGAGAGACACGGCCGAACTTCCCGTTATTGGAGCTTCTAGCAATTTTTTGTGCAAGAGCAAGCGCAACGGGTTACTCACTCGCTTCACTCTGCGGGCCGCGAAAGCCCGTCGCCAGAACATAAAGCTCGGGCGACTCTGCGCGGCTCGCTTTGGGCTTGACATGCCGCACGGTGGCGAAATCACGCTTCAAAGTGTCGAGCAAACCCTTTTCGCTTCCGCCCTGGAAAACTTTCGCGAGGAAAATCCCGCCCGGAGCCAAGACCTTGACGGCGAAGGCGAGAGCCTCTTCCGCCAACCCCATAATGCGAAGATGGTCTGTTTGCCGGTGCCCGGTCGTTGGCGCGGCCATATCGGATAGGACTGCGTCCGCCCTGCGGCCCGCCAAAGCTTCGAGCAATAGGCTGTCCGCTTGCGGTTCGCTGAAATCCTGTTGGAGAATAACAACGCCGGGGATGGCATCGAAAGGCAGAATATCGAGCGCCACGACCGCGCCCCGTCCTTCCGCTGCCTTGACCCGCTTCGCCGCTACCTGGCTCCATCCCCCCGGCGCCGCGCCGAGATCGACAACCACGCCGCCGGGCTTCAGAAGCCCGTATTTATCGGCGATCTCTTCGAGCTTAAAGGCGGCCCGGCTGCGATAGCCCTCGCGCTTTGCGGCCGCGACATAAGGATCGTTGAGCTGACGCTCAAGCCAATGCTTCGACGATTGAGTACGCCTCCGCGTCTTGTGAAGCTTGACTTTAAGCGATCGTGCCCGGTTTGGCTCTCGATTGGTCATGGAGTGAAGATATAGTGACGGCCTGTCTGGCGCTGCCATTTTTTTTGCTGCGCTCGCCCGTGACATCCTCGGCGATAAGAGTTGCGAGAATGCCCTCGCGCAGGCCCCTGTCGGCGACGCGCAACGATTTCACCGGCCAAATTCTCAGCATCGCTTCCATAATGGCGCAGCCCGCGAGTATAAGATCGGCTCTTTCGCTGCCAATGCAAGGCTCCGCCGCTCGCTGCCGATAATCCATGCCCACGATGCGCTTCGACACCTGCCGGATGCTTTCCGTCGAGAGCCAGCAGCCGTCGACCTTTGCGCGGTGATATTCGGAGAGGCCGAGATACACGCCGGCGATCGTGGTAACGGTTCCTGAGGTGCCGAGCAGATGCGCCTCATGTTGGGCCATTTTGGCCGCGATGCCGTTGGCTTCATCGAAGGGAGTAAGCCGGGATTCGACGAAACTCACCATCTCCTCGAATTGAAAGCCTTCCGCATGTGAGTTGCCGAAACGCTCCGCAAGCGTGACAACCCCGAAGGGCAGGGAGGTCCAGGCTTCGATGCAGTCTTGAATGCGCAGCCGGTCCTCGATGGAGATGCGCTTGCCGCGATGCCCCTTTGTGAGGTTCAGCCAAACGAATTCGGAAGAGCCGCCGCCGATGTCGAAAATCAGCGCGTAGTCGCTCCGCTTATCGATGAGAGAGGCGCAGCCCGATACGGCAAGACGCGCTTCGGTTTCACGCCCGATGATTTCCAGGGCAAGCCCGGTCTCGCGCTTCACGCGTGCCACAAATTCCGGTCCGTTATTCGCGATGCGGCATGCCTCGGTGGCAACAAGCCTTGAGCGGGTAACGCCCCTGCGCGCCATTTTTTGAGAGCATACTTTCAATGCGTCGATGGTGCGGACAATCGCTTCTTCCGATAGAAAGCCGGATTGGCTGACGCCCTCGCCGAGCTTGATAATCCGGGAGAAAGCGTCGAGGACGAAAAAGCCGCGCCTCGATGCGCGTGCAACGAGGAGCCGGCAGTTGTTCGTGCCGAGATCGAGCGCGCCGTAAATTGGGCCGGCGGAGCTGTTGGCAAAGGGGTCTTTCTTTAATCCGGCAGCCCTCAGCTTTGCGGGAGCAGAGATCACCTTTATTGGCGATATCGCGGGCATTGCCGGATTGTGCGGAATTGCCTGTTGAACTGGGGATACAGGGTCTTCGGGAGGTGCGGAATGGGACGCATTGCCGTCTATCGCAGCAATTCCCGTCTCTCCCCTGTTCACTGTTACCCCTCCGCTGGACGCTTCTCCGCAGAATCGACTCTCAAGCTCTGCTAAAAGGAAACAGTAACAGTTTTCTTAGGCTGCGCAAATCCGTCAACAGGAGAAGCGGACAGCCTCGCCGCCTGCCGCCGTAGCGGGTTCGAATCAAGAGAAGGAAAACGGGCGGACCCAAATCAAGCACCGATTAACCAAAAGAAGTAAGCCGATTGTCTGGAATGCAAGCCGGTCCGGCGATGCCTAAGATGTCACGAACATGTCCGTATACAGAATCGACGCTTCTAACACGGATCGTCCGATCAACGAATAAGCAGACCCAAATGAATCATGGAGTTGGGGGCGGATTTTCCGGCCCCCAATTTTTTTATTATTTGCCTTCGGGATTTACCGCAAATGTGCCGCTGTTTAGGATCAGCTTGATTAACGAAACCGGCCGTTAAGGCTTGGGACAGCGAGCGGCTGCAAGAAAAAAGAGGAAACGAGGATGTCAAGGGTGGCGATCGGGACGGTACGGCCTTTCTTGGTGTCCGGGGCAGAGAAGCGAAGAGTGATCGCCGCTTCGTCGGCGGGAACTGTATTTGAATGGTATGATTTCTACCTTTATGCAGTACTAGCTCCTTTTTTTGCCAAGCTTTTTTTTCCGCCTGAAAACGACACCGCCGCTCTCCTCGCTGCTCTTGCCACTTATGCTGCGGGTTTTATCGTCCGGCCCTTCGGTGCGGTTGTATTGGGCCGGCTTGGCGATCTGACCGGGCGCAAATATACCTTCCTCATCTCGATTATTTTCATGGGTTTCTCAACGTTTACCGTGGGGCTTCTGCCCACGTTCGAGCAGCTCGGCTGGCTCGCGCCGGTCTTACTTGTTGCCCTCAGGCTGATTCAGGGGCTGGCGCTTGGCGGTGAGTATGGCGGCGCGGCAACCTATGTCGCGGAATACACCGAAAGCAGCCGGCGCGGATATGCGACAGGGTGGATTCAGACGACGGCCACCTCTGGGCTGCTGCTCGCGCTTATCGTGATCGGGGCCTGCCGATGGCTCATGACGAAAGAAGATTTCGAGACCTGGGGCTGGCGAATCCCGTTTCTTGCGTCTATCGTTCTTCTAGTCCTTTCCGTCTATATCCGTGTCAGCTTGCGCGAAACGCCAGTTTTCTTGCGTATGAAAGCGGAAGGGCGCTCCTCCAAGATTCCGGTTCGCGAAAGCTTTTTGCATTCTCCGAATAACAAATACGTCTTATTAGCTCTGCTTGGCGCCACCGCAGGTCAGGGAGTAGTCTGGTATACTAGTCAATTCTATACCCTGCTTTTCCTCACGATAAATTTGCGGCTCGATTATTTAGCCGCCTATGTTCTCATCGGAACGGCACTTGCTGCGGGAATGCCGTTTTTCGTCTTTTTTGGCTGGCTCTCCGACAGAATCGGCCGTCTGAAAATTATCCTGGCTGGATGCTGTCTTGCGGCCTTGACCTACATTCCGCTTTTCCATGTTCTTTCGAATACGGTCAACCCGGCCCTGGTAGAGTTTCAAGCCGGGAACCCCGTTTCATTGCGCGTCGATACGAAGACCTGTCATTTCCATCTTCTCATCGGTCCCTGGTCGAACTTCACCGCCTGTGATCAGGTGACGGACTATCTCACCAAGTCCGGCCTGTCTTTCTCCAAAATAAATGCACCGGGCTTCGACACCGTTGAAGTGTCCATAGGCTCGCAAACAGTCGAGATTGCAGGAAACGAAAAGAACAAAATCGACAGTGCCTTGCAAAGAGCTTTGTTCGCCGCTGGCTACCCGGGATTGAATTGGAGATATGTCAATGGGGAGCCGGTGACAGACCGGCAGGGTAACCCGGTGTTCGACTTCAAGGGCGCAGATCTTTCGCGGGTGAATTATCCGGTTACGCTCCTGATTTTGTTCATCATGATGCTTTATGCGACCATGGTTTACGGACCCATCGCCGCATTTCTCGTCGAGCTTTTTCCGCCCAAAGTGCGTTACACCTCGCTCTCTTTCCCCTACCATATCGGCAACGGCTGGTTCGGC
>CAZCIF010000028.1:0-2931 GCA_964498645.1 uncultured Rhodomicrobium sp. | reverse complement strand
TGCTTGCGGTTGCGTTCGTCGCGGCCACCGGAAATGTCTATGCGGGCCGTTGGGATCCCGTTGCCGTCGCGGCCGGCACTGGGGGCTTCGGCGGCCTCTTTCTTCGAGGCCGGCATAATGAGCCGATATAAGGGCACGGCCGGCATTGCATGCCGCGAGCCGCGCACGGGAAAGTATGCGTCAATCGGTGGCGAGGATCGTATGGCGTATCTGCGGATAAACTTGGCTTTCCCAGCGCCGTCCGCTGAAAACGCCATAATGCCCAACGCCTGTCTGCAAATGATGGCGCTTCATATGCGGGCGGAGTCCCGTGCAGAGATCGTGTGCGGCGGCGGTCTGGCCGATGGCGCAAATATCGTCGCGCTCGCCTTCGACGGTCAAAAGCATGGTGCGCTTTATGGCCTGCGGTTTCACGGGAGCGCTCCGGTGGGTCGGCGTGCCCGTTGCGAGCCGCGCTTCTTGAAAAACCCAAGCCACGGTTTCCAGATAAAACTCCGCCGTTAGATCGAGAACTGCGAAATATTCATCGTAGAATGCTTTGATAGTTTCGGCCTTCTCTTTGTTTCCATCCGCCAAATGCTGATAGAGATCCATGTGCGCTTTCCGGTGCCGTCCGATATTCATCGACATGAACGCTGTAAGCTGCACAAATCCGGGATATACGCGCCGGCCTGCTCCGGGATACCGGGCGGGCACGCGGCCGATCAAATTTTTCTCGAACCACTCGATGGGCCTCTTCATCGCCAGCTCGTTCACTTTGGTAGGGTTGATGCGCGTGTCGACTGGCCCCGCCATAAGTGTCATGCTGCGCGGCTGAGCCGGGTCGCCCGCTTCAGCCATTACGGCCGTTGCCACGAGGGCTTGGACGCAAGGCTGGCAGACCGCGAGGAGGTGGGTTCCGGGCCCGAGATAGCGCAGCCACTGAATGAGATGTTCGACATAGTCGTCGAACCCGAATCTGCCAGCCGAGACGGCTATATCGCGGGCATTGTGCCAATCCGTTATGCAAACATCGTGGTCCACAAGCAGGGTCTGCACCGTATTCCGCAAGAGTGTCGCAAAATGCCCAGAGAGCGGAGCGGCGACCAGGACGCGGGGCTGCGCGAGGCTGGTATCCTTCTTGAAGTGCAGCAACGTTCCAAACGGCGTTGCGGCGAGAGGCACTTCGGTAACGCAAACATCGCGGTTGCCCGTGCGAACCGTCTCAATCCCATAGGCGGGCCGGGTGTGGGTCAGCTGGGCACGCGAAATCAGCTCACAGGCGGCGGTGAAATTCCTTAGCCACTTTCCATTGCCGTTTGCCATGAAAGGGGTGACCGCTCCGAGACCGAGCTGCGCAAAAGTCCTCGCAGGTACCATGGCATCCGAATAGAATTGATAGGTGTGATAAAGCATTCTTGGCCTTGGCACTGGAATGAATGTTGCACCGGCACACATGCCCGGGCGCAGCCGGATCACGGCGATGCAAGTTTCGAACCATAGGCAAAGGTCACGGTAATGGCGGAGGCAACGCTCTCGATCAGCAGCAAGAACTATTCGTCTTGGTCGCTCCGCGGATGGCTTTTGTGCAAGCTTGCAGGTCTGGAAATAGAAGAAAATATTGTTTCAATCGACGATCCATCCATTCGTGCGGAGCTGCTCTTGCTTTCGCCGTCGTTTCTGGTGCCATGCCTGACCCATGACGGGATCAAGGTCTGGGACACGCTTGCGATTGCCGAATATCTCGCGGAGCTAAAGCCGGAGTCGCCACTCCTGCCCAAGGACCCGAAGGCTCGCGCTCATTGCCGTTCCATCTCGGGCGAGATGCATTCCGGCTTTTATAATTTGCGCTCGGCGCTGCCGATGAACCTGCGCGCCTATCATCCGGGCTTTCAAGTTTTCCCCGGCGCCCAAGCCGACATCGACCGGGTCGTAACCATTTGGCGCGGCTGCTTGAAGGCTTATGGCGGGCCGTATCTTTTCGGCCCGCTTTCCATGGCCGACGCGATGTACGCCCCGGTTTGCACGCGCTTTCTGACTTACGATGTCAAGCTCGACGAAGCTTGCGCCGGCTACTGCCGCTCCATCATGGCTTGGCCTGCGATGGAGCAGTGGGCCGCCAGCGCGAAGGCCGAGCCGGAGGAGGTGGAAGAGCTGGACGTGGAGTTTTAAGGCGTTACCAACGAAGGCGGACATGCCGCGCCACCCAGGCGGGACCTTCAAGGCGATAGCTCTGGTGTGAGCGTGTTGAATTCCTGCTGGTACTGGGCCGGCCTTGCCGGCATATCCATTTGCCTTGCGGCACCGATCATCTTTCCCATTCGTTCCATGACGATATGGCATCCCCTTTTGGATAGGGGTTCGGGCCGGTGGCGCTGCATTTTTCTTCGCATGTCCCGGCTTTTTTCAGCCCGTTAAGCAGCGGAGGCGAATTCTGGCTACAGATTTCACGCAAACGTTTTTCGCACTCCCTGCAATCCCGCTGCCAGGCAGCGGTGAGTTCCCCCGCACTGACGTTGCCGCAATCGCAATTCACTGCGCTGCATTCAGCACTGTCCTCTGCCGAAGACGAGGCCGGTAAGCAGAGGCTCGCGATACAAAAGACGGCGATGCGAAGGAGAAAAGAGCATGACAGAACAATCGGTCTCATGGGTGGGCCTCGCGTTGGAACGCGCGCGCAATAGCACAGGATATCGGCCTTGGAGATAAACTTACTGTGACGGGTAAGCGATAACGGACAACCGGCTGCGATCCCAGCCTCTCTTGCTCACTCCAGACATGAGCGTCTTGACTTGACCGGACGGTCTAGTACTATACCCCTATGAGAGCAGAAACCGACTCCCGCACACGCATCCTCGCCACCGCGCTCGAGATGTTCCACAGCCGCAGCTATGCGGATGTCGGCATCCAGCAAATTTGCGAAGGCGCCAAGGTACAAAAGGGGAGTTTCTA